>DATFQN010000033.1:0-44525 GCA_035264165.1 Gaiellaceae bacterium
CGTCTCGCGCATCACGCCGTTCTGCCACGCCGCGGCCGCTCGCCTCTGCGACTCCACCGCGAAGCGATCGGCGTCCTCCTTCGTCAGCTGCGGAAACCGGTCGTGGAGGTTCTCCGCCGTCGCCCCCATGGTCACCGCGGAGGTGTCCACCAGGCGCTCGGCCACGAAGCGCGGGTTGAAGTCGACTTCGGCGCCCATCGGGTGATGCCCCATGTGCTCGACGCCGCCGGCGACGACGACATCCGCGGCGCCCATGGCGATCTCGCCCGCGCCCGTGGTCGCGGCGGTCAGCGCGCCGGCGCACATCCGATCCAACGCGAAGCCGGGAACGCTCTGCGGGATCCCCGCCAGCAGCGCGACGTCGCGCCCAAGCGTCAGCCCCTGGTCGCCGACCTGCGCCGTCGCGGCGAGGATGACGTCGCCGATCCGCTCCGGAGGCAGCTCGGGATTGCGTCGCAGGAGCGCGCGAACGACCTTGACGGCCATGTCGTCGGCCCGCGTCCGCCAGAAGAGCCCCTTGGGCCCGGCGCGGCCGAACGCCGTCCGCACCCCGTCGACGTAGACGACCTCGCGCAGCTGACGCGCCACGAGCGGGACCCTATCCTCCGCGCGTGGACTGGGAGTCCGAGCTCGAGCGCGAGCGAGCGCGTTACGAAGACGGCGAGAACCGCCTCCCGGATGGGCCGGACGAGCGGCAGCGCCAGTTGACCCGGCTCGGCAATGCCGCAGGAGGCGCAGGCCTCGCGCTGGTGATGCTCGGCCGCCGCGACGAGGCGGCGGAGTGGTTCGACCGCGCCGTGCGCCGCTACCGCGAGAGCTACGAGCACGCACCGCCCGGGAGCTGGGGCCGGCCGATCGGCGCGCTCAAGGCTCGGATCCTCGCCGACGATTGGGCCGGCGCCGAGGAAGAGGCCCGCTGGGCTCTCGACGAACGCGCCGCCCAAGCCGAGACCCCCGTCGGCCGCTACGCAGGCACTCTCGCGCTCCTCACCCTCGGCCGCAACGAGGAGGCTCGCGCGCTCGCCGACTCGATTCGCACGCGCGACGACTTCCCGCAGGACGTCGGAGACGCGCTCGCGACGATCGCCGCCGAGGACACTCTCGGCTACACCTACGCCGTCGAGAGCGTGCTCGAGTCGTTCGAGACCCGCGACGAGTACCTCGAAGACATGCCCGTCGCGGACACCGTCATGGTGCTGCAGGCGCTCGCCGCGCGGCGCAGCATGGCCGTCGAGCTCAGCTCGGAGCTGCTGCCGAGCTAGGGCGAGTCAGGCGGTTCGGCGATCCGCGGGTGCATGATCGCGGTGACCGTCAGCATCTCCTCGCTCTCGTCCTCGAGCTCCTCGAACGTCGGGACGAGATCCGACAGCACCTCGAGCGCCTTGTCCGGCGAGATGCGGACGTTGATCCGGACGAAGCGGAACTGGCCCTCTTCAGCGTAGACGTTCCAGCCCTTCTGGACGTCCTCCACGACCGTCGCCTGCAGGTCCGACGCGCCCGCGTGCACCAGCTCCGGCGCGACCTTGAGCGTCCTCGCCGCAGCGCGATACGGCTTCTCCCGGCCCTTGCCCGTGGTCGCCTGCTGAATCAGCCCGCACTTGAGGAGCATCTGGACGTGGAAGTGGAGATGCCCCGGATCGACGCCGAGCTTCTGCGCCAGCTCGCGGTTCGACATCGGCGTCTCCGTCTCGCCGAGCGCCTCGAGCACGCGCAGCCGAAGGGGATGGCCAAGCGCCTTGAGTTGCTCGGGCTTGTCGAGGGTCAGAACTTCGGGGATTGGCGGCAATTTGGGAGCCGGCGTGCTCACGGGGCGTATCTATACGCATCGGACAACGTCTGTCTAGGGCTCAAGCGCTGAAGCCGCACCTCTATCTAGAAACGTATACGTCGTTCCGCCGCTCGAACGGACGAGGCTCGCGGGCGTCGCGGGGCTCGGCGCCTCGGCGAATGCGCGCCGCACCGCGTCTGCTTTGTCCTGGCCGACCACGAGAAAAACGACCGCCTCCGATGCGCTCAGGGCGGGCAACGTCATCGTGACGCGCTCGAAGTCGGGACGGCTGACCGCGACCGCGCGCCGCTCCCGCTCCTCCAGCGCGCGGTCGTTCGGGAAGAGCGACGCCGTGTGACCGTCGGCTCCCATGCCGAGCAGCACGAGGTCGAGCGCGACCCCGCGTAGCTCGCTCTCGTACCCGTCGGCGGCTTGCTCCGCAGGAAGCTCGCCGCGGATGCGGTGTTCCACCGCCGGCCCGCGCTCAAGCCGGTCGATCAGCCGCTCTCGGACGAGCCGGTAGTTCGAGTTTTCGTCGTCGGGCCGCACGCAGCGCTCGTCGGCGAACCAGAGCTCGACGCGGCTCCAGTCGGGCTGAACGCTCGCGGCCGCCTCGTATGCGGGCCCGGGCGCCGCGCCGCCCGAGACTGCGACGTGTCCGCCACGCGGGGCGGCCTCGGCCAGCAGCTCGGCGGCACCGCGCCGGGCGGCGTCGGCGCTCGGCAGAACCCTGATCTCGACCTCGGAGCTCAGCTCACTGCTCGCCGGCGGCCAGTTCGCGCCCCCGGTCCATCGCCGCCTGGATCGCGTTCAGGAAGGCCGCGCGCACGCCTGCCTGCTCGAGCTCCCGGATCGCGCGGATCGTCGTTCCGCCCGGCGAGGTCACCATCTCCCGGAGCTCGACGGGGTGCATCTTCTCGTCGCGCAGCAGCTTCGCCGTGCCGAACATGGTCTGAACCACGAGCTCGGTCGTGTCCTCGCGCGACAGCCCGAGGAGGATTCCCGCCTCGATCATCGCCTCAGCGAGGAGAGCGAAGTACGCCGGCCCGGAGCCCGAGACCGCCGTCACCGCGTCCATGTAGCGCTCCGGTACGCGGACCACGCGCCCGACGTGCTGGAGCACGTCCTCGGCCATGGCGAGGTGCTCGTCGGCGGCATGTGCGCCGGCACACAGCCCCGCGACTCCCTCGTGCACCGTCGCCGGCGTATTCGGCATCGCGCGCAGCACGGGCACGCCCGGAGCGATGCGCTCCTCGATCGCAGTGGTCGGAACGGCCGCGGCGATCGAGAGCACGGTCTGCTCGGGCGAGAGGATCCCGCCGATCTCGCCGAGCAGAGTGTCGAAGTCCTGCGGCTTGACGGCGATCACGATCAGGGCCGCGCCGTTGACCGCCTCTGGATTCGACGTCGTCGCGCGGATGCTGTGGCGCTCCGTCAACTCCTGCGCGCGCTCCTCGCGGCGAACCGTCGCGACGAGCTCGTCCGGCGTCCGCCACCCCGTGCTGAGCAGCCCTGCGATCAGCGCCTCGCCGATCTTGCCGGCGCCGAGAATCGCGATGCGGCGCTCGTCGACGGCCATGCGGCGAGTTTACGAGCCTGTGAGCTCTCGGACGACGCCGGCGATCTGCTCGAGCCGCGCCTCGTCGAGTTCGCCGTCGGCCGACAGCGCGGAGGCCTCCACCGTGATCGCGCCGCCGTAGCCGCGCTCGACCAGCCCGCCAAGAAAAGCGTTGAGGTCGAGTGCGCCTTCGCCCGGCAGGAGGTAGCGGCGCCGGCCGCCTGCACGAAGCCGCCCGTCGAAGTCCTTGATGTGCACGTGGCGAACCCGCTTGTCCGTCCACAGCCACTCGGCGGAGATGCTCTCCGCCAGCTGGCCGTGGAAGGCGAGGAACCCGGTGTCGAGCGTCGCGCCGCAGCGCGGATCTCGCTCGAGCGCGAGGCGCAGGTTCGCGAGCGAGGTCCCGGAGCTCCCGACGATCGTCTCGACCGCGAGGGAGACGTTGTACGCGTCCGCCGTGTCCAGGCAGGACGGCAACTCCTCCAGGTTGCGCTCGATCTGCTCGTCGCCGTTGGGCAGCTCCCACAGGTGGAGAACGAGCGTCTTCGCCCCGAGCGCCGCGGCGGTGCGGCAGTTCACCTCGAGCTTCTGGTGCGCGTCGTCGATCTCGTCCGCGTCGTCGCTCCCGAGCCCCGACGCGATCCCTTCTTCGCGTGGACGACCGGGAAGGAGAAGCTCGAGCCCCGGAGGTCCTCGACCACTTCGTCGAGATGCCCGTACCACGCTTCGTAGACGGCGAGCTCGAGCGCGGAGGTTCCAAGCTTGCCGCCGTGCTCGAGGATCTGCTTGTGGTCAGTGCCGTCGGGATCGCGCGTCAGCACTCCCGTGGAGCACAGCACGCTGGGACTCACGCGGCGATCGGCGCGCGTTCGTAGCGAACCGGGAGCAGCCGGCGGCCGAAGCCGGCGAGGAGGTAGGTGCTCGCGAGGCCCTGCCACTCGCCGTAACGCGCGAGCAGCTCGGCGGTGTCTTCAGGCTCGGCGCGCCGGCCGAGCAGCGCTGAGCACAGCTTGATCAGGCCGAGGTCTCCGACGAGGCCGAAGTCGTAGCAGCCGAGTCCCTCGATGCCGATCACGCCGACCGACCACGGGCCGAGCCCTCGCTCTCGCTGCAGGCGCTTGGCGACACCGGCCGGCGCGACGTCGCGCAGGCGCTCGAGATCCAGCGTGCGGCAGAGACGGACGATCGTCGCCGCCTTCCGGGCGGAGAGGTCGAAGCGTAGGAGCTCGGGTGGTGCGAAACCGGCGAAGGCGGCGGGTGACGGCGGTGCGTGGAGCAGGCCGTCCGTCGGGCACGTTGCGCGAATCAGGCGGCGCTCGATCCGCCGCGCCCGGCTCGACTCGATCAGCTGCCCGCAGACGGCGCGGACGAGCGACTGGGTCACTGAGCCAAGCCTCAGCGGGCGCTTTCCACGCAGTTCCTTGAGCGTGCGTCCGAGCAGCTCGTCGTCGGCGAAGCGCCGCAGGAACTCGGAATGATCGGCCTCGAGCGGCAGCACCGACCGCAGCCGCTGGAGACCCTCTTCGCCGACGGCGCGGAGCTGGATCGTGCCGTCCGTCTCCTGCCAGCACGCGGCGCGCTCGAGCCTGCCGTCGACCTCGAAGAGGCACACGAGGATGCGCCCGTTCCACCGGCGCGTTGCGTCGCCGGCGAGGCGTGCGGACTGGCGCAGCGAGAACGGCCCCCGCGCGCGGACGAGGTCCTCGACCACGGCGAGAACCTTACGTCAGCAGCAGGCGGTTACCCGATGGGTCGTGGACGACGGGACCCGCGGCAGTGTCGTCGACCACCTCGACGCGTTGGACGACCTCCTCGCGCGCGTCCTCGTCGGGGAGGACGATCGTCGCGTGCCGCAGCCTCGCCGTCCCCTCCGGCGCGGGCGGCGCGCCCGCGCTCTCCCAGACGTTGGCGCCGACGTGGTGGTGGTAGCCGCCGGCCGAAAAGAACGCCGCCTGTGGCCCGACCGCGGCCGTGAGGTCGAACCCGAGGACGTCGCGGTAGAAGCGAATCGTTCCCGGGATCTCCGAGACTCGGAGGTGGACATGGCCCATCGTCGTCCCGGCAGGCATGCCCTCGAACGGCTCGGTTGCAGGATCGTCGAGCCCGCCGAGGAGGTCTTCGACGTTCAGCGGCATCGTCGTCATCCGCTCCATCACCTGCCCCTCCCAGACGTCTCTGGGGCGGTCGGCGTAGATCTCGATCCGGTGGTGGTCGGGGTCGCGGAGGTAGATCGCCTCGCTGAAGTAGTGGTCGGAGAGGCCGGTCAGCTCGACGCGGTCTCGCGCCGCGTGCGCGAGCCAACGCGCGAGCTCCCGACGCTCAGGGAGCAGCAGGGCGAAGTGGTAGAGCCCGGTGTAGCCGTCAGCCGGGCGCGCGTCGAGCTCTTCGACGAGCGAGAGCAGCTCCGAACCGCCTTGTCCGCCGAGCGAGGCCCGGCCGTTGTCCCGGGCCAGCACGTCGAGCCCGATCTGCGTGCCGTAGTAGTCGAGCGAGCGGTCGAGATCGGCGACGCTGAGCTCGACGGCGCCCATGCGCGTCTTAGCCGGAAGCGGCATACGAGAAAAGGTCTACACTTTCTGCGCCGTGAGGCGCTCGATCCCGATCGTCGTGGTCGTGCTGGCGGCGCTGGCCGTCGTGGCGGCGAACGCGAAGAACCCGCCGACGCCGCCCGCCGGAACCTGGGATCTCTCGCAGACCCGGTTGACGTACGTCGGCCCGCGTGGCCCGGTTCGATCGGCGGTGATGAAGCTTGTTCCGCGCCGGGCGACCTTCGCGCCCGTCTGCAACCTCGCGCAGTGCACGGTCCCCACCGTGGTAACCACGGTCGGCGGGCGGCGGCTCAAGTTCAGGCTCACGTCGACGAGCACCCCCGCCTACTCCGGCAGCCGGCCCGTGGCAACTGGCCTTCGCTGTGGCGGGCGGCGGCTGACGGCTCTCGTGCTGATCACGGCGCGAATGATCGAGCGCCAGCAGGAGCCGGGCGCCGCGCTCGTCGGCACTACGCAGGTCTCGATCGGCAACCCCGGCAGGTGCAGCCTCTTCCAGGGCAAAGCGCGCGCGGTGCGCAAGACCTGGTACACGG
Organism: Gaiellaceae bacterium; assembly: GCA_035264165.1. GTDB lineage: Bacteria > Actinomycetota > Thermoleophilia > Gaiellales > Gaiellaceae > JACDAN01. The sequence goes on from DATFQN010000033.1 coordinate 6,409, forward strand.
GCGTCCTGGGCGGCTAGGAGCCCTCGAGCTCCAGGAGCACTTTCCGCAGGAGCTGGTTGAGCTAGTTGCTCCTTAGTATTTCGATCTAGAGATAACTCGTCGAAGGGAGAGAAGGAATGGCAACCGTCACCAAGACATTCGAGGTCGGCAGGCTCCAGGACCTGGAGGGCACCGAGAGCGACGGCCGTGTGCAGATCAACGTCCGCCGTCACTTCGGCATCCAGGCATTCGGCACGAGCGCGTATCGCGCGGATAGCGGCAAGCTGATCAGCGAGCACGACGAGACGGGCTTCCGCATCGGGCAGTCCCACCAGGAGGAGCTGTACGTCGTCGTCGCCGGGCGGGCGACCTTCACCGTCAACGGCGAGAGCATCGAAGCGCCGGGCGGAACCGTCGTCTTCGTGGGCGACCCCGCTGCGAAGCGCGGCGCCGTCGCCGAGGAGCCCGGGACGATCGTGTTGGCGATCGGCGGGAAGCCGGGCGAGGCGTTCTTCGCGCTCCCGGAGGAGTTCTCCGTCGCGTTCGAGGCCTACAGCAACAAGGACTACGAGCGGTCGATCGAGATCTATCGCGAGCTCCTGGAGAGCGGCTTCCCGAACAGGGCCGGCATCGTCTACAACATCGCGTGCAACGAGGCGCTGCTCGGGCGCACGGACGATGCGTTCGAGCACCTGCGTGAGGCGATCGGGGCCGACCCGAGCGCTGTCGAGCTCGCGCGCACCGACAGCGATCTCGATCCGATCCGCGCCGACCCCCGCTTCGCCGAGCTGATCGGCTGATCTCCAGCTGACACCTGCGGGTTATTGAGGTTTTGCTCAGCCTGACGTAGGATCCTGGGCTGTCCGGGGGGACAGCGAACAGGGAGAGACAGCATGCGTAGATTCATGTTTGTCGCGCTCGCCGCTGCGGCGTTCGCGATACCCGCGGCTGGACAAGCCGCGGCGCCCGAGCCCGTCATGACCGGGCTCGACAACCCTCGAGGGCTTGCGTTCGGCCCCGAAGGCGGCCTGTATGTGGCCGAGGCTGGAAGAGGGGGACCAGGAGTCTGCGTTCCGCTTCCAGACAGTCCAGGGACGCGTTGCTATGGCGCCACCGGGGCGATCTCCCGCCTTTGGCGGGGTACCCAGGAGCGGATCGCGACGGGACTACCGTCTCTGGCAATACAGCCGGCGGGCGATACGGCTGCAGGCCCGCAGCACCTCTCGTTCCAGGGCCGCGGAGGTCTCTTCGTGGCCATCGGCTGCAGTTGCGACCGAGGGAACCCTGCGACGGGCGCCCTTCTCGATGGCCTCGGTTTCGGATATCTCATGAAGGTGTCCGGCTCGGGCCATGCGAAGCAGCTCGTGGACGTTGCCGGCTACGAGCACTCCGTCAACCCCGACGGCGCCCAAATCGACAGCAATCCCTTCGGGTTGCTCGCCCTGCCGGGCCACCGCCTCATCACCGACGCCGGCGGTAACTCGCTGCTCGATGTCGCGGCGAACGGATCGGTGTCGACCGTGGCGACGTTCCCGAGGATCCCTGGCCCGTTCGGTCTGCGCGACGGCGTCCCGACCGACGTGGTCTTCGGGCCGGACGGCGCCTACTACGTGTCGACGCTGACGGGCTTCCCCTTCACAGCCGGAACAGCGAGCGTGTATCGGGTCGTCCCCGGTCAGGCGCCGACGCCGTACGCAACGGGCTTGACCCAGCTCACTGACCTGGCGTTCGGCGCCGACGGATCGCTGTACGCGCTCCAACATGCAGCGGCGATCCCGGGCGTCCCGTTCCCGTTTGCGGGCCCGGGCGCGATCTGGAAGGTGCCGCCGGGCGGCGGCGCATCCTCGACGCTCGTGGCCGGCGGTCTTCCGCGCGCAACCGGCCTGATCGTCGGAGCTGAAGGCGCTCTCTACGTCGCCGTCAACGGAGCCTCCTCGGGCAACGGGGCGGTCTGGCGGATCGTGCCGTAGCTCGATCCAGCGGGCGTCGCGTATCAACGCGGCGCCCGCTCCCCAGGCGGCGCCGTATCCAGCTAGCCTGAGAAGACGGGGATGAGTAAGCCCGTCGAACAGCTTGACCAGGTCGTGATCCGGTTCGCCGGCGACTCGGGCGACGGAATGCAGCTGACCGGGGGACGGTTCACGGCGGAGACTGCGATCCTCGGCAACGACCTCTCGACGCTGCCCGACTTCCCGGCGGAGATCCGCGCGCCGGCCGGGTCGCTGCCCGGCGTCTCGGGCTTCCAGATCCACTTCTCCGACCACGACATCCTCACGCCTGGCGACCAGCCCAACGTGCTCGTGGCGATGAACCCCGCCGCGCTGCGGATGAACATCCGCGACCTGCCGAAGGGCGGGACGTTGATCGTCAACCGCGACGCCTTCACCGACCGCAATCTGGAGAAGGCCGGCTACACGGCAAACCCCCTCGACGACGGCTCGCTCGACGAGTTCCACGTCCACGAGGTGCCGCTGACGTCGCTCACGCTGGAGGCGCTCAAGGAGGTCGACATCACGAAGCGCGAGGCCGAGCGCTCGAAGAACATGTTCGCGCTCGGGCTGATGTCGTGGCTCTACCACCGGCCGAAGAAGGGGACGCTCGAGTTCCTGGAGAAGAAGTTCGCCAAGCAGCCGACGATTGCCGAGGCGAACATCACGGCCTTCAAAGCCGGGTGGGCCTACGGCGAGACGAGCGAGGACTTCCGTGTCACCTACGAGGTTGCACCCGCCGACCTGCCGCCCGGCACGTACAGGAACATCCGCGGCAATCAGGCGCTGGCGCTCGGGTTGATCGCGGCGAGCGTGAAGAGCGGGCTGCCGGTGTTCCTCGGCGCCTACCCGATCACGCCTGCCTCGGAGATCCTCGAGGACCTCTCGCGCCGCAAGGAATTCGGCATCCGCACGTTCCAGGCCGAGGACGAGATTGCCGCTGTGGGTGCTGCGTTGGGCGCGTCCTTCGGCGGGGCGCTTGGGGTCTGTACGTCGAGCGGTCCTGGGGTCGTGCTGAAGATGGAGACGATCGGGCTGGCGGTGACGTTGGAGCTGCCTCTCCTGATCCTCGACATCCAGCGCGCGGGCCCGTCGACCGGCATGCCGACGAAGCCGGAGCAGGCCGACCTGCTGCTCGCGATGTGGGGGCGGAATGCGGAGTCGCCGGTGCCGGTGATCGCGGCCTCGACGCCCGGCGGCTGCTTCGACGCGGCGATCGAGGCGGCCCGGATCGCGCTCAAGTACCGGACGCCGGTCTTCCTGCTCTCCGACGCGTACCTGGCGAACGGGTCCGAGCCGTGGCTGATCCCTGACGTCGACTCGCTGCCTGAGATCCCGGTGGAGTTCGCCGACCGGCCGAACCACGAGGGCGAGTTCATGCCGTACCTGCGCGACACCGAAACGCTGGCTCGGCCGTGGGCGATTCCGGGCACGCCTGGTCTCGAGCACCGGATCGGCGGTCTGGAGAAGGCGGACGGGACGGGCAATGTCTCCTACGACCCCGACAACCACGACTACATGGTTCGCGTGCGCGCACAGAAGGTCGCGGGAATCGCGGCGGACATCCCCGAGCTCGAGGTCGACCATCAGGAGGGTGCCGATCTGCTCGTCCTGGGATGGGGCGGGACCTACGGCCCGATCGCGGCCGCGGTGCGGCGTGTGCGGCATGGGGGCGGCAAGGTCGCGCAGGCGCACCTGCACTACCTGAACCCGCTTCCGCGCAACACCGGCGATGTTCTGCGCAGCTACGACAAGGTGCTGGTCCCGGAGATGAACCTCGGGCAGCTGCTCAAGCTCGTGCGCGCGGAGTTCCTGGTCGACGCGGTGGGTTACAACCGAGTCCGCGGGCTGCCGTTCCGCAGTTCTGAGCTGGCCGACGCGATCGAGGGGATGCTGTGAGACGTCGCTTGCGATGTCTCATTCAGGCCGTGCGGGCTTTGCCCGTGCGGCCGTCTGAAATGACCGGTCGACACGGTCGAACGTGGGGGCTGCGGCCATGAGCGACGGGAATGGCGGCAAGCCGTTGGTGCAGCTGACCGCGAAGGACTTCAAGTCCGACCAGGAGGTCCGCTGGTGCCCGGGCTGCGGCGACTACGCGATCCTCGCGGCGATGCAGGGTTTCATGCCGGAGCTCGGTGTCCCGCGCGAGCGGATCGTGTTCGTCTCGGGGATCGGCTGCGCCGCGCGCTTCCCGTACTACATGCAGACCTACGGGATGCACTCGATCCACGGGCGAGCGCCGGCGATCGCGACGGGGCTCTCGACGTCGCGGCCCGATTTGAGCGTGTGGGTCGTGACCGGGGACGGCGACGCGCTCTCGATCGGCGGCAATCACCTGATCCACGCGCTGCGCCGCAACGTGAACATCAAGATCCTGCTCTTCAACAACCAGATCTACGGGCTGACGAAGGGGCAGTACTCGCCGACGAGCCCACTAGGGACGAAGAACAAGACCACGCCCTTCGGCTCGACGGACTACCCGTTCAACCCAGTTTCTCTGGCGCTGGGCGCGGAGGCGACATTCGTCGCGCGCTCGATCGACACCGACAAGAAGCACCTGACCGAGGTGCTGCGGCGAGCCGCCGCGCACCCGGGGTCGGCCTTCGTCGAGATCTACCAGAACTGCAACGTCTACAACGACGGCGCCTTCGACGCGGTCAAGGAGCAGAAAGAGAACCGCATTCTGCTCGAGCACGGCCAACCGATCCGCTTCGGCGAGAACGGCAAGCGGGGAGTGGTGCAGCGCCCGGACGGCGCGATGGAGATTGTGGACGCCGTCAGCGACGAGGGCCTGGTCGTGCACGACGAGCACGCGGAGCACTCGTCTTTGGCCTATGCACTCTCACGCCTGTCGCACACACCGCACGGCCCGACGCCGATCGGCGTCTTCCGAGCCGTCGAGCGCCCGGTCTACGACGCCCTGATGGCGGAGCAGATCGAAACGACGCGCCGCGAGCTAGGCGATGGCGAGCTCGGCAAGCTCCTCCACGCCGGCGACACCTGGGCGATTAGCTAGAGAAAAATCCATGGCGGTCGTAGCTTCGGACTACATCAACGTTGTGCGCCGCGCCACGGAGCTTGATTGCGTAGCACCGAGCGATCTAGCTCTGATCACCCGTTACTTCGAGACTGCCGAACCTCGTGATGAGCTTCTCCACGAGTCCCACGCCTCCACCTTGCGGAAGCTGTGGAGGGCAGCAGGGGTTGACGCTACCCCGGTCGAGCCGCCGGATGAGACGTTCCCCGAAGTCTCCGAAAGCGCGTTCGACCTGCTGTTACCGACGATCTTCGTCGGAAGCCTTCTCCTCAGTGAGGATCCCGATGGTGTCTCACTTGCCCTCGGAGTGGTCGCGAACTACGTCACCGACTTTCTTCAAGGGCATCACGGGCGAGCGCAAGGTCCGACTCGATGTCGTCGTCGAGGAGGAGCCAGACCGCAAGTACCGGCGTATTCGATACGAGGGGCCTCCCGCGGGAGTCCACACGATCGTAGACATCGTCCGAGATACCGCTCGAACGTGAGCGTGCTCCAGGATTTCGGGAGAAGGTCCAATCGATCACCGACAAGTGCAAGCGGTTCTGCTATGCGACGCGAGCTCGGCAGTACCAAGTCGAGGCAGCGCACAGCTGGACGTTCTTCGCGACGAAGCCTCCACGCTCAAGGACCACGCTATCGCGTCAGCCTCCGCAGACCTGGCGAATGGGTTCCTTAGCTTCGAGTGTCTCACGGCGTCGCTGCGCAGCGAGCTGTTGATGTGGGTCGCTTTTGAGGGACGATCAGGCGGACAAGGCTTGGGGCCATTTGATTGATGCTCAGGACCAAGCCCGCGCGGCGATTCGCGCTCACGACCTGGCTGCACCGCTTATGGGCTACGCGAGTCGCTTGGAGCTACTCGAGGGTCTGCTCTTTCCTCCGCAAATGTTCATGAGCGCCGGAGTCGTGATCAAGAGCAGCAAGTGCTCCATTTGTGACGCCCTCTATGAAGACTGCGAGCACATCAAAGGCAAGGTCTACATGGGCCGCTTCTGTGCTCGGATGATCACCGACGTCGCTGAGATCAAAGAGGTTTCGGTCGTGGAGGACCCAGCTGACAAGCGCGCGCGGGTGCTTGTTATCGGAGACGGGACGACAGAGCGTGACTACATGACGTGGCGCGTGATCGAAACCGACAGGCAGCTAGGCGAGGCCGAGGGTAGCACCGCCTGAAGCGGCTGCCTGCGGATCCATCAGAACCGAGTACGAGCCCGTCGCGGGCAACGTCGCCGACAATCCGCCGCCGTTCGTCCCGAAGAGCGTTGACCCGATCACGACGCCGTCCGGCCTCTTGATCGACAGGACGAACGTGCAGCACGTGGACGTCCCGATCGTGACGTTCGAGGCTCGCACGGTGACTCGCTGGCCGGCCGTACCGGAGAAGGTCAGCGTCGCGTTCTGACCCGGCGTTCCGAGCGACACGTTGACACTCGGATCGCCGACTGTCAGCGAGCCCCTTACGTCCGGCGGGACGTCGTAGAGCGTCGCTGTCGCGCTGCCGGTGTCCATGCCCTGCGGGTCGACGACGACCGTGTACGTCCCGTTGACCGGCAGGACCTTCGTGTCGACGAAGCCGCCCGTTGTGCCGAACAGCGTTCCGCCGACCAGGCTTGAGCCGTCGGGCTTCAAGAGGCTGACCTTCGCTGAGCAGCAGGTCGAAGTGCCGATCGTCACGCTGCTCAGTTTCAGGCTCACCCGCTGGCCGGCGACGCCGGTGAAGGTCAGCGCTCCATTCTGGCCCGGTGCCGTCGTCGTCACGCTCGTCGGCGAGCCGAAGGCCAGCGGGCCCGTCACGTCCGGCGGGACGTCGTACAGCTGCAGCGTCACTGAGCCCGCGTCCATGCCTTGCGGGTCGACCAACACCGAATACGACCGTGTCGACGGCAGCCGAACCGTGTCCAGTACGCCACCGTTACGGCCCATCAGCACCGGCTGCGGCGTCGCGCCCGGGATCGACAGCTTCAGCGAGCAGCATGTCGACGTGCCCACGGTGACGTTCGTCGCGCGCACCAGGACACGCTGGCCGGCAACGCCTGAGAACGTCGCGACCGCATTCTGGCCCGGCACCGAGCCGGCCGAGAGCGTCGTCGGGCCGCTCAACGGCACCGACACATCCGGCGGCACGTCATACAGCGTCACCGTTGCCGACCCCGTCTCCATTCCCTGCGGGTCGACGACGACGCTGTAGGTCCCGGTCGTCGGCAGCACCTTCGTGTCCACGAAGACGCCGTTGCTGCCGAACAGCGCGCCTGGAAACACTCCCGGAATCGACACGTAGCCCGTGCAGCACGGCGATGTCCCCATCGCCACGTTGCTCACCTTGAGGCTGACCCGCTGCCCGGCCAGACCGTGGAAGGAGAGGACCGCGTTCTGGCCGGGCACCGGGCCCGTGGTCACCGTCACAGACGGACCACCGGCCGTGATTGGCGCCGTGGCATCGGGAGGGACGTCGTAGAGCGTCAGCGTCAACGATCCGACGTCGGACCCCTGCGGGTCGACGACGATCTTGTAGATCCCGTCCTGCGGCAGCGTCTTCGTGTCGATGAAGCCGCCGTTGCGGCCGAAGGGCACGGGTGAGAGCCACTGCGGGCCGCCGGCGCCGAGGAACGAGACCAGCACCGAGCAGCACGGGGATGAGCCGACCGAAACGTCGGAGACCTTCAGCGCGATCCGCCGGCCGCCGTAGCCCTGGAAGCTCAGCATTGCGTTCTCGCCAGGACTCGCGATCGTGACGGTCACGGGCGGGCCACCGGGCACGATCGACTGGTGCTGGACGGCCATTCCCGCCACGCGCTGAACGTCCGTCTCGCCGCCCGCCGCCGCCGTCGCCACGACCGTCAAGCCCGCGGCCGCATTCGGCGTGTAGGTGCCGGTGTAGACGCCGTCGCCTCGCGCCGTCAGCTCGACGGGGAGACCGTTGACCTCGACGTGCGCCGAGGCGCCGCCTGCCTCGGCGCACGCGGTCGCGATCAGCTTGATCGCGAGCTCTTCGCCCGCCCGCACCTCGAACCCCGCCGCGGGCTCCTCGACCCACATCCGCGGTCGGCTCGCGCAGTGCACGGCGGCGTTGACATTGAGCCTCCCCGTCGTCCGAACCACCCCCTGGAGCCAGGGCACCGGATCGACCGAGCGCAGCAGCAGCGCCTTCAGCCCGACGTCCGTCGCCGCCGGAAACGCCGCCTTGGCCAACGCCGCGGCTCCGGCGACATGCGGCGCGGCCATCGACGTCCCCGACTCAAGCCGATAGCCGCCGCCGGGCCAGGTCGAGTAGATGTCGACGCCCGGCGCAGCGAGATCCACGGACTCGGCGCCGCCATTCGAGAACCACGCCAGATCGTCGTTCTCGTTCGAGGCCGCAACCGAGACGACGTTCGGCACGTCGTACCCCGCCGGATACACGGGGTCGAGATCGTTGTCCGAGAAGCTGTTCCCGGCCGCTGCGACGAAGAGCGAGCCGCGCGAGTCCGCCGTGCGGATCGCGTCGAGCATCGCCTGGGAGAAGCCGTCGCCGCCGTAGGAGTTGTTCGTGACGTCGGCGCCCATCGTGGACGCGTAGAGGATCGCGCTGACCGCGTCGGCAGCCGTGCCCTCGCCGTTCGCCCCGATGAACTTGAGGCCCATCAGGCTCACGTGCTGGTTGACGCCGGTGACGCCGACGCCGTTGTCGCCGACCGCGCCGATCGTCCCCGCGACGTGCGTCCCGTGGCCGTTGTCGTCAAACGGGTCGTTGTCGCCGTTCGCGAAATCCCAGCCGCGCCAGTCGTCGACGTAGCCGTTGTGGTCGTCGTCGACGCCGTTCGAGCGGCAGGCGTCGCAACTCTCCGGCGGGTTCGTCCAGCGCGCGCCTGCCAGGTCGTGGTGGGAGAAGTCGACGCCGCTGTCGATTACGCCGACGACGACCCCCGGACTGCCGGTCGTGACGCCCCAGGCGGCGGGCGCGCCGATCTTCCCGAGACCCCAGAGTCGATCGAAATCGGGATCCGACGTTGCCACGCGCAGCACGTAGTTCGGCTCGGCGTACTCGACGCGCGGGTCACGCGCCAGCTCGCGCAGCGCCTCTGCACGCTTCGATGCCGGTACCGAAGCCAGCACGCCGTCGATCCGGCTCCAGCGCTTCTGGACGCGCCCGGACCACGGCGCAAGAGCGCGCGCCTGCTCCGCCTGCGAGACGCCGTCGCGGAAGCCGACGATCAGCTCGGCCGATCCGCCCGACGGACGCGCAGCCGCAGGTGCGGCCACGATCAGCCCCGCGAGCACTCCACACGCGGCCGATCGCAGCCGCAGACGGTCGGTCTTCATCGAGCTAGCGCTTCTTCAGTGCGACGAGCGTCTTGAAGGCCCGTGACGGATCCGGCCCCTGAGGTTTCCGGGCGGCACGAAGCGCCGGAAACGAGGGTCGGTAGAGACCGAGTGCCGGGCCGCTCGTCTTCGAGGCGGTCTGCTTGCTCACGCCTCTCACCTCCTGAACTGCCTGGGCGTAGGCCGCGTCCGCCTATTTACCTACGGGTGGTACATCGGCCCCTGCGCCGAGGAGGTCCATCCCTCGGCGCAGGGACGCGAGCTCAGCCGTTGCCGACGCCGACCAACCCCGCGACTCGGGCCAGCGCTGCTCCGACGTTCGTCGAGAGAAGCGTGAGTGCGCCCAGCGCCGCAGCGGTGATCACAGCCAGGACAACGCCGTACTCGGCCATCGTCTGGCCGTCTTGCCGGCGAATCTGACGGATCTGCAGCACGCAGTGTCACCTCCTGGTGATCGAAGGGCGTGCCGCAAACGCCGCGTTTCTGAGCTGAACATCGGCTACGCGCGGGCGTGCGACCATCCCTGATATGGGTTCGCTCGGCGTGAGTGACATCACTGGGTGGCTGGAGGGGTACCGGCGCGCCTGGGAGGCGGCCGACGCCGACGCCGCGGCCGCTCTCTTCGCCGAGGACGCCGTCTACCGCTCGAGCCCGTTTCGCGAGCCGCACGTCGGCACCGCCGGCATCCGCGAGTACTGGACGGGCGCCACGTCGAGGCAGTCGAACATCCGCGTGCTGATCGGACGGCCGATCGTCGAAGGCAACCGCGTTGCCGTCGAGTGGTGGACGAACTACGTCGACGCCGAGGCGGGCGAACGCACGCTGCCGGGGATCCTCTTCCTCCGCTTTGCGCCCGACGGACGCTGCGAGGAGCTGCGCGAGACGTGGCATCGGGAGGACGGAACGCACCCGCCGCACGAGGGCTGGGGTACCTAAGACAGAGGCAAGGAGCGCCCCGAGACCGGCGAGGAGTGGACGATCGACGTCGTCGTCTGGCCGAAGACGAGGAAGCGGTCGAGGATTCCCTCCAGGTCGTCCATCGAGCGGAGGTGCAACTTCACGAAGAAGCAGTCCTCGCCGGTGATGCGATAGCAGTCGACCACTTCCGGAATCTCACGCGCCAGCTCCGGAATCTTCTGCAGGTACCGGGTGGTCGGACGGATCCGCACCACCGCCGCGATCGGAAAGCCGACCGCCTTCGGATCGACTTCGGCCCGATAGCCGGTGATCACCCCGGCGCGCTCGAGACGCTGAACGCGCTCCGTCACCGCCGGCGCGGACAGGTTGATGCGGCGCCCGAGCTCGGCGATCGTGATCCGCGCGTCCGCCTGCAGCTCCTCGAGCAGTCGTCGGTTGATCGGGTCGAGGATCTGGTTTTCGTTGGCCACAGGTCGCGAGCTCCTCTGCTTCGTAGGCGGATGAGGTCGATCGCCTTCGCCTGAGTCTGGCACAAGCGTCCGCTCGAGGCGACCATTTCGAGGTGCACGACGCAGCCGCGCTGCCGACGACGCGGTTCTCGCGGATCGCCGCGGGGGCGCCGCCCGAGACATTCTTCGTCGGCAGCGCCGTCTTCCACTATCTCGGCCCGGCCTTTGCCGTGCTCCTCTTCGCCGCCGTCGAGCCGCTCGGCGTCGCCTGGCTGCGGATCGTCTCTGCAGCCGCGTTCTTCGCGCTCTGGCGGCGGCCGTGGCGATCGCTGACAGGGACCACGATCGCCATGGGCGTCGTACTCGCGGCCATGAACGCCTTCTTCTACGTCTCGATCGACCGTCTGCCGCTCGGCACCGTGGCTGCGGTCGAGTTCCTCCCGGTGATCGCGTTGGCCGCGGTCGGGTTGCGGACGGCTCGGAACGCGCTTGCCCTGGGCGCTGCGGTCGCCGGCGTCTACCTCCTGACCGACGTCCGCATCGGGGGCGAGCCGCTCGGCGTCACCTTCGCCTTCGCCAACGCTGCGCTGTTTGCGCTCTACATCGTCCTCGCCCATCGTGTGGCGCGCAGTCCTCGGATGAGCGGGATCGACGGCCTCGCTGGCGCGATGCTCGTCGCCATGGTGGCCGTCACCCCGATCGGCCTCTGGGACGCGCTGCCCGCCCTAGTCGATCCCGCCCTGCTCGCTGCGGGCATCGGGGTGGGGATCACGTCGTCCGTGATCCCGTACGTCTGCGATCAGCTCGCCATGGCGAGGCTGAGCCGGGAGAGCTACTCGCTGCTCGTCTCCCTCCTGCCGGCCACGGCGACGGTGATCGGGATCGTCGTGCTCGCGCAGATTCCGACGGCGACGGAGGTCGTCGGCGTCGGGCTCGTGGTCACGGCCGTCGCCGTCCACCGCGAGACGAGGACTTAGGTGGAATACGTTCGCCTGGGCGCGTCGGGCCTGAAGGTCTCCCGGGTCTGCCTCGGGATGATGAGTTACGGGGACCCGGCTTCCCGTGCCTGGCATCTGGGGGAGGCGGAGGCCGAGCCGATCGTCCGGCGCGCCGTCGAGGCGGGCGTCACGTTCTTCGACACCGCCGACATGTACTCGGAGGGCATGAGCGAGGAGATCACCGGGCGGCTGCTCGGCCGCCTCTTCTCGAGCCGCGACGACTACGTCCTGGCCACGAAGGTCTACTACCCGATGGGGAGCGGGCCGAACGACGGCGGACTCTCACGCAAGCACGTTCTCGCTGCGATCGATGCCTCGCTGAGCCGCCTCGGCACCGACTACGTGGACCTCTATCAGCTCCACCGCTGGGACGACGAGACGCCGATCGAGGAGACGATGGCCGCGCTACACGACGTCATGAACGCCGGGAAGGCGCGCTACATCGGCGCCTCGAGCATGTACGCGTGGCAGTTCGCGAAGGCGCAGTCCACCGCCCGGGCGGCCGGGGGGACGACGTTCGTCTCGATGCAGAACCACTACAACCTCGTCTACCGCGAGGAGGAGCGCGAGATGATCCCGCTCTGCGTCGATGAGGGGGTCGGCGTCATTCCGTACAGCCCGCTTGCCCGCGGCCTCATCGCAGGCAACCGCGAACGGGGCGGTGAGCGGGTGACGCTCAGGGCAACCAGTGATCCCGTCGCGGAGATGTATGAGGACGCCGACTTCGACGTCGTCGACGTGGTGCGAGAGGTCGCCGCCGAGCGTGGGGTGACTGCGGCACAGATCGGACTCGCGTGGCTGCTCACGAATCCGGCGATGACGGCGCCGATCGTCGGGGCGACCAAGCTCGGCCATCTGGAGGATGCCCTCGCCGCGTTCGACTTGACGCTGACGGAGGAGGAGCTCGCTCGGCTCGAGGCGCCCTATCGGCCGCACCCCGTGCTGGACTAGCGCGGCCGCATGCGCCAGACGTCGTCGCCCTGGAAGCTCGCCACCCACAGCTCGCCGGCGTCGTCCGGGACCACGAACGGCCCGGAGCCGACCTTCACCGTCTCCTTCACCCGGTTGCGCCTGATGTCGACTCGGGTGACCGAGTTGCTGCGGAGGTTCGGGACCCAGAGGTCGCCGGCGACGATGCCGGCATCGACCGGCTGGAGTCCCATCCCGCGGATCGTGCGCACTCGCCTGCTCCTGCGCTCGTCGATCCGGACGATCGACCGTGAGCCCTGGACCGCGACGAAGACGGAGTAGCCCTTCGCGGCGAGCCAGACGGGCTTCTCGCCGACTCGGATTCGCTTCACGACGCGGTTCCGACTCGGATTGATCCTCGCCACCGAGCGCAGCGCGAGGTTGCCCACCCAAACCGCCGAGCGCGAGATCGCGAGGCCGCCCGGTCCGCCGCCGACCCGGATCCGTGCGACGACACGGTTCGTCACCGGGTTGATCCGGAAGACGGTTCCGTCGCCGAAGTTCGTCACCCACACCGAACCGAACCCGTACGCGACGTCGTAGGGCTGCAACCCAACCTTGATCGTCGCGGCGACGGCATTGCGCGCGGGATCGACCCGCTGGACTGTGCCTTCCTGGTAGTTCATGAACCAGATCGCGCCGGCCCCGGCGACGATCCCGCACGGTCCGGCGTCGACGTCGATCCGCTTCACGACCTGGTTCGTGGCGGTATCGACGCGGACCACCTTGTCCTCGCCGAAGAGCGTCACCCACGCGCCGCCGTCGGCGACGGCCACGGAGCACGGCTGCGCGCCGACCTTGATCTTCGCCAGCACGTCCACACCCGCGGTCGAGGCTCGAGCGCCCGCGACTAGCGCGAGGGAGAGAGCGGCGACGAGGCCCAGTCGGCGCATCTACCCGCACAGACGTCAATGCCCGCAGGACGGCTTTGAGATCCGATTAAGCGCGGTTGAGTTGCCGTTAACGACGGAGGCCCGCCTGAGCCGGGCGGGCCTCCATTCGGAGAGAGGGAGATGGATGGTGCGGGAGAGAAGCCTTGTTACTCGCCGTCGTCGGGGTGCGACGTCACGACGGTCTTGACAATCTCGCAGTTGACGTGGACGTCGGCTTCCTTCGAGTTGAGCCAGACGACGTCGCGATCGCCCTCACCGCAGTCGATGTGGTCGACCTGGTGGTCGCGGGCGAGTGCGTGCATGCGATCGTTGCCGGCACCGCCGTTTTCCGTGTCTGCGCCGCGGCCGACCCAGATGCGGTCGTCGCCGTTGTCACCGTTTACCACGTCGTCGCCCCAGCGGCCGCGGAGGACATCGTTGCCCTCGCCGCCGTTGAGCGTGTCGTTGCCGACGCCGCCGCGCATGCGGTCGTTGCCGCCCTCACCGTTGAGGGTGTCGTTGCCCCGCATGCCGTGCACGCGGTCGTTGCCGTCGCCGGCGTTGACGGTGTCGTCGCCGGCCCTGGCGAGGATCAGGTCGCTGCCCGATGTGCCCGTCAGCGTCTCGCTCTTCCAGGTGCCCTTGATCAGGACGACGCGATGGGCGACAGCGGCACTCACGAGCGCCAGCGCGGCGAGCGTGACGAGCGTGAGAACTCCGAGTCGGATCGTCTTCTTCACAGCCGAGAACCTCCTTGGGACGCTGCTCGGACTATTCCCGCTGGTCGTGAGCGCGCCATGCGCGAATCGAAAGGATTTCGCGCCGAGTTGTTAGGCGTGTGTTAGCTGCCGTGTTCCGGTAGCCGAGAGGCGAGCTCGACGCGGGAGCGGATCCCGAGCTTCGCATAGGCCCGCGAGAGGTTTGCCTCGACGGACTTGACGCTGACGAAGAGTGCCCCTGCGATCTCCTTGTTCCGCTTGCCGGTGGCTGCGAGCTCGGCCACGCGCAGCTCCGTCGGCGTGAGCTCCCGATCCAGTGAGCGCGTGAGTCCGGTGCGGGCAAGCTCGCGCCGGGCTTTCTCGAGCCACAGCCTGGCGCCGAGCTCGGCGAAGATCGCCTCGGCTCGCTGAAGCGCGGCCCGTGCCTCGGCTTTCCGCTTCGCGCGACGCTCGATCGAGCCTTGTGCCAGATGTGTCCGCGCGAGCTCGAGCGGCTCCCGCAGTCGCGCGTGTGCGGCGAGTGCCTCTTCGATCGATGCGCGCGCGCGGTCGACGTCTCCGCTCTGGGCGAGCAGAAGCGCTCGTGAGCGCGCGGCCGCGGCAATCGCCGACGGCAGGGGCATGACGCGGGCATGCTCCTCGAGGCGTCCGGCGAGGGCCTCGGCTTGCGTGCGCTCACTGGGGCCGAGGAGCGCTTCGATGGTGTTCGAGAGGGTCCGAACCATCAGGCTCGGGTGCAAGCTGACTCCCACCCTCTCCTGGAGCAGCGGAAGCATGTGATCAAGAGCGGCGTGCTCCCGACCGGCGGATAGGTAGAGGAAGCCGAGCGCAAGTTCGGTCCGCGTGACAGTCCAATGCAGTCCCACCGCGCGCGAGAGCCGCAGCCCCCGCTCTCCGGCGTCGACCGCGGCCTCGATGTTTCCGAGGTGTGCTTCTACTAGCGCTCGGATTGAGGCCGCCCACGCCTCCGCATCGGTGACGCCGATCTGGCGCCCAAGCGCCTCGCAAGTCAGCGCATATGCGAGCGCCTGCTCCCATCTCCCGGCTCGGAGCTCGACCTCGGCGAGCCACCCGAGATGAAGCAACCGATTGGAGTCACCGAGCGCGACCCCCCGCTCGTAAGACTCCTCGAGGTGCCTCCGGGCCTCGTCGAGCCGGTCGAGCGAAACAAAGATGATTCCCAGCAGGTAGCTCGGGCTCTCGCGGAACGGCAGGAGGTCGCGGAGCGACCGCTCGAGCTCAACGGCGGTCTCGATCGCTTCGCGACTGCCCGGCCCCAAGTCGACCCAGGCGAGACGTGCGCGGGCTGTCGCGAGCGACGCACCTCCGCCCGATCGCTCTGCGAGGTCGATGGCCTGCCGTAGGTGGCCGGAGGCGCGGCCCCAGTGGCCACCCCAACTCTCCTTCGTCGCAAGCAGAGACAGGATCTGCGACCGCAACTGAAGATCGTCACCTGCCTCGCTGAGCGCCTCCTCGAGAATCGCCGTACATTGCGGGACGTCGTCGACGACCCAGCCCAAGACACGCAACGCCTTAGCGCGCTCCTCCGAGGGCGGTAGCTCATCGACGAGCTCCTCGAGCAGGCTGCGACTCCGACGGCCGTTGCCCGCGGCGTAGAGGAGGTTCGCTGTCTCGCGCACCCGCCGCGCCCGAGCATCGCGGTGCCCCGCCGGTGTCAGGCGCGCTGAATGCTCCGCGAGCTCGGCTCCGATCTCGGGGTGGCCACGCCTTGCAGCTTCGTCAGCCATTGCCTCGAGTGTCTGGGCTACCGACTCGTCCGGCTCGACGGTGCCGCGACCCCGGTGCAGAGCGTTTTCCTCTGGGTCCGCCACGAGCGGGACAAGCCGCGCGTGAACCATTCGCCGCCCTTCCTTTGACGCGTCTCCGTACACGAATGACCCGAGCAGCGGATGCGCGAACCGCAGCCGGTCGCCGTCGATCTGGAGCACGCCCGCGCCGACGGCCTCCTCGATGCCTTCGGCGTCCGCTGCCCCCGCTTGGACCAGGGAGAGCGTTGGCTGCGCGAGCGCGGCGACGGGTAGGAGCGCCCCGCGTGCGTTTGGGGACAGCGTCGCGAGCCGATCGCGCATCGCGTCCGCGAGCGTCTCCGGAATCGGCAGCCCCTCGTCCGGCGACTGTTCACCTCGCCGCTCGAGCGCCTCGGCGAGCTGAAGCGCGAAGAAGGGATTCCCGCCGGAGATCCGGTGCAGGGCGCGCCAGGTCGGACGGGTGAAGCTGACCGGCAGATGCAGACGGACGACCTGCTCGAGCTCCTGGAAGGGGAGCGACTCGAGCCGCAGCCGGACGAGACCAGCTCCAGGGAAGGCGTGATCGAGCTGCAAGGAGCTTGCTCCACCGCTACGCACCGACACCAAGAGCCCGAGCTGCTCGTCCGTGAGCCGATGCACGACGAAGCGCATCACGTCGGCCGAGGGTGCGTCGAGCCACTGGATGTCGTCGATCGCCACCACCGTCGGGGCCTCGGCCGCCGAAGCGCGCAGCACGCTCAACGTGCCGCGCGCAACGCTGACGCGATCCGGTGAACCTTTGCCTGCCGAACGGAGGAGCGCCGATTTCAGCGCCAGGCGCTGTGGCTCCGGGAGAGGCTCGAGCCCCTCGGCGGGCACGCCTTCGAGGAGATCGCCGAGGGCGAGAAACGACAGAGCGCTCTCTGACTCGGAGGATCGGCAGACAAAAACGCGGTACGACCGGTCGCGGGCGGCGTCGAGAGCGGCGCGCCACACAGTTGTCTTGCCGATCCCGGGCTCGCCTTCGAGAACGAGCGCAGCCGGGCCCCTCGGGAGCAGGTCGAGGAACTGACCTACTCGGTCCCGCTCCCACTGCCGTCCGATCACGTCCACGGCTCAGCTCCCTGTCGGCACGGCTCGCCCCTCGCACGAGTGTAGGACGGAGGCGGAGGTGCGCAAAGGTTTTCGCCGGCAATGAGCCGTGCCGCGTAGATCGTGTCGTCCGGGGGCGGGAGGATCGGAAGCGGAACGAACAAGCGCGGCCGAGTGAGCCGGTCGACGATGTCCCGCAGCCGGTTGTCGCTGACGGCCGGGCTCGGAGCCAGATGCTGGAGCGCCGTCTGGGCGTCGGTCGTTGCCAACACGTCATCCCGCTCGAAGACGAGCCAAACCGGTTGTCCGGTCGGAAGCGCGACGACGACGAGGTCTGCCGACGTCTCCAGGAAGGTACGGAGGGCGAGCTCGACCGCGAGGCGGCGAGGCCGGAAGGCGAGCGGGCGCCACGCTGCGGATCGGCGTGGGTAGGGGCACTTGGCGCGCGCCGAGCAAATGGCGAAGTAGATCCCGTTGGCGGCAGCAACGACGCGAGGCGGCTCAAGCCAGTCCGTGATGAGCGTGATCGACTCGACGACGGCCGTGCTCGTCGCCTCGGTAACCGAGAGCTTTCGGCCCGGCGCCAGTCGGTACTTGGCGCCGACCTCGGCGCGGATGACCCGCGCGTGCGTCAGCGTCTCGGGCGCGACCGCCGAGCTCGTCGCCGCGAGCATGGCTGCGAGGGCAAGGAGCTTCATTCCCACTGACGCTAGAAATGCGGGAACGAGGACGAATCGGGGGAATCCCTAGGCGCCCCTCCGAGCCACTTAGGCGCGTGTAAGCAAGGCGCGGCCGACGTGCAGCTCGCGAATCGCAGCGAACGTCATCAGCAGGCCGGTGATGCCGGCGACGTAGAAGGCGAGCTGCGTGCCGCCGATGTCCGAGAGCCAGCCGGCGAGCAGCCCGCCGAGCGGCGCGAGCCCGGCGAAGGCGAAGAGGTAGAGGCTGAGGACTCGTCCGCGCAGGTGGTCGGGCGCCGTCAGCTGCAGGAGCGACTGGCTGTTCGACGTCCACAGCGTGAAGCAGACGCCGATGACGAAGAGGAGCGCCGTGCAGGCAGCGACGGTGTGCAGTGGGGCGAGGGCCAGCAGCGCGATCGAGAAGCCGCCCACGCCGGTGATGAGCGCCTTCCAGCTCGCGCGTCCGATCCCGGCGGAGAGCAGCGCGCCGGTAAGCGCGCCCGCGCCGAAGGACGCGGAGAGGATCCCGAAGGTCCGCGGGCCGGCGTCGAGCGTTTCGGACGCGAGCACGGGGACGAGCACGTGGAAGTTGAAGCCCACCGTGCTGACGACCGTCGTCATGGCGAGCACGAGGCGGACACGGGGCGAGTGGCGGGCGTAGCCGAGGCCCTCGCGGATGCTGGCGATCCACGACGGATGCTGCTGGGACCGCTCGACCGGGACGAGCTCCTCGGGCCTCATGAGCGCCAGGCTCGTCAGCACGGCGAGGAAGCTCAGCGCGTTGAGCGCGAAGCAGACGCCGACCCCGAAGGCGGCGATGATGACGCCGGCGAACGCAGGGCCGATCACGCGCGACCCGTTGAAGAGGCTCGCGTTCAGGGCGACGGCGTTGGGGAGCTCGTCGCGCCCGACCATCTGGAAGGTCAACGCATGGCGTGCCGGCGCGTCGAAGACGAGCGCCGTGCCCGCGGCGGCCGCCAGCACGTACGCGAGCCACACGACCTCGGCGCCCGAGAAGGCGAGGATCGTGAGCGCCGCGGCCACGACCATCGACGCGCTCTGCGTTGCCATCACGAGCCGTCGGTTGTCGAAGCGGTCGGCGACGACGCCCGAGATCAGGCCGAAGACGGTGAACGGCGTGAAGCGGCAGAACGCGAGGAAACCGACCGCGACGGCCGAGTGCGTCAGTTCGATCACGTACCAGGCCAGCGCGATGTTCTGCATCCACGTGCCTACCAGGGAGATCACCTGACCCGTGAAGAACAGCCGGTAGTTCCGGTGCTTGCGGACGCTCGCGAAGGTCCGGCGCGGGAAGGCGAGGATGGCGGCAGTCATCCGTTCTCCTCTTCGATCAGCGCGAGCAAGGGCTCGACAGCCCGATCTAGGGCCTCGAGCTCCTCAGGCGACAGTCGCTCGAGGCGGGACGCGAGCCACGCGGTCCGCCGCGACTTGACGGAGCGAAGGACACGCTCGCCCTCGGCGCTGACGGAGAGGCCGTGGCGGCGGCGGTCGTCCGGGTTCGGCGTGCGCTGGACGAGCCCGGCACGCTCGAGCCGGTCGACGTGGCCGGACATCGCTGCGGCGGAGATGCGCTCCAGCGCGGCGAGGTCGCGCACGCCGATTCCGCGATGCCGCTGGATCTGGAAGAGCAGCGAGACCTGCCCACCGGTCACACCGAGCGCGTGCGACTCGCGTCGCAACTCCCGCGCGAGCTTCAGCAGCGCAGGGCGCAGACGGTTCGCGACGGCCAGCGGCTCAAGTGTGAAAAGCGACATTCGTTAGCCATGTTAACAAAACTCGTTAAGGTGGCTAACTACCGGTTGCGGATCCAGGTCCTCCTGGCGGGAGAGAGGTCGACGTTGCCGGCGCGGTCGATCGCACGGACGGAGAAGGTATGGCGCCCGCGGCGGAACTGTGCGTAGGTCTTCGGCGTCCGGCAGCGCGTCCACCGCTGTTTGTCGAGCTTGCATTCAAAGCGCGAAGGACGCTCCGTCGACGTGAACAGGAATCGCACGGTGGCGGAGTTCGTCGCTCCCGAGGGTCCCCGCTTGATGCGCGTGTTCGGCGGCTTGCGATCGATCAGGCGTCCGCGCTTCAGGACGTTCACCCTCACGATCGCGGGCGTTCCTCGCGTTCCGCGCGCGGAGCCGCGGTACTGGAAGACGTCGCTGCCGGCGTAGTTGGTCTCGGGCCGGTACGAGACGCGGTGCCGCTTCTGGTCGACGATCCCGAGCGACCCGTTGGCGGGCGGGGCCGCGATCTCGAGCTTGAGGGCGTCGCCATTGGCATCGGTACACACGAGCGGGACGAAGATTCGTGCGTTCCGCCGCACCGATACCTTCTTTGCCTGACACGCGGGCGCGAGATCGTTCTCGAAGCTCGCGAGCGAGCCGCCCCGGGAGGCGGCGAAGAGGAAGCGGCCGTTCGACGAGAAGGCGACCGCTCCGAGGCCGCTCGTCAGGCCGGGCACGTGCTCGCACGGCGCGATCGCGGTGACGCTGAAGCAGCCGCGGGATGGCCGTTGCGCAAGCCTTCCTTGGCTTCGATCGAGGCGGAAGGCCGAGAGCCCGAGATCCCGAGCGTTGAGCGCGACGTTGAGGCCGTTCGGCGAGATCGCCGCGTCGCTGCCCGCGGCCCCCTTTACCTCGTGGCAGCCGTTGGGCGGGGCGCCGCCGCCGAGCTCGTCGAGGCAGTCGGTCTGGCTCAGGCTGCCGGTCGCCGCATCGCGCCGGAAGATCGTGTTGCCGGTCTCGCCGCTGACGACGACGAACTCGCCTTTGGGATCGACGTTGACGGCGAGCGCCTGGGCGAGGGTCGGCGCTCCCGGCACGCACGTCCCGGCAAGGTTGCCGCTCGACCCTCCCGACGTCACACAGCCACCCTGCGTCCCGGCGCCCTGGGTCAGCGCGCCGGCGGCGTCGCGGGTGAAGACCGCGACGCCCCCCGGCGAGTCGTTCGAGGCGTAGACCTGGCGGCCGTCGGGTGAGACCGCCGTCTCACCGCCCGCTCCGGCGATGCCGACGACCGACGTGCAGAGCGCCGACCCGCTCTGCTCCTCCAGGCAACCGGCGGTCGCCGGCTTCTGTGTGAGGCGCCCCGTCGCGTCGTCGCGGACGAAGACGAGCAGCCGGTTCGCCCCTCGTGCATAGACGCTACGGCCGTCAGGGCTGACGGCCGCGCTCGTGAAGCTGCCGGGGAGGACAGCCGCGCAGGGCGCGGCGCCGAAGCACTCCAGCTGCGTGAGCGCGCCGCTCGAGGCGTCGCGGCTGAGGACGACGAGCCGGTCGCCCGCAGAGAGGTAAACGTTCCTCCCGTCGGGTGGCAGATCGATGTCCTGTGGGGGCTGGGGCGTCGTCGCGGCCGCGCCGGGGCGCGCCGCGATCACTCCCGAGTCGGCAACATCGAAGAGCTGGACGCCGCTTCCGACCGCGACGTAGAGGTGGCGCCCATCGGGGCTCACCTCCGCGTCGGCGGCAGAGGAGACCGGCTGCACGCTCACGAGATACGGGTCGCCGTCGGCGGCGCCGGCAGCGCCGGTGAGCAGGAGCAGTGCCGCAATGGAGAGGGCGACCCGAAGCAAGGAGAGCATTCTGCCGATCTCTTCGGAAGGTTTAAGCCGACGCTCAGGTGGGTCTTAGGCGGGCGGTGTTTGCTGGGCTTTCGACCGAGACGGAAGGAGCCACCGCGTGAGATGACCGAACTCCACCCGCCGCACGAGGCCGCCGAAAGGCGGTCTCGTCGTATTTGCGCTGGGCGGATCGAGGATCGCGTTAGCACCACCGGTCTTCGCGGGTAAGAAGCTCCGAGATGGCGAGGTTCTGGCCGCGCCGCCGGCCTGCTGCGGCAACCCGAACGACCGAGGAGCATGTCGAGACGGTGCCTGCGCGGCGGCCACGCCCGTTCTGGCCGTGGCTCTTATTGCTCCTGCTCCTCGTACTCGGCGCCCTCGCCGCCTCCTGGTGGTTCGCCACCCGCGATGACACCATCGACGCGAAGACGGTGCCGAACGTGGTCGGGCTGCAGCGCGAGGAGGCCGAGCGGCGGCTGGAGGAGAGGGACTTCGACGTCGAACGCAAGTTGGTCGTGAGCCCGAGGACCGCCGGCGTTGTGCTGGCGCAGCGGCCGACCTCGGGAACCAAATACGGCGAAGGTGGCATCGTCGTCATCTCGGTCGCGGGCACCGCGGAGCGGGTCGACGTTCCGAACGTCACAGGTGTGCGGACGGCCGCGGCGATGGCTCGTCTCCGTGCAGCGGGGCTGCGAGGGCGCGCGCAGACGGTCGCGTCGCGGCGGCCCAAGGCTGTCGTGCTGCGGCAGGTTCCGGTAGCAGGCACCGACGTGCCCAAGGACTCACCGGTGGTGCTGATCGTCTCCGCTGGGCCGCAGCTCGTGAACGTCCCGGATGTCGTCGGGCTCAGCGCCGAGGACGCGACCAAGCGGCTCACGGACGCGGGATTCCGGTCGCGCGTCCAGCAGGTTCCGGCGAGCGAGCCGGCGGGGACGGTGATCGCGCAGAGGCCGGGCGGGGGCTCGCGCGCGCCGCGGGACCAAGTCGTCCAGATCAACGTTTCGCGCGGGCAGGCGGAGACGACGACGACCGTCGTGACTACGACCACCGGGCCGTCGCAGGGAACGGTGCCGGATACGGTCGGCCTGGACGAGCAGACGGCGGCGACGACGATCGAGGACGCCGGCTTCCGCATCAGGGTGCAGGAGCGGACGGTGACCGACTCCAGCCAGGACGGCGTCGTCATCCAGCAGATTCCGCGCGGCGGCACGCGCCGCACCGGGACCACCGTCACGATCGTCGTCGGCAGACTTCGCTAGGTGCGAATCGTGCTCGGCGTTGCGGCGCTCGTTGCGGCGCTGGCGGTGCCTGCTGCGCTGCTGGTGACCCGGGGCGGCGACGACGCCGATTTTCGGGGGACCACGGCGCCGGAGGGCTTCGCGCTGCCGAGCTTCGCCCTTCGCGACGACGAGGGGCGGGTGGTTCGCTCGAAGGACCTTCGCGGCAAGGCCGTCGCCGTGACGTTCCTGGACGCCCGGTGCACCGAGGCGTGCCCGATCATCGCGGCGCAGGTGGGCCAGGCGGTGCGCGCGCTCGGGGAGGAACGTTCGGGCGTGGAGGCGCTGGCGTTCACCGTCGATCCGGTCCGCGACACGCCTGCGAAGATCGAGGCGTTCCTCCGGCGGTATCGCGCCAAGGGCGACCTGCGCTACCTCGACGGCAGCGTCGCCGAGCTGCGCCCGCTCTGGAAGTCGTTCGCGGTGGCGGCGGCGCACGACACCGGCAATCCGAACATGCACTCCGCGCCGGTTCGGGTCTACGACGGCAAGGGGAGGTGGCGCTCGACGCTCCATCCGGGCGTCGACTTGACACCGGCGAACCTGGTGAACGATCTCCGCGCCGCGGGCGCGGCCTCGTGAATTGGTTTAGGACTTTCAAGCGGGGGTAGTCACCGTCTTGGATGGTGTTCGAGTAGGGGTCGGACTTCTTGGTCCGCAAGGGAGTGCGGTCCCGGCGGACGGAGACTTCTCTCTTCCACACGCATCCGCATGAGGGCCGCCGCTGGGGCGGCCTTCGTGTTAGGGAGGGTTCCTAGCCCGAGCTGCCGGTCTCCGCGTGCGGCGCGCCCACCGGCTTTGACTCCGGCGAGCCGCGCTGGCGGAGGTAGATCGTGAGCACCGCCATCGTGCCGACGGCGAGGAACTCGGACTGCCAGTTCTGCAGGCTCCGGTCCCAGAAGTCGCCCGACCCGAGGTAGCTGAGCCACGAGACGGTGGGGGCGTCGTGGGCCTGCTGCTCGTCGTTGTACACCGACCAGCTCGCGAAGGACTGAGCCAGCCACGTTGCGAGGAAGATCAGCCCCATGACGACGAAGAACGAGTTCGAGAAGAGCGTGAGCCGCCAGTCCTTCACCTTCGCCCAGCGGGGCGAGTCCGCCTTCGCGTGCTCGCCGACGCGCTGCTGCTCGTCCGGTTCCAGCCCTGCTTCCTCCGGCTTCTTCGACTCGTTCGACCCCTTCTGCACGAGCCAGACCGTCGCGAGGGCGAACACCCAGAACTGAAGCCATTCGGACTGCCAGTTCTCGAGCATGTCGGCGCCGAAGTCCGAGCTCCCGACGTAGCGGAGGTACGAGACGGTCGCCTCGCCGTGCTGCGTCTGGTGCTCGTTGAATTCGGACAGGCCCGCGATCGACTGCCCGAGCACGCTCAGCACGAAGAGGGCGAGGAAGAACAGCGAGAGGCTGTTGTCGGCGGCGAAGCGCCGCATCAGTAGTGGGCGAGGCCGACGATGCCGTAGACGACGATGCCCACGAGGATGACGAGCAGGTAGACACCGAACATCACGGCCATCGGAGGATGAGGCTAGCGCTCGGGGCGGATGGTCTTGGCTGCCGCGCTCAGCGCGGTCAGCCCCGCGTTGAAGTCGACCTCAACGGGCTTGCTCACCGGCGCCTCGGGCTCCGCGGCCGCGCCGTCGCGGCGCGCCAACAGCGATTGACCGAGCCGCGCGAGCGCCCGCTCCCGCTCCGCGAGGTCGTTCGCGTGGCGCTCGAGGTGCTCGCTGGTCTTGCTCTGGCGCTCGCCCTCGCGCGTGAGCTTCCGCTCGAGCGCCGCGAGCTCCTCCTCCTTCGCCGTGATCGTGCGCTCGCGCACCTCGATCTCGGCGACCGCCGCTTCGCGAGCGGTGAGCTCCTGCTCGCGCAGGTCGAGCTCAGCGGCCCGCTCGTCGATGCGTACCTGTGCCTGGGCGGTGTCCCCGCGCAGCAGGTCGAGCTCCGCCGCCTGCCGGTCGAGCTCCGCCTCCCGCACGCGCACATCCGCCTCGCGCCGCTCGAGCTCCGTGTCCTTCGCGCGCTGCTCGGTGTCCCGCCGCTCGACGCGAGCCTCCCCCCGCGCGAGCTGCGACTCCTTGTGCTCCTGCTTCCCCTTGAGCAGCTCCCTCTCGGCGAGGCGACCGCGCAGGCCGTCGAGGCGATTGTGGCGCTGTCGCCGCGCCTCGAGCCGGCGAGCGATCCGCCGTACCCGCGCCTCGAGATGTTCCTCGCGCTCGGCGAGCTTGCGCTCCCGCTCCGCCATCCGCTTCGCCGCCTCGCGCAGCTGACGCTTCGTCTGGGCGATGTCGTCGAGGCCGACGGCGCGAGCCTGCCTGGCACGCTCGACCGCCGCTGGATCCAGCATCTCCGGGGCCTGAGGCGGCCCGCCCTCGCTCGATTTCCTCCGCATGCTCGCCTCCCCGCGACAGTACCAGCGGGTACGGATTCCAGGGCATACGTGAGGAGAAACGGACGTTGAAGTGAGAATGCGGATCTGGGCTGCGCTGGCGACGATCTACGTCGTGTGGGGCTCGACGTTCCTCGCGATCGCCGTGGTCGTACGTGACCTCCCGCCCTTCCTGTCCATGGCGCTGCGGCATCTCACCGCGGGCTCGCTGCTGTTCGCCGTGGCGTGGTGGCGGCGGCGTGACGGCCGCGAGCGGCTCGGTCGACGGCAGTGGGCGGCCGCGTTTATCTTCGGCGGCGCGCTCTTCCTCACGGGGCATGGCCTGCTCGCGTGGGCGCAGCAGGAGGTTCCTTCGGGCGTGGCCGCGCTGCTCGTCG
Organism: Gaiellaceae bacterium; assembly: GCA_035264165.1. Lineage (GTDB taxonomy): Bacteria > Actinomycetota > Thermoleophilia > Gaiellales > Gaiellaceae > JACDAN01. Next base: position 31,758 of record DATFQN010000033.1, read on the forward strand.
GGACGATTCCGCTCTGGTTCGCGATCCTCGCACGGGTCGCGTTCGGCGAGCGTTTAGGCGCCCGTGCGGCGATCGGCCTCGCTCTCGGCTTCGCCGGCCTCGCTCTGCTCGTTGATCCCTCGGGGCACGAGGGCGCGAAGCCGCTCGGTGCGCTCGCGATCGTCGTGGGGGCGTTCTCGTGGGCGGCCGGCTCGCTCGCCGCTCGCCGGCTGCCACTCCCGCGCGACACGCTTCTCGCGGCTGCGATGGGGATGCTCGCGGGCGGCACGCTGCTCGCGATCGTCAGCGGCTTGGCGGGCGAATACGGCGACGCACACTTCACGCCCGAGGCGCTCGCCGCGACGGCATACATGGTCGTGGTCGGCTCGTTCATCGGCTTCAGCGCCTACGTTTGGCTGCTGAAGGTCGCGCCGGCGTCGACCGTGTCGACCTATGCATACGTCAATCCCGTGATCGCCGTGCTGCTGGGCTGGGCGTTCAACGACGAGGTCATCAGCCTCCGGACACTCGTCGCAGGAGCCGCGATCGTCGTCGGGGTCGCACTGATGGTGTCGCGAGGGGTCGAACGCGAACCGGAGGCGGCTTTACAGTCAGCACGTGCCCGAGCCTGACATCGTCGACAAGCTGTCGCGCCTGGCGCTCTTCGCCGAGCTGCCGCGAACGCAGATCGAGTCGATCGCCCACCGCTTCGACGAGGCGCTGTTTGCCGAGGGCGAGCGCGTGCTGCGGACCGGGCTCACCGGCGGCGCGCTTTACGTGATCGTCGAAGGCGAGGCCGTAATCCGCATCGAGGGGACGGAGCGCGCTCGCTTCGGCCCGGGCGAATTCTTCGGCGAGATAGGCGTGCTGATCGACGAGGTGCCGAACGCCGACGTCGAGGCGGCGACGATTCTGCGCTGCCTCGCGATCCCGGGCGCCGACGTCAAGCCCTTCCTCATCTCGTTCCCAGCGGTGATGTACCGCATGCTCCAGACCGAGGCCCGGCGCCTCCGCGTCACGACCGAATGGAAGACGGCGTAGAGGCCGCGCCGTTCCCGCCGGGCGACTACGACGTCGTCGTGGTCGGGAGTGGGCCGGGCGGCCTCCAGGTGAGCCACTCGCTGAGCCGCCGCGGCGTCGACCATGCGGTCATCTCCCAGGACGACGCGCCCGGGGGGATGTTCCGCCGCTTCCCCATCTTCGAGCGCCTGATCAGCTGGACCAGGCCGGACGCGCCGTTCGAGCGCGGCACGCGCGAGTACGAGTGGTACGACCACAACAGCCTGATCGGCGAGAACGGCGCACGGGCGCTCGTGCCGGAGTTCATGGACCGGACGTTCGACGTGCCTTCGCGTGCCGAGATGGAGGCCGCGCTCATCGCGTTCACCGAGCGGGCGGGGGTCCGAGTCCGTTACGGCGTCCGCTGGACGGGGACGAGGCGTGATGCCGAGCGGTTCGTGCTCGAGACGACGGACGGCGAGTACCGCTGCCGCTTCGCCGTCTTCGCCGTGGGTGTGACGGAGGCGTGGCCGGCGCCGATCGAGGGCGCCGAGCTCGCGAACCACTACGTGAAGACGCGATCGGTCGCGAGCTACCAGGGCAAGCGCGTCGTGATCATCGGCAAGCGCAATTCGGGCTTCGAGATCGCGAACGGCCTGCTGCCCTGGGCGAAGGAGCTCGTGCTCGTCTCGCCGCGCCCCGTGAAGATCGACGTGCTGCCGCAGTCGCCGCTGCGCCTGCGCTACCTCCAGCCCTATGAGGAGTTCGTCCGCGGCGGCGCCGGCACGTACGTCGTCGACGCGTCGATCGTCGGCGTCCAGCGCGCGAGCGGTGCGCTGCGAGTCGTGGCGGACGGGACGACCTGGCCGGGGAGGCTGGAGTTCGAGGCCGACGACGTCATCCTTGCCACCGGGTTCCGGGCCCCGCTCTTGGACCTGCGCGAGCTGGGGGTGGCGACGGTGCTCAACGACCGTGTGCCCGCGCTCACGCCGTACTTCGAGAGCATCTCGACCCCGGGGCTCTTCTTCGCCGGAAACGTGACGCAGGGGTCGAAGGGCCCGCGCAAGCACGGCGCCTCGCCGAACTCGACCTCGGTGAACGGCTTCCGCTACAACGCGCGCGTCGCCGCGGATCACATCGCCGACAGGCTCGGGCTCGAGCGTTCGCGCCCGGAGCTCGAGCGGAGCGAGCTCGTGCCCTTCCTGCTCGCCGAGTTCTGTCGCGCGCCGGAGCTCTGGATCCAGAAGAACTTCCTGGCCCGGGTCGTGACGGTCCGAGACGGCGATTTACGCGACGAGGGGATCGTCCCGCTCGAGCATTTCCTCGACGCCGGCGGCGAGGATGCCGTCGCTGCGGCGATCGAGATGGACCCCGAGGCGGAGATCCACCCGACCCTCTACGTCAGACGCAGCGGGCGGATCGCAGAGCACGAGCTCCCGCCCCACCCGGTGCACGCCTTCGACGGCCCCGAGTACCGACGGGAGCTCGAGACGATCCTGAAGTCGGTCGGCTAGGAGGACTTCCGCGCGGTGGCGCGGCCGCCCTTGCGGCCTGCAGCCTTCTTCTGCGCGGTCGTGCCACCCTGCTTCGAGCTCGAGCGGGAGCTCGACGAGCTCGACTTCTTCCCGCCGCGGGTCGAGGCGCCCGGCGAGTTCGCGATCTTCGCCGCGCGCTCCTTCGACATGCCCTTTTCCTTTAGCTTCTCGTACTGCTTCTCGTTCTTGACGTTCGCTTTCTTGCTCGGCACAACTGACCTCCTGGTTGAACGAAAGACGGTGTCTGAGCTGGTTGTCTCCAGTGCCAGGGCCGGCAAAACGCGTGGAAGACGCGCGGGGGTTGATGCGTTGCAACACTGCAACGCAACGACGAGAGGAGAGCGCATGAGCATCCAGCTGGGCGACACTGCCCCGGACTTCGAGGCGCAGACCACCGAAGGGCCGATCCGCTTTCACGACTGGATCGGCGACTCGTGGGCCGTGCTGTTCTCGCACCCCAAGGATTTCACCCCCGTCTGCACGACCGAGCTCGGCTACATGGCGAGGATCAAGCCGGAGTTCGATCGCCGGAACGTCAAGGTGATCGGGCTGTCGGTCGACCCGATGGACAACCACGAGGGCTGGCTCAAGGACATCGAAGAGACCCAGGGCCATTCCCCCAACTTCCCGATCATCGCCGACGCCGACTTCACGGTGTCGAAGCTCTACGGGATGCTGCCGGCGAGCGTCGAGGGTGATCCTGCGGCGCGCACCCCGGCGGACAACCAGACCGTCCGCAACGTCTTCGTGGTCGGGCCTGACAAGAAGGTCAAGCTCATCCTCGTCTACCCGATGACGACCGGGCGCAACTTCGACGAGGTGATCCGCGTGATCGACTCGCTGCAGCTGACGGCGGAGCACAAGGTCTCGACGCCGGTCAATTGGCAGCAGGGCGAAGACGTGATCATCGCCGGCTCCGTCTCGGACGACGAGGCGAAGGAGCTCTTCGGCGAGTGGGACGCGCCGAAGCCGTACATCCGCGTCGTCCCGCAGCCCGAGGAGTCGCGGACGCCGTCGGGCGTCACCTCCTAACCCTGCGCCTTTCCGACAGGTCCGGGTGCCTGGCACCCGGACCTGTCCTGTCCACGCCTTGGACATTGCGGACCGGTCCGCGTGCCTGGCACCGGCAGGCGGCCCCGGCGAGCCAGGTGGAGCGCTGCGCGGGCGGCCTAGCGGGCCAGCGTTACTTTCGACAGGCCGCGCGGCCGATCCGGATCGAGGCCGCGCGCACGCGCCAGCGCCCAGGCGAAGAGCTGCCCCGGGACGACTGAGAGCAGCGGGGCGAGGAGCCGCGAGCCCAGGTTGGGGAGCGGCAGGCGGTATGCGGCGTCCGGGACGGCGCCGGCCGCTGCCCCGCTGGCGATCAGCGTCGCACCCGCTTCGCGCGAGCGGTCCGCTCCTTCGAGCACGGCCGACAGCGACTCGTCGTCGGAGGCGATCGCCCACACCGGGAAAAGCGGGTCGAGCGCGGCGACCGGCCCGTGGGACAGGTCCGTCGCGGTCAGCGGCTCCGCCGCCACGCGGGTCGTCTCGAGCAGCTTCAGCGCGATCTCCCGCGCCGTGGCGAACTCGGGCCCGCGGCCGATCACGAACATCCGCCCAGTGAATGCGAACGCGCTCGCGATCAAGGGAACGGCGCGCTCGAGAGCCGGGATCAGGCGGCCGAGCTCGTCGACCACGCGCCGGATCCCGGCTCCGAACTCCGGGCCCTCGCCTGCGACGTGCGCCGCGAGGAGCCCGAGGGCGGCGACCTGGTTCAGATACGTCTTCGTCGCGGCGACGGCGTGCTCCGACCCGGCGGCGAGCGGGAGCACGGCCTCCGCCACCGCCGCGAGCTCGGAGTCGGGCTCGTTCGTCAGCGCGACGGTGAAGGCGCCATTCAATCGCGCGCGCTCGAGGTAGCTGACGACGTCTGGAGTGCGACCGGACTGCGAGAGCCCGATCGCGGTCGTGCCGCTCATGTCCAGCACCGTCGCGTAGTGGACGGTCAGTGAGATCGAGTCGCGGAACGCCGTCCAGCGCGGCATCAGCCCGAAGGCGTAGACGCCGTAGGACGCCGCGTTGTCCGACGACCCGTGTCCCACCATCCGCACCGTCGTGGCGCCGCGCTCCCGTGCCTGCTCGGCTACGCGCGCGTACTCGACCTGGTGGTCGAGGAGCCGCAGCAGGGCCTCGGGCTGCTCGTGGATCTCGGCGAGGAACTGGGCTCCCGGATCGGGCACGACGGGTTCAGGCAACGACACGTTCCTGGCCCCCGACGAGCACCCGCTCGATCTCCAGATTGTCGTTGACGACGACGACGTCGGCCGTGCTCCCCGGGGCAAGCCCGCCGATCTCGCTTAGACCGAGCACACGAGCCGGGACGGTCGATGCGGCCCCGAGCGCCGCTTCGAGCGGCACCCCGAGAGAGTGGAGGTTCCGAACCGCTTCGATCATCGTCAGGACGCTGCCGGCGAGTTGCCCGTCGGGCCCACGCGCAATGCCGTCGCGGATCTTCACCTCGAAGCCGCCCAGGCTGTACGAGCCGTCCTGGACACCGGCACCAGAGACCGCATCCGTGACCAGGGCGACGCGTCCCGCGGCGGCGCGCCACACCAGCTGCGCCGTCTCCGGCGCGAGGTGCACGCCGTCGAGGATGATCTGGACGATCACGTCGTCCCGGGCGAGCGCGGCGCCGGCGATCCCCGGGTCGCGGTGACGCAGCGGGCGCATCGCGTTGAAGAGGTGCGTAACCGTGCGGACACCCTGGTCGAACGCCGCGTTTGCCTCGTCGGCCGTCGCGTCCGTATGCCCGATTGAGACCGTGACACCGCGCCGGAGCAGGAGGTCGATGAGCACATCGGCCCGTTGCAGCTCCGGCGCGAGGGTCACGAGTCGGATCCGTCCAGACGCGAGCAGGCGCTCGAGCAACGACGGATCGGGATCTCGGCGCGCCAGGGGAGGATGCGTGCCGAGACGTCCAGGGGCGAGGAACGGCCCCTCGAGATGGATGCCCAGGATGCGAGGACCTCGACCGCCGGTCGGGACTTCGCCGATCGCGGCGAGGAGCTGCTCCTCGAGAGTCGTGATGAAGGTGGGGAGATAGGCGGTCACGCCGGTCTCGAGCAGCGCCTCGCCGGCACGCTTGTAACCGGCCGCGTCGGAGTCGAGGAAGTCGACGCCGCCGAAGCCGTTCACCTGGAGATCGACGAAGCCCGGCGCCGCGATGCCGCGCCCGTTGCGACTCGCGATCCCGATCCGCGAGATCCGCCCGTCCTCGATATCTACGTCGCCGCGAACGAGCGCACCGTCGTGGAGGACGGCTTCGACGCCGAGCCTCACGGCGAGATCGCCAGCCGGACGTTGCCATCGGCCTCACGGAGGCGGGCGCGGGCGGTCTCGGCGTCGATTCGACCGAGGAGGGAGACGATCGCGACCTTCGCTTCGCCGCCCGCTGCATCAAGCGCCTCGTCGACATCCTCCGGCGACGCCCCGGTGGCCGTCCCGACGATCCGGTGCACCCGGGCGCGCAGCTTTTCGTTGGCCGCGTCGACGTCGACCATCAGGTTGCCGAAGGTCTTGCCCAGCCTGACCATGGCGATCGTCGAGATCGTGTTCAGGACGAGCTTCTGCGCGGTGCCGGCCTTCAGCCGCGTCGACCCTGCGATGAACTCCGGCCCGACAACGACCGCGACGACGTGGTTTGCCAGCTCGGCGAGCTCGGATCCGGGGACGCATACGAGCGCGATCGTCTCCGCGCCGGCGTCGGCCGCCGCCTGCAGCGCGCCGAGCACGAAGGGCGTGCGGCCGCTGGCGCTGATGCCGACGACTGCGTCCTGCGACGAGATCTCGGCCCCCGACACCGCCGCGGCGCCGCCGTCGAGATCGTCCTCGGCATTGGCGCTCTCGGCCCGCAGCGCGAGCACCTGGCCGGGCGCGGCCGAAAACGTCGTCGCACATTCCTCGGCGTCCAGCTCGGCGAGGCCGCCGGACGTGCCCGCACCGACGTAGACGAGCCGTCCGCCGTCGGCGAGCCGCTCCACGATCAGGTCGGTCGCCGCCGCGATCTGCGGAGCAGCAGCGCCGACGGCTTCCGCGACCGTCGCGTCCTGGGCATTGATCAGCTCGACGAGCTCCAGCGTGGGGCGCAGCTCGTAGTCGACGTCCGCACCTCCGCCGGCTTCCGTGACCAGTTCGTCGAGATCGTTCAAGTCGGCCGAGTCTACGTGCTCGGCGGTCAGTGGTCAATACCACTCTTTTCATATACGCGCGGCGGTGGTATTGTCGGCGCCCGATGGCTGGCATTGTCGTCGAAGGAGTCACCAAGGCCTTTCCCAACGGCTTCGTGGCCGTGCGGGACCTGAACCTGACGATCGACGACGGCGAGTTCATCGTCCTCGTGGGGGCATCGGGCTGCGGCAAGACGACGCTGCTGCGTCTGATCGCGGGCCTCGAGGAGGCGACGGCGGGTCAGATCTCGATCGGCGGCAAGGACGTCACCGACAAGCCGCCGCGGCAGCGCGACATCGCGATGGTCTTCCAGAGCTACGCGCTCTACCCGCACATGAACGTCCGCCAAAACCTCGGCTACGGGCTCAAGGTGCGGCGCGTTCAGAAGCGCGACGCGGCACAGCGCGTCGAGCACGTCGCGGCGCTCCTCGGATTGACCGAGCTCCTCGACCGCCGGCCCGCCCAGCTCTCCGGCGGGCAGCGCCAGCGCGTCGCGATGGGCCGGGCGATCGTCCGCGAGCCGAAGGCGTTCCTGATGGACGAGCCGCTTTCGAACCTCGACGCGAAACTGCGCGTGGGTATGCGCGCGTCGCTTTCGGAGCTGCACGCCCGGCTCGGCGTGACAACGGTGTACGTCACGCACGATCAGGTCGAGGCGATGACGCTCGGGCAGCGGGTCGCGGTGATGCGCGACGGGCGGATCCTCCAGTTCGACCGCCCACAGCGGCTCTACGAAGCGCCGCAAGACCTCTTCGTCGCCGCGTTCATCGGCTCCCCGGCGATGAACCTCGTCGAGGCTCGGATCGACGACGACACCATCACCTTCGGGCAGTTCAGCGTGACGCTCGACCCGGCGCGGCGACCGGCGGCGGGCGTGAAGGACGTCGTGCTCGGAATTCGGCCCGAAAGCTTCGAGGATTCCGCCTTCGCCCGGGCCGGGCTGCCCACGATCGAGGTCTCGGTCGCCGTGCTCGAGGAGCTTGGCGCCGACTCGCACGTCCTCTTCCGCGTGGAGGCGCCGCGCATAACAGCTGAAATGCTCGAGGCTCAGGACGAGGCAACCCTGCTGGCAGAGCCGACCGCGCTCTTCAGCGCTCGCGTCGATCCGAAGACTCGCGCGCGGGTCGGTGAGCCGCTCGAGCTCGCCGTCGATGCGTCGTCATTCCACTTCTTCGACCGCGAGTCTGGAAAGGCGCTCGTCGCTCCGCGGGGCCGGCGCGCAATGGACTTGACCACTACCGCCGCGAGCTCCGGATGACCAAGCAGAGCGAGACTAGGGAGCGCGTCCTCGACCTGATCGAGCGCCTCGGCGTCGGCGACGCGATCCCGTCGGAGCGCCAGCTCAGCGGCGGGCTCGGCGTCTCCAGGCTCACAGTCCGCGCCGCCCTCGACGACCTCGTGCGCGAGGGCTTCCTCGAGCGCCGCCACGGCGCGGGGACGTTCGTCAGCGAGCCGAAGATCGCCCAGGAGCTGACGATGACGTCCTTCACGGAGGACATGCAGCGCCGCGGAATGACGCCGTCGAGCAAGACACTCGAGCTGAAAAGTGTCACGGCCGGCGCGCGGCTCGGCCGGCTGCTCCACGTCTCGCCGTCGGAGAAAATCGTCGTGGTTACGCGGCTTCGGTACGCCGATCGCGAGACAATGGCAATCGAGACGCTGCATGTCGCCGAGTCGCTCGTCCCGGGACTGACCGCCAAGGACCTCGAGCAGCGCTCCTTCTACGAGCTACTCGAGGAGCGCTTCGGCGTCGTCGTCGTCGGCGGCAGCCAGGCCATCGAGCCCACGGTCACGAACGAGGAAGAGTCGGCCGCTCTCGGCGTTCCGCTCCACTCGCCGGCCTTCCTGTTCGAGCGCACCACGCGCTCGGCCGAGGGACAGATCGTCGAGTACGTGCGATCGATCTACCGCGGGGACCGCTATCGGCTCGTCAGCGACCTGACCCGTCCGCAGGAAGCACGCCGCACGCCTGGCCTTGCCGCCGCAGGCGCTTGACACGATTGGTGGTTTATGCCAGTCTCCCCGCCGTGGCCAACTGGTATGAACCAATTGGCGGCTTCATCTTGAGGGCCCCGACCGGCCACGCATCAGGGGAGCGGGACCACTGCCGCCGCAACGTACTGGGGGTATCTCAATGAAACGACGTTCGATCGGAGCCCTCGCGCTCGCTGCGGCGCTGCTCGTCTCCGCCGTGGCGGCCTCGGCCGGCTCCTCCAAACCCAACCGCCAGCAGGCGACGAAGATCGTCATCTGGCTCCAGAACGACGCGGAGTCCGGCTGGAAGGAAATGGTGACGTCCACCAACGACGCCTTCAAGGCCAAGCACTCGGGCGTCGACGTGGACGTGCAATACCAGGGATGGGGTGACCACCTGACCAAGTTCGACGCGGCGCTGGCGGGCGGCACCGCTCCCGACGTGATCGAGTTCGGCAACTCGGAGACCAGCCGCTACATGGCCGCGAAGCTCCTCCAGGACCTAACAGCGCAGGCCAAGAGCTTCCCGAACTCCAAGACGTGGCTCAAGGCGCTGAAGGACTCCTGCACCTACAACGGCAAGCTCTACTGCGTGCCGTACTACGCGGGTGCGCGCGCCGTCATCTACCGCAAGGATCAGTACAAGGCCGTGGGCGTCAAGTCGACGCCGAAGAGCCTGGACCAGTTCGCTGCCGCCGGCAAGAAGCTGATGAAGAAGTACGGCAAGCAGCGGAACTACTCAGCGCTCTACTTCCCGGGGCAGTACGTGTGGGCCGGCCTGTCGTTCGTCTACGACTACGGCGGCAAGGTCGCCGTCTCGAAGAATGGCAAATGGCAGGGCACTCTCAACTCGCCTCAGGCGATCAAGGGCCTCAGCCGTCTGAAGGCGATCGTGAAGGGACTCTCGCGCGCGAACAAGACGACGGACGAGGCGAACCCGCAGCAATCGCTCGTCTTCTCCAAGGGCCGCGTCGGGGCCTTCATCGGCAACGGGTGGGAATGGCCCTACGCGCTCGACGAGAAGCTCGGCAACCCATCGCTCAAGAACAAGATCGGTGCCTACCCGATGCCGAGCCACATCGCCGGCAAGTTCATGCCGACGTTCCTCGGCGGCTCTGACGTCGCGGTTCCGGTGACGAGCAAGAACAAGGCGCTGGCCTACGACTGGATCCGCATCTTCACCAGCAACTCGTCGATGCGGAAGCTGGCGACGATCGGGAAACAGATCCCGAACACGACCAGCCTGGCCTCGATCAACGCCAAGAACCCGCAGCTGGCCCCGTTCGCTACTGCGGCGAAGTCCAGCTGGTTCGTGCCGACCGCGCCGAACTGGGTCAAGGTCGAGAATGCCCGCGTGCTCAAGACCATGTTCCAGGCGATCATCACCGGGCGGAAGAGCGTCGCGAAGGCAGCCAAGGACGCAAGCGCCCAGATCACGAAGATCCTCAACGCACCAACTACGTGAGCCAGGGGCCGGGAGGCGAAGCCGGCTTCCCGGCCATGACGGCCACCGCCGCCGCCGGGTCAGCGATGATCCGGCGGCGGCGCCGTCCCGTCGCGGAGCGCGCCTTCCACGCGCTCTCGCCCTATCTCCTGCTCGCCCCGGCCGCGCTCGTGATCGTCGCCGTGCTCGGCTACCCGCTCTACTTGCTGACGCGGCTCTCGTTCGAGCAGTTCGGCCTCGCCTCGCTGATCACGAAGAAGGGGACGTGGATCGGCCTCGACAACTACTCGCGAATCTTCCAGGACCGTCAGTTCTGGACAGTCCTGCTCCGTACGTTCGTCTTCACGGCCGTGAACGTCGGCTTGACGATGGTATTGGGGACGCTGATCGCACTTCTGCTCGCCCGGCTCGGCCGTTTCATGCGCCTCCTGTTGACGACCGGCCTCGTGCTCGTCTGGGCCACTCCGGTGATCGTCGCCGTGAACATCTTCCGCTGGATGGTCGACTACGAGTTCGGGGTCCTCAACTGGACGCTGACGAAGCTGCACGTCGGCGACTTCCTGAACAAGGATTGGTTCGCGGATCCCACGACGGGGTTCGCGGTGATAACGGCGATCGTGGTTTGGGGCGCGATCCCGTTCGTCGCCATCACGCTCTACGCCGGGCTCTCGCAGGTGCCGGCCGAGCTCGTGGAGGCCGCCGAGATCGACGGCGCACGGCGCTGGCAGGTGTTCAAGGACATCACTTTTCCGTTGCTGCTGCCGATCTTCGTCATCCTCACCAGCCTCTCGATCATCTGGGACTTCCAGGTCTTCAATCAGATCTGGCTTGCGCGCGGTAGCGAGCCTGAGGAGGAGTACTGGCTGATGAGCGTCTACTCGTTCGTGGAGGCGTTCAAGCTGGGCGAGTATGGCTTCGGCGCAGCGATCGCGGTGGTGATGGTGGGGGCGATGTTCCTCGCCACCTTCGTCTACCTGCGGCAGATGATCCGCATGGGGGAGACGCGGTGAGTCGTCGGGTCGCCGGTCGCATCGGGATCAACCTCGCCGGCCTGTTCGTCTTCGTGGTGATGGTCTTCCCCGTCTACTGGATGGTTGCGACGTCCTTCAAGGAAGGCCACAACATCCTCAGCGACACGCCTCAGTTCTTTCCGTCGCCGGTGACGCTCTCGAACTTCGACGACGCGATCCACCGGGCGTTCTTCTGGGACGTCGTCAAGAACAGCCTGTTGATCGTCGGAGCCGTCGTCGGCTTCTCGATCGTCGTGGGTTTCCTGGCCGCGCTCGCGCTCGCCAAGTTCAGGTTCTACGGGCGGGGGGCGTTCATCGTCTTGATCCTCGGCGTCCAGATGGTGCCCCTCAACGCCCTGATCATCCCGCTGTACATCCAGCTCAGCCGAGCCGGCCTCACGAACGAGCTCAGCGGCGTGATCATCACGTACCTCACCTTCGTGCTGCCGTTCACCGTGTGGACGCTGCGCGGCTTCCTGCTCGGGATCCCTCGCGAGCTGGAGGAGGCGGCGATGGTCGACGGCAGCACGAGGTTCGGTGCGTTCGTCCGGATCCTGCTGCCGCTCGTCGCACCGGGCCTCGTGGCAACCTCGATCTTCGCGTTCATCGTGGCGTGGAATGAGTTCCTGATCGCCTACGTGTTCCTCAACGATCCCGAGAAGCAGACCCTGACCGTCTGGCTCGCCGGCTTCACGACCCAGCGCGGCACCGACTGGGGCCCGTTGATGGCCGCGGCGACGTTGACGGCGCTCCCGGTGCTCGTGTTCTTCCTCCTGATCCACCGGAAGATCGCCTTCGGGCTGACAGCGGGCGCCGTCCGGGGGTGAGCGCGGAGGTCGAGCGGCTCGCCGCCGGCTGCCTGCTCGCAGGCTTCGAGGGGCCGACCGTCCCGGACTGGCTTCGGCGGTCGCTCGACGGCGGCCTCGGCGGTGTCTGCCTCTTCGCCTGGAACGTCGAGAGCCCGGAGCAGGTCGCCGAGCTGACGGCGTCGCTCCGGGCTCAGGCCAACGACGTCGTGATCGCGATCGACGAGGAGGGTGGCGACGTGACGCGTCTCGAGGCGGAGCGCGGCAGCTCGTATCCGGGGAACTGGGCCCTCGGCGTCGTGGACGACGTGGACCTCACCGAAAGCGTTGCGGAAGCGGTCGGCGCCGACCTCGCTGTGGTCGGCGTCAACGTCGACCTGGCGCCCGTCGCCGACGTCAACTCGAACCCCGTGAACCCGATCGTCGGCGTCCGCTCGTTCGGCTCCGATCCCGAGCTCGTGGCGCGCCATGTCGCGGCGTTCGTCGCCGGTCTCCAGCGCAGAGACGTTGCGGCGTGCGTGAAGCACTTCCCCGGCCACGGCGACACCGCCGAGGACTCGCACCTCGAGCTCCCGACGGTCGAGCGCGACGAGGAGGCGATGGCGGCCAGCCTGCTGCCGTTTCGCGCCGCCGTCGAGGCCGGCGCCCGCGCTCTGATGACGGCGCACATCCGCGTCGCCGGGCTGGACGACGCGCCGGCAACGCTGAGCTCGGCCGTGATCGGCGGCCTGATCCGGGACGATCTCGGCTTCGAAGGGGCCGTCGTGACCGACGCGCTCGAGATGCGAGCGGTCGCCGCGACCGTGGGAGCC
>DATFQN010000034.1:0-34080 GCA_035264165.1 Gaiellaceae bacterium
CCGAGCACCGGCGCCGCGGGCAGCATGAGCAGCGCGATCGCCCCGAGACCGAAGAGGTACTTGTAGCTCTCGAGCCGACGAAAGTCGTCCCGCAGCAGGAACAGCGTCGCCGCGAAGGCGCCCAGGCCGATCACGATCCACAGCCCCTGCTTGAACGCATCGTTCTCGTCGAGGCGGTAGATCTCGGTGAGACCGATGCCGGTCAGCAGTCCGGCCATGGGGAGCAGGTACGGGTCGGCGTCCGGCACGGTGACCCGTGCGATCACGTGCGCAGCGACGTAGAGGCCGAGGAAGAACAACCCGTACGAGAGCGAGGCGGAGTTGATGACCTCCTGCCGGGCGATGTAGACGCTCGCGAAGCCGAAGCCGACGAGGGTTCCGACGACGAGGAGGTTCGCGAGCTCGCGGGTCCGGAGGCTCATAGGTGGTCGAGGAGCCAGAGGACCGCCGCAGCGATGATCAGCAGCACGGCAAGGGCCGCCAGGATAGGCAACAGGCGCCCGCGGCGATCGCGGTCGACGACCTCGATCGCCGGGTGCGCATCACTTTCGTCGATCGTTTCTTCGTCCTCCGTGAGCCGCTGCGTCACGACGGTGTCCTCGGTGTGCTCGGCCGGCTCTTCGGCGACGCCGAGCTCAAAGAAGACGACGGTGATGTTGTCCTCACCGCCCCCGCGGTTCGCGGCGTTGATCAGTGCCTTGGCGGCGTTCTGCAGGTCGGAGCGGTTCTGCTCGACGGCGTCGAGGATCGTCTCGTCGTCGACCATCGTCGTCAGGCCGTCGGAGCAGAGGAGGAAGAGGTCGCCCGGCGACGACTCGACGGAGAAGGTGTCCACGTCGACATCGGCTTCAGTTCCGAGGGCGCGGGTGATCACAGAGCGCTGCGGGTGCGCCTCGGCCTCCTCCGGCGTGAGCTTCCCGCTGCGCACCAGCTCCGCGACCAGGGAATGGTCATCGGTGAGCTGCTGAAGCTCGCCGTTGCGGATCAGGTAGGCGCGCGAGTCGCCGACGTGTCCAATTGCCACACGGTCGTCCTCGACCAGGGCCACGGTCATCGTCGTGCCCATCCCCGATGCCTCGCGGTCCTCGTTCGCCCGCCGGAAGACACGACGATTCGCCTCTTCGATCAGCGCCGCAACGCGCGCCTCGCCGCTTTGTCCCTCGCCGTCGCTCTCCTGGACCGCGGCCGCCGCCAAGCCGGATGCGACTTCGCCGGCCTTCGCGCCGCCCATCCCGTCGGCGACCGCGAACAGCGGCGGTTGCACGACGTACGAGTCCTCGTTGTGGCGGCGGCGCCTGCCGGGGTGCGAGAGCGCCGCCGTCTTCCCCAGATTCACAGCGGGACCTCGCGATCCGGATCGTATCGACCGGTCATTTCAGACGGCCGCACGGGCAAAGCCCACGGCCTGAGATCGACATCGCAAGCGACGTCTCAAAGCTCGTACCTCGCGATCCGGATCGTGTCGACCGGTCATTTCAGACGGCCGCACGGGCAAAGCCCGCACGGCCTGAGATCGACATCGCAAGCGACGTCTCAAAGCTCGTACCTCAGGTCGGTTTCGCCGACACGGATCACGTCACCGGAGGCCAGCTTGCGCGGCCGCGTGAGCTTGATGCCGTTGACGAAGGTGCCGTTGGTCGACTCGAGGTCCTCGACCCACACGCCGTCGCGGCGCGGTTCGATCCGAGCGTGCTGCACCGACGCGAACTCGTCGCTGTCGAGGACGAGGTCGTTCTCGGGCGAGCGGCCGAGCGTCACTGCGGAGGAGTCGAGCTCGCGCTCGGTGCCGGGCTCCAGCGCGGGGCTCGCGAGCACGACGAGCAGCCCCGTATGGGTGCGGCCCAGGCCGGCAGCCGCCGCCTGCTGCGGGCCGAGCACGAAGCTTTCCTGCGGGAGCCGGAGGTCCTTGGCCACGGAGCGGACGATGCGCCAGATGAACAGGTACAGCAGGATCAGGAACCCGACCTTGAGGCCGAGCAGGACCGCTTCGACCTCGACCGCGGCGACGATCATGGGCGTCCGAAGACGACCTCAGTCGACCCCAGAGTGATCCGGTCGCCGTCCTCGAGCTTCGAGCGCTTCACGCTGCGGCCGTTGACCGAGATGCCGTTCGTGGAGCCGAGGTCGACGACCCAGAAGGTCGCGCCTTCCTGTCGGATCTCGACGTGGCGGCGCGAGACGTTCGGGTCGGAGACGCGGATGTCGGATTCCTTCGAGCGCCCGATGACGACGCTCGCCTTGCGCAGCTCGTGCGAACGCCCGCCGATCGTGACCGAGGCGACCGGCTCCGGCTCCGGCTCGAGGCCGAGCTCCTCGGCGGAGGCCGCCTCGGTGTCGGCGGGCGCCGCCCGGTAGACGCGCGTGGCGCCCGGCTCCGGCGCCGCCTCCGGTTCTGCTTCGGGCGACTCCCGTTGGATCATCCGGTTCGCGATCCCGAAGAGGCCGACCTCGAGGTCCTTGTCCGTCTCGAACGACAGGTCCGGTTTGGACAGGAGGACGTAGCCCTCCCGGCGTGAGTGCTCCGTCAGGTACTGCTCGAGCTCCTTGATCAGCGCCGGCTCGTAGCTCTCGAACTGGGCGCGGTCGCCGGGCGAGAGGTAGACGACGTACTCGTTCGGCGCGTAGACCTGCGAGACCGAGACCATCTTGTAGTCGTCCATCTCCTTCGCCAGCTTCCGCGCGAGCTCGACCGGTTGCACGTTGCGTCGGAAGGCGCGGCCGAACGCGCCTTCGAAGAGCGACTCGATCTTCTGCTCGATAGTTCGAAGCACGGCGACCCTCCGGCGCCCGAGTCTACCGAGCCTCTTTCACGCCGACGGCGACGCAGCAGAGCCAGATTCCGGCCACGACCGGCAGTGGGTTGACGGCCGCCGTCGGCAGGAGCAGGAGCGCGATCGCGACCGCGCCGAGCGCGGCAATCGGCCACAGGCCGCGGCGGCTTGCCAGCGGCAGGAATACGCTGACGAGAGCCAGCACGACGCCGGTCGCGACCAGCTCTGGTCGAGCGAGGAGGCTTCGGCCGAGCGCCGTTATCACGGCTCCGGCGTCTTCGCTCCCGGCGAGGCCCAGAGCGGGCGCATGGCGGTCGCTGAGCGGCAGGCTGTCGCCGACCAGGCCCATCGCGATCGCCCCGAAGATGACGGCGAGTGCGGAGTGAATCGCACGCCAGATCGGCCTGCGCACCGGAGCGAAGACGAGCGGGACCAGCGCCGTCGCGCCGAGCGGCGCGAGCAGCGCGCCGGCGGCGGGGAGCAGCCCCTCTTCGGGGCGGCGCCAGGTGGCGACGACCCATGCGACCGCTGCGAGCGAGTAGGCGAGCGCGAGGCCGAGGGAGACGTTGCCGAGCGGAAGCACGGCCACGCCGAGCGCGAAGGCGAGGCCGAGGCGCGGACGTAGCGCTGTTGTCGCCGCGGCGAGCGCGGCGAGGCCGAACGCCCAGCCGAGGGGGTAGAACGGGACGAGTGCGGCCGTGCCGCCCGCGAACAGAGCCGCGGCGAACCCGGCCGCGACGCGACGGAGCGGCGGCACGTGGAGGTTCGGGAGCGTCGGACGCCGGCGTGCGCGGCGGTGGCTCGCGGAAACGTCGCGAAGGCGGTGCGCCAGCTGCATGGCCGACGGCCGGCGGACGGGATCGACGTCCACGGCTCGGTTGACGGCGTCCACCAGCGGGCGCGGGAGGTCGGGGCGGACCGACTCGAGCGGCGGCGGCCCGGCTTCGATCCGGCGCGCCGTCTCCACCGGAGAAGCTGTCCAGAACGGGTGGTAGCCGGTAAGCGTCTCCCAGAGGAGCACGCCGACCGCCCAGACGTCGGCGGCGAAGGAGGCTTCCTCGCCCTGCAGGCGTTCCGGCGAGATGTACGCAAGCGTGCCCGGGACGTCGCCGGCGGCCGTCAGCGTCTCTGCCTCGGCGAACTGCGCCAGGCCGAAGTCCAGCAGGCGCACTTCCACCTCGGGGCCGTCGGCGACGAGCACGTTCGTCGGCTTTACGTCCCGGTGCACGATCCCGTTCGCGTGCGCATGCGCCAGGCCCTCCAGGATCTGAATCGCGACTTCGACAGACTCGGAGTCGCCGAGCTCGCCGGCGCGGATGCGGTCGCGCATGGTCCTACCTGGGACGTACTCGTAGGCGATGTACACATTGCGGTCGTCGCCGGCGTACGCGTAGGCGCGCAGGCAGCGCGGGTGCCGGAGACGCGCCGCCGCCTCGGCTTCGCGCTCGGCGCGCGTCCCCGCCTTCCCTTCGCGCGCGACGATCTTCAGCGCGACGTCGAGCCCGTTCGTCTCGTCGCGGGCAAGCCAAACCGACCCCGAGCCGCCGCTTCCGAGCGGCCGCAGGGGCCGGTAGCGGCCAAGCACGAGCTCACTGGCCGAAAGGGTCGCGACCGCTGTCGCCATGTGCGCTCGGGTTAGGCGCGGCGGCTGGAACTCCTTTGCAGGCGCTCTGCAGGCCGAGGCAGGCGGTAGGGTCCTTCGCGGGCGCGATGTCTGAGCGCGACAGCAGTGAGATCGAGTTCGATTTCTTCGAGGAGCCGGCCACGACGGAGGCCGCCCGTCCCGAACGGGGTCCGCGGCGACCCCGGCGCGGGCGGCGTCCACCGGGCCCGCCCTCGGGCCTGACGCCGCTCCTTCGCCTGATCGGCCTGATCAGCCTCGCGATCCTCGTGGTGGTCCTGCTCGTCTTCTGGGTCTCGAGCTGCCGCGGCGAGGCGAAGAAGGACACGTATGCCGACTACATGGGCGACGTCGACCGGATCGCGAACGAGTCGGAGCGGATCGGCGCACAGCTCAACACGGCGCTCATCAGGGCCGACATCCGGCGTGCCGAGCTGACGAGAACACTTGAGGGCCTCGCGAACCGCCAGGTTCAGCTCACCGACGAAGCCGACTCCCTGGATCGACCCGGCCCGCTCCGTACCGAGCATCGGGAGCTCGTCGAAGCGCTCCAGTTCCGGGTCAGTGGGCTGCAGGGGATCTCGAACGCGTTCTCGAGCCAGACCCGCAACGCCACGGAGGCCGGCGACCTGCTGGCGACGCAGGCGCGGCGACTGATCGCCAGCGACGTCGTCTGGGACGACCTCTTCAAGGATCCGTCGCGGCAGGAGCTGAGTCGACAGGGCATCCAGGGCGTGAACGTGCCCGACTCGAACTTCGTGCAGAACCTCAGCCTCCTGACGCCGACGGCGCTGCAGAACGTCTGGAGCCGCATCCGCGGCGGCGGCGGAGGTGGCGGCGGCACGGCGGCCCCGGGCATCCACGGCCACAACCTCGTGTCGGCCAAGGTCTCGGGGGGCGCCACCCTCTCACAGGACGAGCTCAACGAGATCGTGGCCACCACGGACCTCAGCTTCGAGGTCCTCTTCGAGAACTCGGGCGACGCCACGGAGACGGGCGTCCAGGTGACGCTGACGATTCAGAAGAGCCCGGAGCCGATCGTCCGCCGCCAGACTGTCGGCGTCACCGAACCGAAGCAGGAGAAGACGGTCGTCTTCCGCAACATCGGCAACGTCCCGTTCGTCCGCCGCACGACACTCTCGGTGGAGATCAAGCCGGTTACCGGCGAGACGAAGGTCGACAACAACTCCGCCGAGTACCCCGTCATCTTCTCGTATCCCGGCGGCTAGACAGTCGGCAAAAGTCTCACGACTTTCGCCGAGGAAGCAGCGGTCGCTCTTGCGGAGCGCCATCAGATCGACCGCGCGGCTTCCTCCTCGAAGAGCGAAGGCGTCGGAACCGGCAAAGCCCGTTCCTCGGCGAACGACGTCTAGTTCGCCATGGCTCGTTCGACCGCTTCCTGCTCCTCGGGTGAGAGGGCGACGGGGCTGCGGCCGTGGTCGAGCTCCTTCACGTAGATCCGCGCGTAGTCGCGGCCCTGGATGGCGGTGAAGACGACGCCGGTGCGCGCCGCGTCGAGGAAGACGAGCGACGCCGACTGATGCCCGCCCGCCCCCTCGTAGGCGTCGTAGCGGACGATCGACGTCTTCGAGACGCACCCATCGACGCGACGGTCGACCCGCGCGAGACCAGCCGCGACCTCGTCGACCGCCCGGTGCAGATCGTCGATACGCGCCTGGAGCGAGACGGCGAAGTCGACGAGGTCCGACTTCCCGCCGCCGAGCAGAACCATCTGCGCCTCCCGCACCCGCCGAAGCTTCAAGGAGACGTAGAAGGCGATCGCCAGCGCGGCCGCCGCGGCGATGCAAGCACCGATCGCGATCCACGCCGCCGTCGAGGCCGAGACACCCACGGGCGCAGATCCTAGTGCCGCCTCGCTATCGTTTTGCCGGTGCCATGAGCCAGGTTCTCGTCCTGAACGCGAGTTATGAGCCACTGAACGTGACTTCGGTCCGTCGTGCGCATGTGCTCGTCTTCAAGGGGAAGGCCGAGGTGCTCGAGGCGCTGGACCAGCCGCTGCACTCCGCCAGCGACACCTATCCGTGGCCACACGTGATCCGGCTCGTGACCTACGTGTCGGTGCCGAGGACGGTGCAGCGCAAGATCTCCAGAAGAGCGCTGTTCGCACGGGACGGCTGGCGCTGTGCCTACTGCGGCACATCGAGCGGCCGGCTGACACTCGACCACATCGTCCCTCGCAGCCGGGGCGGCGATTCCGTCTGGGAGAACGTCGTGACATCGTGCGCCCCTTGCAACCTGAAGAAGGGGAACCGGCTCTTGGAGGAGGTCGAGATGGTGCTACGGACGAAGCCGCGCGTGCCCCAGCCCGTCCTCTACATCCGCCTCGCGTCGCCGAAGATCCCCGCCGGCTGGCGCCAGTATCTGCCCGACCTGGGCGAGGCGACCGCGGCCGCCTAGCCGCGCTCGATCGGCAGGTCGAGCGTCTCCCACTGGCTCCACGAGCCTGGATAGAGGCGCGCTTCGCGCCCCGACAGCGCCAGGCGATGGACCGTAACCGCCGAGGTGACGCCTGAGCCGCAGTAGGCGACGACGTCGCCGTTCGGCATCGCGGGCAGCGCTTCGTTCCACGGCGCGTTGATCGCGCCCGGTATCCGGCCCGGCACCTTGTCGATCGGGTTCTCCTCGCCGCGCCAACGGGCAGGCAACCGGGCGTCGACGAGCACGAGCGATTGATCCCCCAGTCGCTCCGCGATCTCGGGCGCGCCAATCGTGTCGTCGCCGCGCTCCCGAGGAGTGAAGACGGCAGGCTCGATCTGCTCCTCGCCGCCGGCCAGCGGGCCTAGCCAGGCGTCCAGGCCGCCGTCGAGCACCGCGCAGTCGTCGTGGCCGAAGTGCCGCAGCAGCCACCAGAGCCGCTCGGCCCCGCCCATGTCGCCGTAGGCGATCACGAAGACGCCGTCGCCGATCCCGGCGCGACCGGCAGCCTCGGCGAAGCGCTCGGCACTCGGCAGCGGGTGGCGGCCCTCGCCCTCGACCGACAGGTCTGCGAGCTCGGTGTCCACGTCCAGGAAGGACGCACCCGGGATGTGTTCCTCGCGGTAGAGCTCCCGCCCCCGCTCGCGATTTCCGAGCTCCCAGCGACAGTCCACGAACTGGTAGCCCATCAGCTCCGACCGATCGCCAGCAAGTGCGCGCTCGCCCCGAGTAGTGACGGTTCCGTCTCGACGGCTCTGGCCACTTGAAGGACGTCTTCGCGAGCCGACTCGTCAGCCAGGGTCTCAGCGCGAAGCCAACCGGGCCCCTCGATGCCGAACACCACGTCGACTGAGAAGCCGGCATCCTCCACCTCGTCGCGCAGCTCACTGGGTCGATGGAAGTACGCGGTGGTGAACAAGTCCGAGCCGCGAGGACTGTCGTGGAGACCATCCGCCAGATCTCGTTCGACGACAGGCCAGACGCCTCGATCTCGAACCGTCCCTCGTACGAGTGTGTCGAGCAACGAGGCGAACCGTGAAATCGCCGCCGCTGCAAGCAGACCGCCAGGCAGCAAGACTCGTCTCGCTTCGCGAAGCGCGGCCAGCCGATCTTCGCGGTGATGCAGGTGATAGAGCGGCCCCAGTAGGAGCACGACGTGGTACGCCTCATCAGGCTCCATGAGTTCCGTAGCATCGCCGTCGCGCGCCTCGAATCGTTCCTTTGCACGTCGCGTCGCTTGGAGCGACGTGGAGAGGTGTGGCATCGATGAGCCGCACGCTGTATCCCCGATCCGCAAGCCATGCTGCGTAATGCCCAGGCCCACCGCCGACATCGAGGACGGCAGCCGGTGGGGCAGACATGAATTGCTCAAGCAGCTCCTTGGTTCTGATGAACTCGACGAACGAGGATCCTGCGGTCAGGCGGTCTTCCTCGACCCTCGTCTCGTAGTAGCGCCGGACTTCCTCATCCACGTCCGCGATTGTGACGGCGCCGCACGCGGCGGCGTATCAAGCACATGAAGATCCTGAAGATCACCGTCGCCGCACTGCTTGTACTCGGAGTCGCGGCGCTTGCCGGAGTCGCACGTCCCGAAGCTGCCGGCGGCGCTGCCGACGACGATCAGAGCGGCATCACAGTCACCGGCTCCGGTAAGGCACGCGCGACAGCGGACCGGGCCTCGCTGTCGTTCAGCGTGCAGAACGAGGGAGCAAGCGCGAAACAGGCGCTCGCCGCGAACTCCGCGGCGATGCGCCGGTTGATCGCCGCGCTCAAGGGCGCGGGCGTCGAGGCGAAAGACCTGAAAACGGAGCAGCTCGACGTGTCGCCCCGCTACGACCCGGACAAAGTCGAGGGCCCGCGACGCTACTCGGCGTCCTCAACGCTGACCGTGACCGACCAGCCCCTGGAGCGCGCCTCCCGCCTCGGCGGTGTCGGGGTCGAGGCCGGCGCAGACAGCGTGTCCGGCCCCGGCCTGTCGGTCGCCGACCCGGACGCCGGCTACGACAACGCGCTCGCACGGGCGGTCGGCGACGCGCGTGCCAAGGCGAAGGTGCTCGCTCACGCGGCGGGTGTCTCGCTGGGCGAAGTGACGTCGATCGTCGAGGGCAGTCAGCCCCAGCGGTACTACGCGATGGAGGCGCGGGCGCTCGACAAGGCGCCGATCGAGCCGGGGTCGGAGCAAGCCACCGCCGTGGTGACGGTGACGTTCGCCCTAGGCGGTTGACCCTCCGAGCCTGAGTGGAACGGGAAGGCCGCAGCGGCCGCACTCGGTGCGCGCTGCGCCTTTCCGCTCTCCTCGCTCGACCGGGATCGGCTTCGCGCAGGTGCAGCTCTTCATGTCTTCCAGAGTGACTCGCGCGGCGGACGGAACTAGGGAGGTTGGCGACATACAGTCTGTGCCGCATGGCCGCGCACTCACTCAAGAAGGAGTTCTGATGGCTGAAGAAGCACGTCTCGAACGCCTCGAGTCGGGCCTCGCTCCAGTGAATCGCGGATGGTTCGTCGTGAACGCGCGGGACGGCGCGTGGCTCACCAACGATCGAACGGGCGGTGTCTGCATCTTCGGGGCCGACGACTTCGTCCTGCGCGGACGTCCCGACCTCGACGAGTACGTCAAGCCGGGCGTCCGGGCCTGGGACTTCGTTCACTGTCCGCCCGGCACGGCTCACGGGGACAATCTTCCGTGGAGCGGGTAGCGGTGGCCAGGCTGATCTACGCGGCGATCACGTCGCTCGACGGCTATGTGGCGGACGAGCACGGCAACTTCGACTGGGCTGCGCCGGACGAGGAAGTACATAGCTTCGTCAATGACCTCGAGCGGCCCGTCGGCACGTATCTCTACGGCCGGCGGATGTACGAGGTGATGGCCTATTGGGAGAGCGCGCCCACGATCCCCGACCAGCCGCCGTACATCGAGGACTACGCGGGGATCTGGCAGACGGCCGACAAGATCGTCTACTCGAAGACGCTGGAGGCGGTATCCACTACCCGTACGAGCCTCGAGCGGGACTTCGACCCTGAGGCCGTCCGGCAGTTGATAGCAGGAGCGGACAGTGACATCGGCATCGGCGGCCCCGGGCTAGCCGCGCAGGCGATCAAGGCCGAACTGGTCGACGAGTACCACCTGTTCATCGCGCCCGTCGCAGTAGGAGGCGGCACGCAGGCCCTCCCCGATGGGATCCGCCTGAACCTCGAGTTGCTGGACGAGCGCCGTTTCGGCAACGGCACCGTGTATCTCCGCTACCGCACCCGGGCGTGAGGCCGAGCTCGCTCTGCGAGGTCAGGCGACCGCCTCCGTCTCGACAACCGGCAGTGGGCTCGGCTCCGGCCGATGCGCGTGCCCGATCAAGTGCGAATGCGACTCAGTCCCATAGCCGCCGGGAACCGGGATGTAGAACTCGGGATAGCCCCACATGCCGTGCTCCGACACGTCCAGGCCGGCCGTCTCGACCTCCGGCTCCACGCGTATCCCCCACAGCGCCTTCATCGCCCAGAGCGAGGCGAAGGAGGCGGTAAAGGTGAAGACGCCTACGGCCAGGAGGCCGACCGTCTGCACGCCGACCTGGTGGAAGCTGCCGGTGTACCAGAGGCCGCCGGAGCCGGTCGCCAGATTCTCGGCCAGCGCAGGTACCGCGAAGATCCCCGTGGCCAGCGTTCCCCAGACGCCCGCCATCCCGTGGACGGCGACGGCGCCGATCGGGTCGTCGATCCGGATCCGCTCGATGAGCAAGACGCCGACCACGGCGATGCCGCCGGCGACGAGGCCGATCACGATCGCCGCCCAGGGGGCGACGAAGCCGGCCGCGGCGGTCACCGCGACCAGTGCTGCGATCACGCCGTTCAGCATCATCGAGAGGTCGGGTTTCTTCAGCACGAGCCACGACACCGTCACGGCGCCGATTGCGCCGGCCGCCGCCGCGACGTTCGTCGTCAGCGCGACGTAGGCGAAGTAGCCGAGGCGGTCGCCGGTGACGACACCCAGCGTCGAGCCGGGGTTGAAGCCGAACCAGCCGAACCAGAGGATCAGCACGCCGAGCGTGACGTAGGCCATGTTGTGGCCCGGGATCGCGTTCGGCTTCCCGTCGTGGTCGAACTTGCCGATGCGCGGCCCGAGCAGGATGGCCCCTGCCAGCGCTGCGAGCGCTCCTTGGTAATGGACGACGGTCGAACCGGCGAAGTCCTGCATCCCGAGGGCGAACAGCCAGCCGTCCGGGTGCCAGATCCAGTGCGAGACGACGGAGTAGATGACTGTGAACAGGACGCCGAAGGCGAAGTAGACGTAGAGCTTCGTCCGCTCGGCCATGGCGCCCCACACGATCGCCAGCGACACGGCAGCGAAGACCACCTGGAACAGGTACCCCGCGCCGGCCGGGATCGAGCCGAACCAGCTGAAGGGCTCGGCGCCGATCGCGAGCAGCGTCTCGGACGATGGAGCGAAACCCGAGCCGCCGAAGAGGCCGGTACCGCCGTCGCCAAAGGCGATTCCGTAGCCGACGAGGTAGTAGACGAGCGACGCGATTCCGAGCACGAGCACGTTCTTGGCCGCGATGTGCCCGGCGTTCTTCATCCGCGTCAGCCCCGCCTCGAGGAAGGCGAAGCCGGCCTGCATGAACATGACCAGGATCGCCGCGACGACGACCCACACCGTGCTGGTGACGATGATCGTCTCCTTGCTCATACGGTTTCCACCTCCTCGAGCCTCATTCCGGTGCGGTTGTGCGTGACGGTCTCGACCGGCGTCGTCCAGACGATCCCGTCGCCCGACTCGTTGCCGCTGCGCGCCGCATCGACGATCGCGTCGACGACCGGCTCCGCCTGCACGTCCGCGACGATGAAGGTGAGCACCGCCTTCGGCAGGAAGCGGGACTCGAAGACGCGGCCGCGGTACTCATGGGTGATCCCGCGCTGGCGCCCGTGGCCGATCGCCTCGACCACCGTGACGCCGACATGGCCGGTCTGCTGCTCTACGGCGTCGATGACAGTCTCGACGCGTTCGCGGATCACGACTGCCTCGACCTTGATCACACTGACCTCCGTTCCATCAGGACGACGTCACGCCAGACGCCTTGGTGCTCGCCAAGCCGCTCGCGGATCCCCACAACTCGGAACCCACACCGTTTGTGGAGCTCGATCGAGCGCTCGTTCTCGGGGAAGATCCCGGTCTGGATCGTCCAGATCCCGTCTTCCTCAGCGCGCTTGATCAGCTCCTCGAGGAGCGCGCGGCCGACGCCGCGGCCCTGCGCCGAGTCGGCGACATAGACGCTGTCCTCCGCAACTCCCGCGTAGACGCATCGCTCGGACACGGACGCGAGGGCGGCCCAGCCGACCACCTCGCCGTCCTGGAGGGCCACCAGCCGGTGGCCCTCCAGGTGCGTGCGGTCCCAGCGTTCCCAGGAGGGAGTCTCCGTCTCGAAGGTCGCGTTGCCGCCGGCGATGCCCTGCTCGTAGATCGCCTTCACCGCCGGCCAGTCCTCGTGCGTCAGCTCTCGCACTAGCAATCGAAGTACAAAGAGAACTCGGCCGGGTGCGGGCGGAGCCGCACCACGTCGAGCTCGTTCTCGCGCTTGTAGTCGATCCACGTCCGGATCAGCTCCTCGTCGAAGACGCCTCCCTTCGTGAGGAACTCGTGGTCGGCCTCGAGTGCGTCGAGCGCCTCGGCCAGGGAGCCCGGAACCTGCGGGATCTCGCCGCGCTCCTCCTCGAAGAGGTCGAAGTCGGCGGGCGCGCCCGGGTCGAGCCCGTGCTCGATCCCGTCGATCCCCGCCATCAGCATCGCCGAGAAGGCGAGGTACGGGTTGGCCGCCGCGTCCGGGCAGCGGAACTCGATCCGCTTCGCCTTCGGCGAGTCGGAGTACATCGGGATCCGGATGCAGGCCGAGCGGTTGCGCTGCGAGTAGACGAGGTTGACCGGGGCCTCGTAGCCGGGCACGAGACGGCGGTACGAGTTCGTCGTCGGAGCGCAGAACGCGAGCAGCGCCGGCGCGTGCGCCAGCAGCCCGCCGATGTAGGAGCGCGCGATCGTCGAGAGACCCGCATATCCGTCCGTGTCCGCCATCAGCGGCTCGCCCTGCTTCCAGAGCGACTGGTGCGTGTGCATGCCCGAGCCGTTGTCGCCGAAGAGCGGCTTCGGCATGAACGTCACCGCCTTGCCTGCGGCTCGCGCAACGTTCTTGACGATGTACTTGTAGGCCATCACCTGGTCGGCCATCCGCGTCAGCGCCCCATAGCGGAGGTCGATCTCACACTGGCCGCCGGAGGCGACCTCGTGGTGGTGGAACTCGCAAGGGATGCCAAGGCGCTCGAGCGTCAGCACCATGCGGGTCCGGAGGTCGCTCAGCGTGTCGTGCGGCGCGGGCGGGAAGTAGCCCTCCTTCTCGCGCACCGTGTAGCCGAGCCCGGGCTTGCCGGAGTTCCAATGACCTTCGGCCGAGTCGACCGCGTAGTGGGAGTGGTTCACGCCGAGGTCATACGAGACCTCGTCGAGGACGAAGAACTCGCACTCGGGCCCGAAATAGGCCGTGTCGGCGATGCCGGTTCGCTCGAGGTACGCCTCGGCGCGTTTGGCGACTCCGCGTGGATCCTTGTTGTACGGCGCGCGCGTGATTGGATCGGCGATCTCGCAGACCAGTGAGAGCGTCGGCGCCTCGGTGAAGGGGTCGAGGATCGCGCTCGACGGGTCGGGCATCAGCAACATGTCCGACTCGGAGATGCCCTGCCAGCCGCGGATCGAGGAGCCGTCGAAGCCGAGGCCGTCGTCGAACGCCGTCTCGTCGAAAGCCGAGACCGGCAGCGTCATGTGCTGCCACGTCCCGAGCAAGTCGCAGAACTTCAGGTCGACCATCTGGGCCTGCGTCTCGCCCGCCCACGCGATCGCCTCTTTGGCGGCCGGCGCCTCCGTGTGCCCGTTTGCCAGGTAGTGCCTCGTCTCGAGTTCGCTCACTTTTCCTCCCTTGAACGCGAAAAAGCCCCAGGACTCGCGAGAGTCCTGAGGCTCCATTGCCTCGACACGCACCTTCGGCGGCGCGTGCTCGTGGCCGAACTGTAGAGGAAGCTCCGGACGAAGGGAACCCTTCCAGCTGCGCTTCGAGGACGGGCCCGCAGGAGCGGTCATCAGCACCACCGCGATTCGCGTCCACGGCCTCAACTGCGGCCGCTTTCAGCGCGGGACGTGGTACCGGCTTCCGCCCTCGCTGAGAAATGTGATGGGGCTGAGGCCCAAGCCGCTTAGGTCCTCGCTCCCACGCGCCTGCTAGCCGCGCTTGACCTGCGCGGCGCGCGCTGGCTAAGGTGGACGCCTTGTGATGTTCCCGGTCGGCTGAGCAGCTTCATCGGCGCGCGGGCCTCCTGAGGGCTCGCGAAAGCCTGTTCTCGCCCGTTTCAAGACCGTAGGAGACATCGCATGACCAGCACGAACAACACGAATGGAATGCCCGCCGTGGTCGTGGACGAGCTTCGCAAGGAGTTCTTCCGCTCGAACGGCCGGCAGGGCCTTCGCCGGCGCCGCAAGCGCGTCGCCGCGCTCGACGGCGTGTCGTTTGAGGTCCGGCGCGGCGAGACGGTGGCGATCCTCGGCCAGAACGGCTCAGGGAAGTCGACGCTGATCCGGCTGCTCTCGACACTGCTCCTGCACGACGGCGGCGGCGCGCGCATCTTCGGTCACGACGTCTTCACCGAGACGAGAGCCGTTCGGCGGCTGATCAACCGTGTGTCGGTCGAGGCGTCGTTCTTCAAGAAGATGTCGGCCGTCGAGAACCTCAGCTATGCCGCCCGCTTCTACGGGATGTCGCCCGGCTCCACGCGGCAGCAGATCCCCGAGATCCTCGAGCGGGTCGGTTTCCCCCGCGACCGGATTGGCGAGCCCTTGGAGGACATGTCTCGCGGGATGCAGCAGAAAGTGGCCCTCGCGAGGGCACTGCTGACCGCGCCGATCCTCTTGCTGCTCGACGAGCCTACGACCGGCCTGGACCCGCGTTCCAAGGTCGAGGTCCAGCAGTTCATCCGCGAGATCCGCGCACAGCACGATGCAACCGTGCTGCTCTGCACGCACGACCTCGTCGAGGCCGAGGAGCTCGCCGAGCGCGTAGGGATCCTCGACCGCGGCAAGCTGATCGAGCTCGCACCCGCGGATGAGCTCAAGCGCAAGTATGGCGCCGAGACGCTCGAGGAGGCGTTCTTCGCCGCGACCGGCAAGGCGTTCGAGGACGAGCCGCCGCAGGACGAAGACTGATGCCCCAGGGAGCCGCAGCAGTCCTCCGCCACGAGCTGATCGGGCTCGCCGGCGTCTTCGAGCGAAACGTCTACCTCGTCCGCCGCTACATCTGGTGGGACATCGCGTTCTTCGTCTGGACGCTCGCGAACACGCTGACGATCGTCTTTATCGG
Source organism: Gaiellaceae bacterium (assembly GCA_035264165.1). Classification (GTDB taxonomy): domain Bacteria; phylum Actinomycetota; class Thermoleophilia; order Gaiellales; family Gaiellaceae; genus JACDAN01. The sequence goes on from DATFQN010000034.1 coordinate 15,210, forward strand.
CGAAGGCGTCAAGGCCGCGAATCCCAACGTCGACGTCAACGAGCTGACCACGAAGCTGCTGGTCGGCGCCGTCGTCTGGGCGTACCTCGGCGTCATCTTCGAGATCCTCACCGAGACCGTCGCCTGGGAGCGATGGGAAGGGACGATCGAGTACACGTTCATGGCGCCCCTCTCACGGCCCGTCCACCTGTTCGGGATGGGCCTGTTCGCGATCGTCTACGGGATCGTCCGGGCGATCCTGCTCTTCGGCGTCGTCGCGCTCTTCTTCGACCTCGACCTCTCCCATGCGGACTTCGTCGCCGCGGTGGTCGTGCTGCTCGTCGCTTCGGTCTCGTTCATCGGCATCGGGATGATGACCGCCGTCCTCCCGCTGATCTCGCCGGAGAAGGGAACGCAGCTGGGGTTCATGGCGCAGGGGATCCTGCTGGTCGTTTCGGGTGTCTACTACCCCGTCGACGTGCTCCCCGACTGGATGCAGTGGTTCTCGACGATCTCGCCGGCGACCTATGCGCTCGACGGCCTTCGCGACGCGATTCTGGACGGAGACGGACTGACGTCGCTCGGCGACGAACTGTGGCCGCTGGTCGTGATCGGCATCGTCTCGATCCCGATCGGCCTGTGGATCTTCCGCCGCGGCGAGCAGTACGCCAAGCGACATGGGAAGCTCAAGAGGTCGGGATGATCCGGCGGGCGGAGAGCGAGGCGGATCTTTCGACGTGGTGCGACGTGTGGAATGCGATCACGCCGCGGGAGCCGGTCCGAGTCGAAGACCAGGTGCGGCGGCTCGCACGACAGCCCGAGCGGCTTCAGCTCGTAACCGGCGGCGTGGGGGCGGGCCTGGTCGCTCCGTCCGACTCGTCTGGACGGCTGTTCGTCATGGTCCGAGTCGTTCCGGAAGCGCGCCGCCGAGGCGTCGGTTCAGCGCTCTTCGAACGGCTGCTCGAGCACGCCCGCGATCTCGACCCCGAGTGGCTCTCAACCCACGTGTCAGGCGCCGAGCCCGAGTCGATAGCGTGGGCAAAGCGCCGTGGCTTCGCGGAGTACGGGCGGCAGGTCGAGCTGGTGCTCGCGCTGCGCGGGGACGAGCAGCAGCCTGAGCCGATCGACAGCATCCATGTCGTCGAGCTGACGGAAGAGCTGCACGACGACGCCTACGAGCTCACGCGCGAGGCGTGGGCCGACCTCCCGACAGACGTCCAGGTCGACACGCCGTCGTACGAGGTCTGGCTCGAGGAGGAGATCCCAGGCCCTGTGGCGTTCGTCGCGCTCGCCGGCGATGAAGTCGTCGGCTTCGCCGCGCTGATGGAGCGCGGGCCCGGACGCCTCGAGCATGGGCTGACCGCAACCCGCCGATCCCATCGCCGCCGCGGGATCGCGACGATGCTGAAGCGGACCGAGATCGCCTGGGCCGCCGAGCACGGCTACCGCGAGCTGATCACGTTCACGCAGGACCGCAACGAGAGCATGCAGGCGATCAACCTCGCGCTCGGCTTCCGGCCCGAGCCCCCGTGGATCTCGATGCGGAGGCGGCCGTGAGGCAGCGCCTCGACGCCGTGAAGGTCTTCTACGGCATGGAGTTCTTCGACACGCTGGGGATGCAGGCCGCCTTCACGGTCTGGGCCGTCTACCTCGTCCAGGACGTCGGGGTGAACCCGCTCCAGCTTGTCCTGCTCGGCACCGTCAGCGAGATCGCGATCTTCCTCTTCGAGGTGCCGACGGGCGTCGTGGCCGACACCTACAGCCGCCGGCTCTCGATCATCATCGGCATGATCGGGGCCGGCGCGTCGCTGATCCTCTTCGGCCTCGTCCCGGTCTACTGGGTGATCGTGATCGCGGCGATCATCCGCGGAATCGCCGGGACGTTCATGAGCGGCGCGTGGGAGGCGTGGATCACGGACGAGCACGGGATCGAGGGGATCGGGCGCGTCTTCCTCCGCGGCAACCAGTTCTCGTACCTCGGTGCGATCGCGGGCGCCGGGTTCGGCGTTGCGATCGCGACGCAGAGCCTCGGCGCGGGCATCGTCTTCGGCGGCGTCGTGTCCGTCGCGACCGGCATCGCCTGCATCTTCGTCATGCCGGAGCACGGCTTCGTTCGGCGGCCCGTCGAGGAGCGAACGTCGCCCCTGCGGGCGATGACAGGCACTGCGATCACCGGCGCGAAGCTCGTCCGCGGGCACAACATCCTGCTCCTGATCGTCGGGATCACCTTCTTCGCGGGCGCCGCCTCCGAAGGCCTTGACCGGCTGTGGGAAGCGCACTTGATCAAGGACGTCGGCCTGCCGGAGCTCTTCGGGCTCGAGCCGGTCGTCTGGTTCGGCGTCTTCAACATCGTCGGCCTCGTCGCCGGGATCGTGATCACGTCGTTCCTGGTGCCACGGTTCGAGTACGCCGACAACGCGAAGCTGGCGAAGGCGCTGCTCGGCATGACGATCGTCCTGTCCGTTTCGGTCGTGATCTTCGGCCTGGCTGCGAGCTTCGCCGTGGCGGCGGTGGCCTACCTCGTCGCCCGCTTGGCGCGCCGGCTCAAGGATCCGCTCTACGTAACGTGGCTGAACAAGAACGTCGAGGACTCGAGCGTGCGGGCCACGGTGAACTCGATCGCGAGCCAGGCCGACGCCATCGGCGAGGTCGCCGGCGGCCCCGCGATCGGCGTCGTCGGGACCGTGGCGTCGCTGCGGGCGGCGCTCGTCGCCACGGGCCTGCTGCTGACGCCCGCCATTGGGCTCTTCCTGCGCGCAGTCCGCCACGGCGGCCACGAGCCGGAGCTCGAGGAAGCCGAGGCTGTCGCGTGAGCCGCATCCAGATGCTGAGGCCGCTGCGCGAACGCGACGGATGGTCGCTTGCCTCCAGATCGCGGTCTACGCGGCCGCCAACGTCCCGTGGCACGCAATGGCGATCTCCTTCGTGGGCGAGGGGTGCTGGGCCGGTGGACTGATCGTCTGGGTAACGCTCATGCAGCGCGTGGTCCCAGCGGAGCTCCTCGGCCGCGTGAAGAGCGTCGACTGGCTGCTGTCGCTCGGGCTCGCGCCGCTCTCGTTCGCCGTCACAGGGCCGCTCGCGGGGTGGCTCGGCGCGAAGCCGGTGCTCCTGATCGCCGGCGTCACGGCGGGCGCGCTGACCGCGCTCTTTTACTTCCTCCCGGGCATGCGCGACACCGAGACGCCGGGGCATGTGAGCCGGGTGATCCTCAGCGAGCCGACCGCCACGACTGCTCCCTCGGAGAGGCTCGAGCGCGTACTTGCGGGCGCACCACGCGGGCAGTAGGCTCCGGCAGGCACGGAGGCAACGGAGCCTCGGGCGGTCGCCCGGGGCTTTTCGCATTCAAGGAGGCGTGATGGCGCAGGTGGAGAGCAGAGCGAGGGCGACGTCGGATGTGGAGGACCGGAGGAAGGTTCTCGAGCGCATCCAGGACAAGGGGGTCGAGTTCCTCCTCCTCTGGTTCACGGACCTGGAGGGCCACCTGAAGAGCTTCGCCGTCACCCCGGCCGAGATCGAAGAGGCCTTGAACGACGGCATGGGGTTCGACGGCTCGTCGATCACGGGGTTCAACGCGATCGAGGAGTCGGACATGGTCGCGATCCCAGATCCCGCGACCTTCCAGCTGATGCCGTGGCGCGAAGGGGAGACGAAGGTGGCGCGGATGATCTGCGATGTCGTCACGCCCGACGGGGAGCCTTACGACGGCGACCCGCGCTACGTCCTTCGCCGCGCACTCGAGCGGATGAAGAGCATGGGCTTCGACACCTTCAACGTCGGGCCCGAGCTCGAGTACTTCCTCTTCCGCGACGACAAGGGCACCGAAACCCTCGACGAGGGCGGCTACTTCGCGATGACGACGATGGACGCGGCCGGTGAGCTGCGCCAGGAGACCGTGCGCGCGCTCGAGTCGATGGGGATCCCGATCGAGTACGTCCACCACGAGGTCGGTCCGTCCCAGCACGAGATCGACATGCGCTTCGCGCCCGCGCTCGACATGGCCGACCACACGATCACCTATCGCTTGATCGTCAAGGAGATCGCGAAGAAGGCCGGCTTCCACGCGACCTTCATGCCGAAGCCGATCTTCGGCGAGAACGGCTCCGGGATGCACACGCACCAGTCGCTGTTCGCGAACGGACGCAACGCGTTCTTCGACGCCGACGACCGCTGGCACTTGTCGGAGGCGGGCAAGGCGTTCATCGCGGGGCAGCTCCGGCATGCGCGCGAGATCGCCGCTGTCTTTGCGCAATGGATCAACTCCTACAAGCGCCTGGTGCCGGGCTACGAGGCGCCGGTCTATACGGCGTGGTCGCAGCGCAACCGCTCCGCACTGATCCGGATCCCCGTGTACAAGCCCGGGTCGGAGCAGGCGACCCGCGCCGAGATTCGGTGCCCCGATCCCGCCTGTAACCCGTACCTGACCTTCGCCTCCCTGCTCCACGCGGGGCTCGAGGGCATCGAGCAGGGGTACGAGCTCCCGGAGCCGATGGAGACGAACCTCTACCACCTGACGCCGGAGCAACGGCGCGAACGCGGGATCACCTCGCTGCCGGAGACTTTGGGAGAGGCGATCGATGAGCTCTCCCGGTCAGACCTGGCGCGGAAGGCGCTCGGCAAGCACATCTTCGAGCGCTACGTCGAGCTGAAGCGCAAGGAGTGGGAGGAATACCGCGTGCAGCTGACGAAGTGGGAGCTCGAGCGCTACCTGCCGGTCTTGTAGCCGCGTCCGGACCGGCCGCCTAGAACGACCACGAGCTGCATACGCAGCTCGCAGTCGGCCGTCAGTTCGTCCTACCCGCCGCAGAGGTGGGCAGGACGTACGCATTTTTCCTGCTTTCAACGGGTTTGCATAGTGGCCTTTTGGCTAGAGAAAGGCGCGGATCGCTTCGCGCCCGACGTTCAGCCCGACGACGCCGCTCGAGCCGTCGATGTCTTCGATGGAGCCCACAGGGACGAGCCGGCGGCGGCGAGAGAGGAACCCTGAGCGAACGGAGAGCGCGTCGGGAACGTCCGGTGTGGTGCCGTACATCGGGCACTCCACGCGTCCGACGATGCGGCCTGTGACATCCGCGACGAGGTAGCCGATCGTCCGGCGGAGGTCGGGAACAGCGGCCGCTTCGCTCACAGCTTGAAGCTACGCCTCGGCTGTCAGCGTTTTTCGCATCGGCCGTAAGGAGTTTGTTATTCCGGTCGGCTGTCGCGAAGTCGGCACGGAGCCGCGACGAACACGGCACGATTTTCGCGATAGCCTCGGCCTCAGGGACCTAACCCCCACCCGGGTGGGGGTCATGGAGCTTCCTACAATCGGGCCATGGAAGCGCGCGCTCGGCACCTGCGGCTCCTCACCGAGACCATCGCCGCGGTCAACTCGACGCTCGACCTCGAGGAGGTGCTCGCGCTCGTGGCGCGCAAGGTCGCGGAGGCGCTCTCCACCGAGGCCTGCTTCGTCTACCTCTACGACGAGGCGGCCGACGAGCTCGTCCTCCGCGCCACCTACGGGACGGCGGTCGAAGCGATGACCCGCCGCCCGCGCATGCGCCCGGGCGAAGGAATCACGGGCACCGCCGCCGCCCAGCGGACGCCGATCATGATCCCCGGCCAGGCTCACCTCGACCCGCGCTTCAAAGGCTTCCCGAATCTGGCCGAGGACCAGTACGAATCGATCCTCGCCGTCCCGATCCTCGCCCGCGAGAAACTCGCCGGCGCGCTCAACGTCCGCACGGTCGCCCCGCGCGAGTTCACCCCGGAGGAGATCGAGCTGCTCGTCGCGATCGCGGGCCAGGTCGCGCAGACGATCGAGCACGCGAAGCTCTACAGCGAAGCGCAACGTCGCGTCGCCGAGCTCGAGGCGCTCGCACACATCTCCGAGGCAGTCTCCGAGTCGCTCTACCTCGAGGAGTCGCTCGAGGCGATCGTCACCACGACAGTGAAGGCCGTGGACGCGAGCGGCGCCGCGCTCGTCCTCGAAGACGGCAAGATCGCCTGGCCGGAAGGCCGTGCCGGTGCCTATGCAGTGCGACTGCCTCTGCGTTGGAAGGGCCGCCAGATCGGCGAGCTCGTCTGCGACCGCGACACCCGTTTCAGCGACCAGGACCGAGCACTCCTCGCCTCCATCGCGCACCACGCCGCCGTCGCGCTGGAGCACGGGCGCGCGGTGATGCGCGGCGTGCTCGCCCAGGAGATCCATCACCGAGTGAAGAACAACCTGCAGACCGTCGCGTCGCTGCTGCGACTGCAAGCTCGGACCGCCGAGGGCATCGACCCGCGGAAGGCGCTCGACGACTCGGCCAACAGGATCCTCGCGATCGCGACCGTTCACGAGGTCCTGACCGAGCGCCGGCACGACGACGTCGAGTTGGCGCAGCTGCTCGATCGGCTGCGGGCGATGCTCGTCCAGGGAACCGGGACGCCGAAGCAGATCGAGGCCAACCTGGAACACATCTCCCTCGCCGGCAACCAGGCGACGGCCGTCGCCCTCGTGTTCAGCGAGCTGCTCCAGAACGCGCTGGAGCACGGCGGCCATACGATCACGGTCGAGCTCGCGCGCCGCAACGGCGAGGTCGTCCTCGCCGTGGCCGACGACGGTGCCGGCGTCGATGGCGAACCGACGGGCACCGGCCTCTCGATCGTTGGCGCTCTCGTCCGCGACGAGCTTCGCGGCACGCTGACCCTGCGGTCGGATCCCGGGCTCCGCGCCGAGGTCGCCTTTCCGACATGAGGATCTTGATCGCGGAGGACGAGACGATTATCCGGCTCGACCTCCGCAAGCTCCTCGAGGAGGCGGGTCACGAGGTCTGCGCGGAGGCGCGCGACGGCGTCGAGGCCGTCGAATTGGTCGAGGCCCACAATCCTGACGTTGCGATCCTGGACGTGAAGATGCCGCGGCTGGACGGCATCGAGGCGGCGAGGCGGATCCTCGAGGACCGGCCCATCCCGATCGTGATGCTCACGGCCTACGGCCAGGACGAGCTCGTCGCGCGCGCCGTCGAGGCGGGTGTCTTCGGTTACCTCGTGAAGCCGTTCCGCGAAACCGACCTACTACCCGCGATCGCGACGGCGAGGGCGCGCCACGAGGAGCTCTCCGCCCTCCGCGAGGAGGCCGACTCGCTCGCCGAGGCGCTCGCGGCGCGGAAGGCGATCGAGCGGGCGAAGGGTCTGCTGATGGAGCGCGACGGCCTCAGCGAGGAGGAAGCGTTCAAACGGCTGCGAAAGGCGAGCCAACTCTCCGGCAAGCCGCTGAAGGTCGTTGCCGAGGCACTGATCGCGACTCTCACCGCGGGTTAGGCCTTCTCGAACAGTGCTTCCCAGCGGGCGAGCAGCTCCTGCAGCTCGTCGCGGGCGGCGCGGTGCGCCGCGAGCAGCTCGACGTTACCCCAGTCGTCCGCCAGTTGCCGCTCGAGGTCGGCGACGGCCGCCTCCTGGCGCTCGATCTCCGACTCGATTCGCTCGAGCGGCGTCGGCCCGCTCGGCTTCGGAGCCGCCTTGACCTTCTTGACCTTCGGCTGTGGCGGTGGCGTCTCCGCACGCGCGCGCTCCTCGCGGCGGCGGATCAGCTCGGCCCAGCCTCCGTCGTACGAGCGCAGCGAGTGCTCCTCGATCGCGAGCGTGCGGTGGGCAACAGCATCGAGAAGCGCGCGGTCATGCGAGACCAGCAGGAGGGTCCCCGGGAAGGCCTCCAGGGCGGCCTCGAGCGCCTCCCGGCTCTCGAGGTCGAGGTGATTCGTCGGCTCGTCGAGGACGAGCAGGTTCGCGCCCGAGGCGACGACGATCGCAAGCGCGAGTCTTCGCCGCTCTCCGCCGGAGAGCGCAACGACGGGCTTCTCGTGCTCCTGCCAGCCGGAGAAGAGGAAGCGCCCGAGCAGCGACTGAGCCTGCGGGCGCTGGAGCCCCGTGGCGCGCTGCACGCAGTCAAGCACGGAGCCGCGCTCGTCGAGTTCGATCTCGTGCTGCGAGAAGTACGCCGCCTCGACGCCGTAGCCGAGCCGCACCGCGCCAGCGCGCGTCTCGTGGCGGCCAAGGATCGTCTCCAGCAGGGTCGTCTTGCCCGAGCCGTTCGGGCCCACGAGCGCGACGTGCTCCTCGCGCTCGATGGCGAAAGTTGCGTCCTCCAGCAGCTCCTTGTCGCCGGCCGAGATCGCCAAGCCTTCGGCCTCGACGACGGTCCTCCCGCTTCGAGCCGGCTTGAAGAACTCGAAGCCCAGCGAGCGCTGCCTTCTCGTCAGGTTCTCGAGCTCGGCGGCTGAGCGGCCGCGCGCGGTCTCGAGGCGCCCGATATGCGTCAGTTTCGCCTGCGCCTGCTTCGCCTTGCTCTTCTTGTAGCGGAACCGCGCGACGAAGCGCTCGAGCCGTGCGATGTCCACGTCGAGCCGGCCAATCGTCCTCTCTGCGTGCTCAGCGCGGGCGGCCTTCTCCAGCCGCCATTTCGACCACGAGCCTGCGAAGTAGAGCGAGCGGCCGCCGGCCAACTCGAGCACTGCATTCGTGACCGACTCGAGAAACCAGCGGTCGTGGGCGACGAGGATCACCGCCGCGTCGAGCAATTGGAGCTCCCGCTCCAGCCACTCGATGCTCTCGACGTCGAGGTGGTTCGTCGGCTCGTCGAGCAGCAGCAGGTCGGGATCGCCCGCCAGGGCGCGCGAAAGCGAGGCCCGCGTCAGCTCGCCGCCCGAGAACGTGTCGAGCAGTCGGTCGAGGTCGGCCTCGGAGAAGCCGAGGCCGCGGACGACGCCTGCGGTGCGCTCCCGCCAGGCGTAGCCGCCGCCGTGCTCGAGGCGGGCCTGGACCGCGGCGTAGCGGTCGAGCGTCGCCGCGTCGTGTCGGCCGCCGGCCATCGCGGCTTCGAGGTCCCGGAGCTCTTCCTCGAGGGCGATCAGGTCCGCCGCGCCGGAGAGCACGTATTCGCGCAGCGTGAGGCCGCGCTCGAGCGGCGGTCGCTGATCGTGCAACGCGACGCGTGTGCCCTTCGAGAGCGCCAGCTCGCCGCCGTCGATCCCCAACTCGCCGGCGAGCATCCGGAGCAGGGTCGTCTTGCCCGCCCCGTTCGGGCCGGCGAGCGACAGCCGGTCGCGGCGCTCGATCTTGAACGAGACGCCGTCGAACAGCGGGTCTCCCGCGATGTCCTTGCGTAGTTGATTTGCGATCACGACTGCCATGACAAAAGAAGGGGGCCGCTGTTTCCAGCGGCCCCCGTTCCGAATACCAGCGGTGGATTGGTAGGAGCGCTTCCGGCCGGAGGTCAGTCCCCCGGCGGCGCGTAGCGCGAGCCCCCCACGCTGGCTAGGCGGTTCCCTTCAGGTCCCGGGGACACGCCCCTACCCGCTGGTACCTCCACTGCCCGTACTTGAAGATTTCACTACCGGACCACCTCCTTTCCGCGGTAGTCGAACTGTAGCGACTAGCTCGGCGGATGGGTCAGTCGAACCCGCGCGGCTGGATCAGGACCGCAGAGAGCTCGAGGCCGCGGTCGAGCGGCACCGTCACCGACTCGAGGGTCGGGTCGGCCTGACGGTGCCGGGAGTAGCCACCGAGCGTCTCCTCGTGCGAAAGGACGTTGTCGGCGACGATCACCGCGCCCGGCTCGACCTTCGGGCGGGCGAGCCCGTAGAGCGCCTCGTAGTCCTCCTTCTCCGCGTCCAGGAACACCACGTCGAAGACGTCGTCGAGGGCGAGCAGCGTCTCGAACGCATCGCCTTCGATCAGTTCGGCCGTGTCCTCCAGCCCCGCCTCACCGACGTTGCGCCGCCAGGCCTCCGCCTTGGCCGGATCCGACTCAAGCGAAAGCACGCGGCCGCCGAGGTGGCGAACGCCGGCTGCGAACCAGATCGTCGAATAGCCGCGCGACCCGCCGACCTCGAGCACCTCGCAGTCGGCCTGCGGCGCGACGAGCGTGAAGAGGAACTGGCCCGTCGTGCGTGCGACCTGGCGCGAGCGCTGGTGGGACGGCAGCCCCTGAGCGCGCTCGTCGGCATCCTCAGCCTCGAGGCGCGCGAGCACGGCTCTCACCCGGGCGTCGAGCATCGCCGTAGCCTAAGCCCCGTTCACAGGCCACTGGCCCGCCGGGGCGTGTCTTCGTGCCTGGCACGGGAACGCTGGCCCCGGCGGACACGCCCCCGGTGCCCGCGCGGGTCACGTGATGTCGACCTTGACCCAGCCGTCCTCGACGACGACCGGGAAAGTGTCCACGGGCTCGTAGGCCGGCAGGGATAGCGGGCGGCCGCTGCAGATGTCGAATCGGGACCCGTGCCGAGGGCAGATGACTAGGCCCTCGTCCAGGTCGTAGTCGCCCTCCGCCAGTGGACCATCGTCGTGCGAGCAGCGATCTTCGATCGCGCACAGCCGCTCACCGAGGTTGAAGACCCCGACGGCAATCGACCCGGCGCGGACGATCTTCACCGACCCCGGCGGGAACTCGTCCACCGGAGCCACGTCGATCAGCGCCAAGGCGCCTAACGAACCTGGAACTCTTCGTCGAGGCCCGCCCACTCCTCGGGGAGGGGCGTGCCCTTCGCACGGTGAAGCGCAACCTTCAACACGCCCAGACCGAGCAGCGCGCACTTGATCCGGATCGGCGACATGTTCGGGATGCCGACCTCCTCGAGCAGCTCGTCCTTGGACAGGCGCCCGACCTCGTCCGCGGTCCGCCCCTGCACCATCTCCGTGAGCATGGACGTCGCTGCTTGGCTGATCGCGCAACCCCGCCCGGAGAACTTGACCTCCTCGATCGTCTCGCCGTCCTCCTCGAACGCCACGTAGATCGCGACCTCGTCGCCGCACAGCGGGTTCACCCCCTCGGCGGAGGCGTCCGCGTCCTCGATCACTCCGTGGCCGCGCGGGTTCTTGTAGTGGTCGAGGATGACCTCGCGATAAAGGTCGTCCATCGCGCTCAGGCTAACCGAAGACCTTGCGGACGCGGAGCAGGCCCTCGGCCAGCCGGTCGATCTCCTCGGGCAGCGTGTACAGGTAGAAGCTCGCGCGGTTCGTCGCCGCGACGCCGAGCCGCTGCATCAGCGGCTGACAGCAGTGATGCCCAGCGCGGATCGCAACGCCCTCCCAGTCCAACACCTGCGCCACGTCGTGCGGATGCACGCCATCCATGTTGAAGCTGACGATCCCGGCGCGGCGCTCCGGTGACGGCCCGTACAAGACGATCCCGGGAACCTCGGCGAGCCGCTCGAGGGCGTAGGACACCAACTCGTGCTCGTGCTGCTCAATCGCCTCGAGCCCGACGCCGGTGATGTAGTCGACGGCGGCGCCGAAGCCCACGGCCTCGGCGATCGGCGACGTCCCCGCCTCGAACTTGTGCGGGAGGTCGCCCCAGGTCGTCTGCTCGAACTGGACCTTCTTGATCATGTGGCCGCCGAGGTTGAACGGCTCCATCGCCTCGAGCAGCGCGCGCCGGCCCCAGAGTGCGCCGACGCCGCTCGGGCCGCAAAGCTTGTGCGCCGAGAAGGCGAGGAAGTCGCAGCCGAGCGCCTGCACGTCGATCACGCGGTGCGGCGCCGCCTGCGCGGCGTCGACGACAGCGATCGCGCCCTGCTCGTGCGCCCACTCGGCCAGCCGCTCGACGGGGTTGACCGTGCCGAGCGCGTTCGAGACGAGATTGGTCGCGACGACCTTTACGTCACCCTGAGCAGCGATCCCGTCGAGCGCGTCGAGGTCGAGCTCACCGCTCCCAGTCAACGGGATCATCCGGAAGTCGGCGCCGGTCCGTCGCGCCACGTACTGCCAGGGGACGAAGTTGGAGTGGTGCTCGAGCTCGGTGACGACGACGCCGTCGCCCGGCCCCAGGTTCGTCAGCCCCCAGGCGTACGCGACGAGGTTGAGCGACTCAGTCGCGTTGCGCGTGAAGATCAGCTCGCGCGACGACGGCGCATTGACCAGCCGCGTGACCTTCTCCCGCGCGCCCTCGAAAGCCTCGGTCGCCCGCTCCGCGAGCGAGTAGACCCCTCGGTGCACGTTGGCGTAGGACGTCTCGTAGAACCTGGTCATCGCCTCGAGCATCTGGCGCGGCTTCTGCGCCGTGACCGCGGAGTCGAGATAGGCGAGAGGCTTGCCGTTGATCTCCTGCCCGAGGATCGGGAAATCCGCGCGCAGCGCGGCGACATCGAGCTTCAGATCGGCTCCGACGGCCATGCGGCAATCGTACCCCCCTCCCGGTACGCGCCCGAACGCGCGAGTACCCTGTGGCGCGATGGGGCGTCGATTCCTCCTGCTCGCCGCAGTCGGCCTGCTCGCGGGCTGCGGCGGAGGCGATAACGGCGGCGACAACGCCAGCAAGTCGAGCCCCGGCGCCAAGGTCTTCGCCAGCGCCGGCTGCGGCAGCTGCCACACGTACTCTCCCGCAGGCTCGACGGGCAGCATCGGCCCCAACCTCGACGACGCCTCAGTCACCTACGAGCGCGCGGTCCAGCAGGTCACGAACGGCGGCGGCGGGATGCCGGCGTTCGGCGACGAACTGAGCAAGCAGGAGATCGAGGACGTCGCTCGGTTCGTCAGCGAGGGCGGGTCGGCGGCGGGATCCGGCGGCGCGAAAGCGATCGTCGGCCGGTTCCACCCCGACGACACGCGGCTGGAGGGCTGCCTCGACACCGACTGCCGCCGGCAGGCGTTCGGGAACGTCGCCTACCGCGAGGGCCCGAAGGCCGCGCTGGACCTCTTCGACGAGAAGCTCTCCGAGCAACCGGTCGAGGCGGACTGCCACAGGATCGCGCACACGATCGGCGCCGCGTCGCTCGAGTACTACAAGGGCCACGTCGCGAAGGCGCTCGCGAACGGACGCTCGACGTGCTGGTCGGGCTACTACCACGGCGTCGTCGAGCGCTCGTTCGTCGGCGCGCGACGCTCGGAGCTGCCGAAACGCTCACGTGAGATCTGCAAGGACCCGGACATCCGCAGGACGAGCTTCCTCGCCTACCAGTGTGTCCACGGCCTTGGGCACGGGCTGATGATCCATACGGGCTACGACCTGCCCGGTTCGCTCCGCGTCTGCGACCAGCTGGAGACAGGGTGGGACTCGGACTCCTGCGAGGCCGGCGTCTTCATGGAAAACGTCTCGTCCTCCTACGGCGTCAAGTCTCGCTGGCTCCGCGAGGGCGACCTCATCTACCCGTGCGACGTCGTGGCGGAGAAGTACAAGCTCTACTGCTACCTGATGGTGACGTCGCGGATCCTCGCCGCCAACGGGTACGACTGGAAGAAGACCGCCGCGACGTGCCGCCAGAGCGACCGCGGCTGGATCGCCACGTGCTTCCAGTCCCTCGGGCGTGACGCCTCCGGGAACACGCGGCAGGACGCGCCGAAGATCCTGGAGCTCTGCGGGCTCGCCGGCAACATGACACGCGAGTGCATCTACGGCGCGGCGCGGGACATCACGTCCAACGACGCGAGTCCGCGGCGGGCGAAGGGGTTGTGCGAGTCGGCGGCCGAGCGTTACCGGGCCTACTGCTTCGAGGGGATCGGGACAATCGTCGGCGGCATGCACGCGTATCGCAACGAGCGGCGTGCGGCCTGCCGAATACTGACGACGCGCTACTTCCGCGCCTGCGTGCGGGGCGCAGTCGCCCTCTAGGCGTCGAGCAGTCTGACGAGCACGCTGTCGACGAGCGCCACGAGCGCGAAGGCAACCGCCAGCTGCGGCCGGTCGACGCCGAAGAGCGCGAGGACGGCCGCACCGAACACGAGCGCCTCGACGACGCCTCGCGAGAGTGCGTGGTCGACTGGGGCATTGGGCGAGACGAACGCCCACCAGAGCGCGATCGCGACGCCAGGCGCACCCACTCCGAGCAGGATGCGGGTGAACGTCGTACCGCCGGCCTTGTAGCCCCAGTAGCCGAGCGCCGCCCGCCGTCGGTGCCGGGCACATCTTCGATGTCCTCGATCCCGGCGGCGTACGTGAAGATGAAGATCACGTCGAGCCAGGCGGTGGCGAGCATCAGCGCCCACAGAGGGACGAAGCGCTCCTGCGCCTTGACGCCGGCCGCTAGGCCGAAGTGTCCCGTGACCACGGAATCCTCGTGTCGAGCCAGCCCACGAGGCCGACGAAGAGGATCAGGGCGACGAAGAACGCCATGCGCGGCGGAGACTAACGCCAGTCCGCGGCGGAGCCCCGCGTCAGGCAGATGCCGCCGGCGCACCTTCGAATGTGCGGGAGAGCGGCCGCAGACGGGAACCGTCGGAGCGGATCGCGCGGAATTCGTAAGTTTTCTAGGCCTGCGGGATGCGGGCCTCGAGCGCCTCGCCGAGCGCCTCGCGCACCGGCTCGAGCTCGATCCGATCGAGCACGTCGGAGAAGAACCCCCGCACGATCAGCCGTTCGGCTTCGCCGCGGGAGAGGCCACGCGCCATCAGGTAGAAGAGCTGTTCGCGGTCGACCTGACCGACCGTCGCACCGTGCGTGCAGCGGACATCGTTCGCGAGGATCTCGAGCCCGGGGATCGGAACCGCATGCGTCGTCGGCGAGAGCATCAGGTTCCGGTTCTCCTGGTAGGCGTTCGTGCGCTGAGCGTCCTCCTCGACGCGGATCATCCCGCGCCAGACGGCGGTCGCCTCGTCGCGCAGCGCGCCCTTGAACGCGAAGTCGGACGTCGTGTTCGGCGCCGCGTGCAGCTGGTACGTGTCGTAGTCGAGGTGCTGGCTGCCGTCGGCGAAGTAGGCCCCGGTCACACGTGAGGTGGCACCCGGGCCGGTGAGGTCGTTCTGGATCCAGACCTTCCCCTTCTTTGAGCCGAACCCACCGGCGACCCAGTCGAGCTCGGCGTCGCGCTCGACGCGCGCGTGGTGCGAGGCGAAGTGCCACGTCTCGCGCGAGAGCGTCTGAATGGACACATACTCGAGCTTCGCCGCCTGCTCGACGTAGAGCTCGGTGACCGTGTTCGTGTAGCCACTGACCTCCTCCGAGGCCGAAACGTATTCCTCGATCAGCGAGAAGCGGCTCTCGGGCTCGGCGATCACGAGCAGCCGGAAGAAGAGCGCGCCACGCTCCGCGGAGTTGACGATCCGAACGGCGAGCGGCTGATCGAGCTCGACGCCCTTCGGCACCACGACGAGCAGGCCGTGCTCCCAGGCCGCGGCGTTGTGCGCCGCGAACTTCTCGTCGGCGCCGACGAGCTGCCCGAGTCGCTCGTGGTCCTCGAAGGCCTCGAAGGTGACGCCTTCGGGAGCGTCCTTGACGATCGAGATCGCCGACTCCCCGACGACGGCCATCGCAGCGACGTCGACGTCGAGCATGCCCTCGGGCACGACCTGGCGTTCGCCGACGCCGTCCACCTCGAAAGCATCGGGATCGAACCCGCGCAGATCGGTGAAGCGCCAATGCTCGTCGGCGGTGGTCGGCAGCGGCAGCGCCTGGTAGCGCTCGATCAACTCGGGCCTACTCAAAGGGCGCATACCTCCGGTGCAGGATCAGCACGTTGCCGTCAGGGTCCTTCACGAAGCCCATGTGGCAGACGCCGCTGTCCTCGATCCCCATCACCTCTGCGCCGACGCCACGGAGCTCTTCGACCGCCGCCTCGACGTCGGCAACCCGGAGCGCGATGCCGTTCTCGTTGGGCACGAACTGCTCGCCCTGCGCTTCCGGGTTCCAGAACGACAGCGTGACGTTGGGCGTCTCGATCTCCGCATCGGTGAACTCGCTCACCGGCAGCCCAAGCACGTCGCGATACCACGCAACCGCCCGCGCGGAATCGCGCGTCGGGACGGACACGAAATCGACCTGCTCGACCTTCACGGCAGTGAGCCGTCGCGGTACGGCGCGTAGCGGTGGTGGAGGATCAGCGAGTTGCCGTCCGGGTCCCGGAAGAACGCCATGTGGCAGACGCCGGAGTCGTACGGCTCCGGAAACTCGAACTCGATACCCGCGCTCTGGAGTCGCTCCATCGTCTTCGAGACGTCGGCGACGCGCAGCGCGATCCCGTACTCGGCGCGGTACTCGCCGCCGCCCTTCTGCTCGGGCGTGCTGAGCACGAGCCCGACGTTCTCCGCCTCGAATTCGGGCCACTCGTCGCTCGAAAGCGGGTTGCGCCGCAGCCCGAGCATCTCGCCGTAGAACTGCGACGCCTGACCGCGGTCCCGGACGTTCACGCCGACGAAGTCGGTGCGCTCGACCTCCAGAACCGGCACCTCGAAGCGCTCGAGCGGCGCGTAGCGGCGGTGGAGCTGAAGGCGGTTGCCGTCGGAATCCGAGAACGGCGCGCCGTGGCAGACGCCGGAGTCGAACGTATCCATCGCGAACTCGACCCCGTCCTGCTCGAGCTCGGTCCTTCCCTCGGGGACATCGGGGACCCGGAGGGCGAGTGACCCACCGAACTGCGAGAGCGCAATCGTCAGGTTCCCGGTCTCGTACTCAACCCAGCGTTCTCCGGAGGTGTGCGGGTTCCGCGCGAGGCCGAGCGTCTCGCCGTAGAAGGAGCCGGCCCGCTTCAGGTCCTCGACGGGCAGCGCGATGAAGTCAATTCTCGAGATCTGCATCACGTCCTACTAGGTCTCATCCACATCAGCCGGCGGAGCCGGGCTTTGCCCGGTGGGAGCCTTACTGCCGCAGGTCACGCCTCAACCGTGAAGAAGGGGTCCCACAGGGGAAACATGGTTTCCCCTGTGCCTTAGCCGACGGAGCCTTCCATCTGGAGCTGGATCAGTCGGTTCAGCTCGACTGCATACTCCAGAGGAAGCTCTTTCGTGATCGGCTCGACGAAGCCCGACACGATCATCGCGCTCGCCTCGGCCTCCGAGAGGCCGCGGCTCATCAGGTAGAAGAGCTGCTCCTCGCCGATCTTCGACACCGTCGCCTCGTGGCCGATGTCGACGTTGTCCTCGTCGATCTTCATGTACGGGTAGGTGTCCGAGCGCGAGTCCTCGTCGAGGATCAGCGCGTCGCAGACGACCTTCGACTTCGCGCCGGTGGCGCCCTTGGCGACCTCGAGCAGGCCGCGGTAGCCGGCCCGGCCCCCGTTCTTGGAGATCGACTTGGACGTGATCACGGAGGTCGTGTTCGGCGCGACGTGGACTGCCTTGCCGCCCGCGTCCTGGTGCTGCCCCTCGCCGGCGAAGGCAATCGAAAGCACCTCGCCGTGCGCGCCCTCGCCGAGCAGCCAGATGGCGGGGTATTTCATCGTCAGCTTGGAGCCCAGGTTCCCGTCGACCCATTCCATCGTCGCGTTCTCGTAGGCGACCGCGCGCTTGGTAACGAGGTTGTAGACGTTGGTCGACCAGTTCTGAATGGTGGTGTAGCGGCAGCGCGCGCCGGGCTTGACGATGATCTCGACGACAGCCGAATGCAGCGAGTCGCTCGAGTAGATCGGCGCCGTGCAGCCCTCGACGTAGTGCACGAACGCGCCCTCGTCGACGATGATCAGCGTGCGCTCGAACTGGCCCATGTTCTCCGCGTTGATGCGGAAGTAGGCCTGGAGCGGCATCTCGACCTTGACCCCCGGCGGCACGTAGATGAACGAGCCGCCCGACCAGACGGCGGAGTTCAGCGCCGCGAACTTGTTGTCGTTCTGCGGGATGATCGTCCCGAAGTACTGCTTGACGAGCTCTTCGTGCTCGCGGAGGCCCGAGTCCATGTCGAGGAAGAGAACACCTTGCGCCTCGAGGTCCCCCTTCAGCTTGTGGTAGACGACCTCGCTCTCGTACTGCGCCCCGACGCCCGCCAGGTACTTCTTCTCGGCTTCCGGGATCCCGAGCTTGTCCCAGGTGTCTTTGATGTCCGACGGCAGATCTTCCCAGGACTTCGCCTGCTTCTCGGTCGGCCGGATGTAATAGAAGATGTTGTCGAAGTCGATGCCGGTGACGTCGCCGCCCCAGGTCGGGAGCGGGCGGGCCAGGAAGTACTCGAGCGACTTGAGCCGGAACTTCCGCATCCACTCGGGCTCGTTCTTGTGCTCTGAGATCGCCGCGACCAGCTCAGGCGAGAGGCCCCGGCCGGACTTGAAGAAGTAGTCCTCGGCTGCGTCGGGCGAATGGAAGCCGTACTTGTACTCGCTGCCAATCTCGGCCACGACCTGCGTCTCGGTTTCGGTTACTGCGACCATCAGATGTTCACCTTCTCCGGCATAAACGCTTCATACCCCTCTGCTTCCAGTGTATGCGCCAGCTCAGGTCCGCCCTCGGCGACGATCCGCCCGTCGACGAAGACATGGACGAAATCGGGCTCGATGTAGTTGAGAATCCGCTGGTAATGCGTGATTACGAGCGCGCCCATGTCGGGGCCGACGAGCTCGCGAACCCCGCCCGCGACAACCTTCAGCGCATCGATGTCAAGTCCTGAATCGGTCTCGTCCAGGACGGCGATGCGCGGCTTGAGCAGCGCCATCTGCAGGATCTCGACCCGCTTCTTCTCGCCGCCGGAAAAGCCGTCGTTGACATAGCGCTGCGCGAGCTCGCGCGGGATGCGCAGCCGCTCCATCGCCCCCATCATGTCCTTGCGGAACTCCGGGATCGGGATCGGATCGTCCTCGCCGGAGCGCGCCTTCCGGATCGCGTTGATCGCGGAGCGCATGAAGCTCGTGACCGTGACGCCGGGAATCGCGTGCGGGTACTGGAACGCAAGGAAGAGGCCGCGCTGGGCTCGCTGGTCGGCTCCGAGCTCGGTGACGTCCTCGCCCTCGAAGAGGATCTGCCCGCCCGTGATCTGGTACGCGGGGTGGCCCATCAGGGCGTAGGCAAGCGTCGACTTGCCCGATCCGTTCGGGCCCATGACCGCGTGGATCTGATCCGTGTCCACGGCGAGGTCGACACCCTTGACGATCTCGGTGCCGTCCTCGAGCGCGACCCGCAGATCCTTCAACTCGAGCAGAGCCAATACGTTCCTTTCCCTGACGCAGAAACGGCGGGCATTCCGCCCGCCCTCTTGGCCTCATGATAGCAACGTGCCGCCCGCCGACCGCACGCACCAAGC
>DATFQN010000035.1:0-10085 GCA_035264165.1 Gaiellaceae bacterium
TCCTCGTGGATCGCGTTCACGCGCAGCACCGAGGCCTTGCGGTCGGCCGTGGCGTCGACCTTCCCGACCAGCCGGTCGTGGTGGAGGATCGGCAGCGCGAAGTAGCCCCAGCGGCGCTTCGCCGCGGGCTTGTACATCTCCAGGACGTACTCGAAATCGAAGAGCTCCTGGGCGCGGGCCCGGTCGTGGACGAGCCGGTCGAACGGCGACAGCAGCGCCGTCCGCCCCTCGAAATCCTTGCCTGGCGCCTCGGGATGGACGCGCCACTCGCCCTTCGTGCCCTCGACCACCGCCGGTTCGCCGGCCTCCCCGACGTCGATGGGCTCGACCGGCATCGCGGTGGCCTTCGCTCGAGCGATCCCGAGCGAGGCGAGCCGCCGCTCGTTCTTGATCCGCTCGGCCTCCTCGACCGGCGGGACGGCGACATCTGTCGGGTACACCCGCTCCGCCAGGTCCCACACCCGCTCCCGCCCCACGCGCCCGGCGATCGCGACCTCGCCGTGCATCATCAGGAACTCCAACATCTGCGTGACGTTCCGGTTCTTGGTCCAGCCGGTGGAGGCCCACGGAACGACGCACGTGTCCGGGATGTCGCGGGAGGTCAGCGGACCGGAGCTTCCGAGCCGGTCGAGGATGTCGCGCCGGAAGCGGTCGTTGTCGCGGAGCCACGCACGCTGCTTCTCGTAGCTCGGCCACGCAGCCGCGGCCGCGAGGTACAGGCCGAGGTCGCTCATCGGCCGCACGAGCGCGCTGTGCTCGAACAGCGTCCGATCCTGCTCCAGAGCGTGCTGGAGGTGGGCAGGCTCGTACGCCGAGCCGAGACGGCTCCAGGCGACCAGGTCCACGCTGGGCGCGACGGCCGAGGTCGGATCGAGCTGCAGGAGGGTCAGCTGCTGGACGACCGTGAGCAGGTCGGTCGGGCGGGGTGCGTCGAGAAGTTGCGCGCGCACGGCGATCCGCCGGGCCTCCACCTTGGTGAGCCGGTGCACGGCCAGGCAGGCTACGTGTCGCCCGTGATCGACGTGCAGCCCTCCGGGAATGAGGACGAGGAGCGCCTCTCGCTCGAGATCTACAACCGTGTCTTCCCGTGGGACTCGATCACGATGGACGAGGTCAGGGGCTTCAGCCGCAGCGCGCTGGACTACGGCGATTACCTCGCC
Organism: Gaiellaceae bacterium; assembly: GCA_035264165.1. Taxonomy (GTDB): domain Bacteria; phylum Actinomycetota; class Thermoleophilia; order Gaiellales; family Gaiellaceae; genus JACDAN01. The sequence goes on from DATFQN010000035.1 coordinate 1,161, forward strand.
CGCCGCGACGGTGAGGCGGTCGGCTCGCTGGCCATCGCACTGATGCCGTCGCGCCCGAAGACGGGGTTGGCGGTGCTCACGGTGCTGCCGGAGCACCGCGGCGTGGGCGTGGGCGGTGCGCTTCTCGCCGCCGCGCGCGCATGGCTCGCGGAGCGCGACATCGACGAGGTCGAGGGCGTGGTACCGGAAGACGACGCAGAAAGCTTCGACTGGGCGCGCCGGCGCGGCTTCTACGAGGTAGAGCGCAACTCGCGGCTGGTCCTCGAGCTAGACGGGTACGAGCCTCCTCCGGTAACGCCGCCGGAAGGAGTGGAGATCGCGACCTGGGCGGACCGGCCCGAGGCGGGTCAGGGGATGTTCGAGGTGGCGTGCGAGGCGTTTCCCGACATCCCGGGCGCCGAAGACGAGGTGATGGAGCCGTTGGACGATTGGCTCGAGCACCACATGCGAGGTTCAGGTGATCGACCACACGACGACCTGCTTCCGCTATCGCGAGCTTCGCTAGGCGAGCTCGTAGAGGACCTCCTCGACCGGCCGGCCGAAGTTCTCGTCGTGCTCGGCGCGTGAGCCCACGGCGACGAAGCCGCACTTCTCGAGCACGCGGATCGAGCCGACGTTGCTTCCTGCCACCCACGCGTGGAGGGGCCGCGGGAGATCCTCGACGAACTCGGCCAGGGCGCGTGTGGCCAGGCCGCGGCCCCAGAACTCCTTGCCGACCCAGTAGCCGATCAGGCGCCGCCCGTCCTGCTCCCAGCAGCCGATGTTTCCGGCGACCTGACCGTCGTGGACGATCGTCTTCTTGATCAAGGAGTCGTCCGCGAGGATGCGTTGCCAGTGCGCGTCGAAAGCCTCGCGGTCGCGCGCCGGGAAGAGCGCCATCTCCGTCGCTTCGGGCTCATGCTGGTGCTCGTAGAAAGCATCGAGGTCGCTCTCGGCGACGTCACGGAGAACATGAGCCACGGCGCTTGAGGCTACCTCGTGGCAATACGAGGACGGCGAGGTGCCGGACTTAGACGTGCTGGTCGAGGCCGCTCGCTCGCTCTAGGCCGCGCTGTTTTTCCCTATTGACTTTTCGCCCAGAGACGACGTTCGTCGCGCTCGCCTGCGACGAAGTGGTGGGGTACGCGAAGTTCAGCCTGACCGCCGCCCGGCCGCGTGACGCAACCCACGACATGACGGGCGTGAAGCGCGCCTGGCGCGGCCGCGGCATTGCAGGCGCGCTGAAGCGGACGCAGATCGCGTGGGCGAAGAGCGCCGGGTACGAGCGCTTGATCACGCAGAACGAGGTGCGCAACGAACCGATCAGGCGCCTGAACGAACGGCTCGGCTATCGCCTCGAGCCGGGCCGCATCGTCGTCCGCGGAGGGGTTAGATCGGCGGAGCCTCGTAGCGGTTTCGCGCGCGACGATCGCTGATCCAGCCGATCAGCAGCAGGACCGCGGCGATGAAGAGCAGTCCGCCGATCAGGCCGAAGTTCCACCACGCCCAGCCGATCACCTTGAGGATCAGAAGGAATGCGATTGCGCCGGCGATCGCGATCCCGAGGACGGCCAGCCAGAATCTCCCGCCCAGTTCCATCTCGCTCCTTTCGTCCGCGTAGAGATAGATCTTCCATCGAATCGGCCTGCTGAGCATCATCCGATCAGGATGAGGCTCGCCGCTACCTTCGAAGCATGCGCATCCTCGTTCGTCTCGGGCTTGCCGCCTTCGTGCTCGCGTGGATCTTCGGGCCGTACGCGCTGCGGTCCGCGGTCCCGATCTGGCTCCCGTTCCTGATCGCGCTCGGCCTGGAGCTGAACTTCTTCGTCGCCGCGCTGCGCCCGGTGCAGCCGACGCGGCCCGACCGGGGGCCGCAGGCCGCAGACCGAGACCGCTACGGCTACGGCGATGCCGAGGAGCTCTTGCTCGTCCGCGAAGGTGACGAGGAGCTGTGGATCCCCTATTCGGGAGAGGCGGAGGAGGAGCCGACCGCCCTCGATCTCAGCCCGGTCGTCCCGGTCAGGCCCGAGCATGGTCGCCTGAGGCCGCACGTCCTGCGTCTGGCCGCGGGCCTGGCTCTCGTCTGCGCCCTGGCGCTCGTCTTCTGGATCGCCGAACGGAATACGGGCTGGAACGGGGTCGACGGCGCAACGCGTGCCGAGGCTGCGGCGCGGTTCTCCGCCGAGGCGTCCCGCGTGGCGGGAAAGCCGGTCACGATCAGGTGCGACGAGGGCGGCGACTTCGTCGGTGCGGTGCAGCACGCGGACGGCGTGGCGATCGTCGGCGGCCGCCTCGCGTATCTAACCCCCGAGCGCTGCCTCGACCTCTACCGGCTCGCGTTCAAGCATGAGGTCAGGTTCAACCGTACCGGTCGCGGGCTGGCCGTCCTCGCGCACGAAGCCTGGCATCTCCGCGGCGTGTCGGACGAAGGGGTCACCGAGTGCTACGCGTTCCAGTCGGGCGTTGCCATCGGCCGGCGGCTCGGCCTCTCCCGCGACACGGCCGAGCGGATGATGCGGCGGCAGCTCGCCGAGAACGCAGGACGGACGAACGCGGAGTACCGCGTGCCGCCGGACTGCCGCGACGGCGGCCGCCTCGATCTGAGGCCCGCCGTCGACACCTTCCCGTAGCTACAGCGCCTGCTCGCCGCCGACGAGCGCGCGCAGGCTCTCGTGCTCCTCGCGGCAGGCTGGGCAGCCGCTCAGGTGCTCGCGGAGCCCGGGAACGGCGGCGTCGGCGTCGGCACCCGCGAGCTCCAGCTCGACGTAGCGGTCGAGCTCCTCGAAGCACTCGTCGCAGCCGATCTCGGGCGCGGCCGGACCGAGAAGACGACCGAGCGCCTGCTTCAGCTCGGGACGACGCACCGTCACTTGCCCTCCTCGAGCGTCTCGAGTGAGAGGCCATGCTCCTCCAGATGCCCGCGAAGCTTCCGGCGGGCGTCGTGCAGTGTCTTGTACAGCGCGCCGCGGGTCGTGTCCAGACGTTCGGCGAGGACATCGATCGGGACGCCGTTCAGCGCGAGCGCAACGAGCACGCGACGCTGATGCGGCGTCAGCACCTCGGCGATCGCGCTCTGCAGCGTCTCGATCAGCTCGCTTTGTTCGACGGAGGCGTCCGGCTCGATCCCCGCGCTGGAGAAGAGGCTCCATGTCTCGGGCTCGAGCGGAACCTCGCGGCCCTGCCAGGCGCGACGCCGCAGCCTGACCGCCGCCTCGAGCAGCGCGAACTTGTACGCCCACGTCGTGAACCGGCTCGCGCCGCGGAAGCTGTCCAGGCGAGAGAGGACGGAAACGAGCGCGTCGTCCGCCGCCTGGTTGGCGATGTCGTCGAGGTCGTTTCCGCGCAGGTGTGGGAGCGTCGGGCGGCGCCGTGCCGTCTCGAATCGCGCCGCTCGTAGGAGCAGCTCGTGCAGCCGCGCGACGGCCTCGTCGCGCTCACGCCCGTCGCTGCGCAACGCGCGGAGCCACTCGCGCGACTCCGGATCTAGTGGGGCAGTCGCCGGCTCTGAGCCGGCAGCGGTCGTCATCGAATCCATGCGATCCACCCAATCTTGCTGATCGGAGGCGGCCGCTGCGCTGTTTCACCCACAAAAAAGTTCTGCCACCAGCTGTGCCCGAGAGCACCTCCGGTGGCAGAACTCGCCGAGTCGGTTGCGCGTTCGTCCACCGACCCCGCTGACCTTCGCCTTCCGGCTACGGCCTCCGCGGTCGGCTTCGTCCTAGTTGCGCTCCGTGCTCGGCGCAGGCGCGACACTAGGGCGCGGCGGCCTCGCGTTCAAGGGCGTCGCCGTAAAAGTTGTCGCTCTTTGCGACATTGCGTTTTCGCGCGCCTCTGCTGCGGATGTGTCCGCGCGCTGCTGGAGGTGACGTCATGCCTACGTCGCAGCGAAACCCCATTTGGGGGTGGACACATCCGATTTCCTGACTACGATGCGGCGCTGACGAACAGGCCAGGGCCGTGCCGCCGCTTGTCCCGCACGGTCCGTCGTTCCTCTCCCGCTCTCATGCCGCCCCGCCTCCGCATCCTGTTGCTTGCCTGCGCGCTCGTGCTCGCCGCGGTGGCATTCGGCTGGACGGCGCAGCCGACGGCGACCCCGCATCAGGTGGCGGCGAGCACACCGCACGTGAAGTCTGCGCGATATCGAAAGAAGCGCCCGAAGCCGTCGCTGGGTGACCGAGCGGCGAGGATTGCGCTTAGTGCCGTCGGCGTCCCGTACCGCTGGGGCGGCGCCTCGCGCGTCGGCGGATTCGACTGCTCGGGCCTCGTCTACTGGACTTACCACCGGCTCGGCATCGAGGTGCCGCACAGCTCCTATGCGCTCTTCGACGTCGGCCGGGCCGTACGGCGCTCGCGCATGAGACCGGGCGACGTCCTCTTCTTCTCCGGCCTCGGCCACGTCGGTCTGTACATCGGCCGCGGTCGAATGGTCCACGCGCCGCACGCGGGACGCGACGTCGAGATCGTCGCGCTCGGCCGCTCGCACTACGGCAGCCGCCTCGTAGGCGCCCGCCGCATCGCCGGCATGTAGGAGGGCACGTCGAGAGCGCCTGCCGAGCAACCAGAGGGGCTGGTCTACCGGCCCGAGCTCATCACCGTGGAGGAGGAAGCCGACCTCCTCGACGTGCTCGAGTCACTGCGCTTCGATCCGATCGTCATGCACGGCCAGGAAGCGCGCCGCACCGCGCGGCACTTCGGCCTCGACTACGACTACGAGGCGCGGACGCCTCAGCCTGGTGAGGCGGTGCCCGACTGGATCCTCCCGGTCCGTGCTCGGGCCGCCGAGCTCGCCGGCCTCGACACCGAGCAGCTCGTCGAGATCCTCGTCCAGCGCTACCCACCCGGCTCGACGATCGGCTGGCACCGCGACGCACCTACGTTCGGCACGGTCGTCGGCGTGTCCGCCGGCGGCTCCGCGCGGCTTCGCTTCCAGCGCGGGAAGGGCGAGGCACGCAGAGTCTGGGAGGTACTGCTCGAACCCCGGTCCGGCTACGTCCTCGCCGGCAAGGCGAGGACCTCGTGGGAGCACTCGATCCCGCCGACGAAGGAGCTCCGCTACTCCCTTACGTTCCGGACGCTGCGGGCGTAGTGTTGGAGAGGTCTACCCAAGGAGAAGCCATGATCGCTCGCATCGCCACCTTTGAGAGCACCGATCCTGCCGCCGACGAACAGCTGATGCCGAAGGCGATGGAGGTCGTGGAGCCGATCATCCGCGGCATCGACGGCATCCAGGGGTACATGGAGCTCGGTGACCGGAAGGCGGGCAAGTCGCTCTCGATTGCGCTCTTCGACACGGAGGAGCACGCGATCGCCGCCGAGCGGATCTTCGACGAGGACATGCCGAAGGCTCTCGGCGAGCTGATGCAGCAGTTCTCGGGACGCCGAGTCAGCGTCGAGCGCTACGACGTGCTCGCCGACGAGCGGGTTCCGACCCCCGTTTCGTAGCGGACATCGCGGACCTGAGGTTCGAAGCTCAGTCGACGAGCTTGCGCGTCATCGCGTAGATCGCAACGCGCCACATGATGAGTCCGAAGACGACGAGGACTCCGAGGCCCGCCAGGTCCTCCCACCCCCAGCCGCCGAACACCGCGGAGCGGACCAGCTCGACGGTGTAGTGCAGCGGGTCGAGCAGGCCGATGGCTTGCATCCACGTCGGCGCTTGGTCGAGCGGGAAGAACGAACCGGCGAGCAGGAACAGCGGCGTCAGCACGGCGCTGACGATGTAGCTGAAGTTCTCGATCGACTTTGCGAAACCGGCCGTCATGATCCCGAAGCAGGCCCACCCGAACCCAGAGAGCCAACCGATGAACGGGACGGCGACCATGCCCCACGACGGGTCGAGCCCGAAGACAACCGCGACGAGCATCGGGACGCAGCCGTAGACCCCCGCGCGGGTGGCAACCCACAGTGCCTCGGCGCTAACGAGCTCCTCGGTGTCGACGGGCGCCGCGAGGATCGCGTCATACGTGCGCTGAAACTGGTACTTGACAAATGTCCCGAACATCGCCGGGAACGCCGAGGAGAACAGCACCGCAGTCGCGACCGTGCCCGTCCCGACGAACTCGACGGGCTCGAGGCCGCCGATCCTGCTGACGAGCGAGCCAAGCCCGAACCCGAATGCGAGCAGGTAGATCGTCGGCTCGACCGTCGACGAGAAGGTCGCCGAACGCCAGTAGGAAGAGAAGTTGACGACCTCACGGACTAGGACGCCCGTGATGGCGGAGGCCTCGAACCGGTGCAGCCGCTCGGTGCGCTGGGCGTGCGAGACCATCAGGTGATCTCCTCACCGGTGAGGAGGACGAAGACGTCTTCGAGGTTCGCGGGCCTGCGCTCGCCTTCACCCTTCCAGCCGTTCCGGCTGTCGACGCCCAGGATCGAGACGCTCGTCCCGGTCCTCCGGGTCCGGAGCCCCGCCTCGCCGGCCTCGGCCTCCACCTCCGCGAGCCGCGGCGGCGGCCCGTAGACCTCGATCACCTCGTGACCGGCGTGCTCGAGCACGAGCTCCGACGGCGGGCCCGCGGCGACGGCCTTGCCGTGCGACATGATCAGCACGGTGTCGGCGAGGCGCTGCGCCTCCTCGATGTAATGGGTCGACATCAGGATCGTCGTGCCCTCCGACCGAAGCCGGTCGATCAGCGCCCACATGCCCTGGCGCACCTGGGGGTCCAGACCGACGGTGGGCTCGTCCATGAGGACGAGTTGGGGGCGGTGGATCAGGGCGCGCGCGATCAGCAGGCGCCGGCGCATGCCGCCGGAGAGCTTGTCGATCCGCGTGTCGCGGCGGTCGGTCAGCAGCGCCATCTCGAGGGCCCGCTCGATCGCGTCGTGGCGCTCTTGGCGGGGGATGCGGTACAGGTGCGCGAAGACGAGCAGGTTCTGCTCGACCGTGAGCGTCACGTCGAGGTTGTCCAGCTGGGGCGAGACGCCGCAATGCGCGCGCGCCTGCTTGGACTCCCCCGGCAGCTCGAAGCCGAGCACGTCGAGCTCGCCCTCGTCCGCGATCGCCTGGGCGGTGAGGAGGCGCATGGTCGTCGATTTTCCGGCTCCGTTGGGTCCGAGTAGCCCGACGCACGTGCCCATGGGCACGTCGAGGTCGAGGCCGTCAACGGCGGTGACCGCGCCGTAGCGCTTGACGACGCCGCGCAGGCGGATGGCCAGCTCGGGCATGCCTCGACACTAACGACGCGGGGCCGGCTGCTGCCGGCCCCGGCAAGTGATTCCTCGGTCGGTGGCTACCGAGCCTTTGCACCTGCGCGGGCACCCTGCAGAACCGGCGTTCTGCTCGGCTAACGGCCGCGCGTGAAGCGAACCAGCTCCTCGCGATCCGACCCGCCAGAGATCGTCAGCGCCAGCACCGGTCCCACCCCCTTGGCGTAGAACTTGTGCTCGACGAGCGCAGGCTCGAGCGGCGTGTAGTCCTTCGTCATGAGGACCCCCGCGAAGCGCCCGATGGGTACCTCGACCTTCTCGTCGAGGCTCAGCACACGCGCCGCGTCCTCCGCCTCGCCGCGGTAGTACTCCTGCCGGTAGGTCAGCCCGACCTCGGGCTCGGCCGCGACGACGACCCCTGCTTGCGCGCCGTCGACGCCGGCTTCCCACGAGCCCTCGGTGCTCTTGACCTTGCCGTTTTCGTACTCCTTCGTGTCCTCACCGAGGTACCAAACGTTGCCGTCGGCGTCCTGCGCGTACCAGTCGAACGTGTCCTCGACCAGCTCGCCGTCCTCGCTGACGACGTCGTGGACGACCGTGGCTGCGATCCCGAGGATCTCTTTCCTGCGGTTCGTCACGGTCACCTCCACCCGCTGGCCGTCCTCGCGGTAGACCCACGTGCTGCCGGGCGCCATCGGCCAGTATGGGTTGTCGATCTGCGACACGAAGTCCGCCGGGTCCAACTTGGCCGGCTCGTCACCCTGCGGGAGCTTCGGTGACGACGAGCCGCCGCAACCAACGAGGAGAAGAAGCGTCAGAGCGAGCAGTGGCAGGCGCATGGCGGCAGGTTGACGGGGACAGGTGAGAGGCGGATGAGAGCTCTGCTCGCCGCTGCCGTCGTTGCGCTCGTCTTGCCGGCGGGAGCCGCCGACGGTGCGGTGCGCTCGCTCCGCGTCCTGTTCGTCGGCAACAGCCTGACGCAAACGAACGACCTGCCCACCGTGGTGGCCTCACTCGCCCGCTCGAGCGGGCGCAGGCTCGAGTACCGCACGGTCGCGTTCGGCGGCTACTCGCTGGAGGACCACTGGCAACAGGGGGAGGCGCGGGCGGCCCTCGCTTCCGGGAGTTGGGACGTGGTCGTCATGCAGCAGGGCCCCTCGGCGCTGCCGGAGGGTCAGGCGCACCTGCGGGAGTGGGCCGGGCGCTTCGCCGAGCTCGCGCGCGCGAACGGGACGCAGCCCGCGCTCTTGACCGTCTGGGCGGAGTCGTACCGCGGCAGAGCCGCGCTGGGGCAGGTGATCTCGTCTTATCGGCAGGCGGCCGCGGCGGCCCACGCCGTCCTCCTCCCCGGAGGCACGGCCTGGCAGGAGTCGTGGAGCTGCGACGCCCGCATCCCGCTGTACGGGCCGGACGGCTTCCACCCGAGCCGGCTCGGCACGTACGCTGCGGCGCTCGTCGTCTACGGCCGGCTCTTCAAGGCGCCCCTGGTGACGTCGAAGATACGCAGGACTCGCGTCCTTCAGAAGGCGGCGGCCTTGGCGCTCGGCCGTCCCGTCCGCCGTCCCTGCCGTTAGCGGCTAGGAATACGCGGTCGTGCCGGACCCCGTCCCCGAGCGCCAGCACTACAACATCACCCTCGGCATCCTGATCGTCGCCGGGATCGCGTTCGCGCTCCAGCAGACGATGATCGTCCCGGCGCTGCCGATCCTCCAGCGCGAGTTCGACACGAGCGCCGCGTGGGCGGCCTGGGTGTTGACCGGCTTCCTTCTCTCCGCCTCGGTCTCGACGCCGCTCGTCGGC
>DATFQN010000036.1:0-33812 GCA_035264165.1 Gaiellaceae bacterium
GCCCTATCTTTGCCTCCGGCTGGCCGCGCAAGACATGGCCGGTGCCAGCCACCGGACATGTCTCATCAAGCGGGGGTACGGCGTCCTAACAGCCACGCCGCGGCGACGGAGAGCGCCAACAGCAACGCGGCGCCGCCGATCCAAGCCGCGAGCGGCATCCCTCCGCCGCCGCTCTCCCTCGGCGGCACCCAGCCGAGGAAGCCGTTGATCGCGAAGGAGCGCCCCCCGGCCCGACCACGGATGGTCCAGTTCTTCACGAACCGCGGCTCGCTCGCAGCGGCGGCGCGCCTCGGCAGCGGCGGTGGGCCGGTCTCGACCACGCGGGTGTCGTGCCACGTCTTCGTCCGGCCGCTCGGTATGCGCATGAACGGCCGCCCGTTCGGATCGAGGATGACGACGGGCCTGCGCGAGAGGTTGCTGACCGCGAGCTGGTCGCCGAGGACGGTCGTCGCCCGCAGCCCAACGATGTTCGGCCGGACGGCCGACACTGTCGCGACGTAGCCCGTCGGGATCCCGACGCCCGGGTTGTGGGCAGCGGCATGCGCGGGAACGAGTAGCGCGAGCGCCGCGACCCCGACGGCGACCCACCGCGCCAACTACGCGACCGCAGTCTCGGCCTTCAGCTCCTCGCCGAAGCGCGCCCGCGCCACGTACTGCCCGATTCCCGGCGAGGCGACGAGCTCGTAGTTCTCGACCAGCACGTTCCCGCGCAGCAGCACGACCTCGGGCGAGCCGGTGATCTCTGTGCCCTCGTAGAGGTTGTAGTCGACCCGCGAGTGGTGGGTCGACGCCGAGATCGTGTGCTTCTTGTCGGGATCGAAGACGACGACGTCCGCATCGGAGCCCACGGCGATCGTGCCCTTCCGCGGGTAGAGCCCGAACAGCTTCGCCGGGTTCGTCGACAGCAGCTCGACCATCCGGTTCAGCGAGATCCGTCCGGCACGGACGCCGAACTCGTGGATCATCTGCAGCCGGTTCTCGAGCCCCGGCCCGCCGTTCGGGATCTTCGAGAAGTCGTCCTGGCCGAGCGTTTTCTGGCCGTCCCAGTTGAAGGCGCAGTGATCGGTGGAGACCGCCGAGAGGATGTCCGTGCGGACAGCGTTCCAGAGCACGTCCTGGTTCGCCTTGTCCCGCGGCGGCGGCGTGTAGACGAACTTCGCCCCCTCGAAGTTCGGCCGCTCGAGAAACGTGTAGTCGACGAAAAAGTACTGCGTGCACGTCTCGCCCCAGACGTTCCAGCCCTTCTCGCGGGCGAGTGCGATCGGCTCGACCGCCTCCTGGCAGGAGACGTGGACGACGTAGAGCGGGGCACCGGCGACCCGGGCCAGCTGGATCGCACGGTTCGTCGCCTCACCTTCGGTCTCCGGCGGCCGGGTCAGCGCGTGGTACTTGGGCTCGGTCTTCCCTTCGGCTAGCGCCTCCTTGACGAGCACGTCGATCGCATCGCCGTTCTCGGCGTGGACCATCACGAGCGCACCCGAGTCGGCCGCCACCTGCATCGAGCGGAAGAGCGTCTCGTCGTCGACCATCAGTGCGCCCTTGTAGGCCATGAACAGCTTGTACGAGGTCACGCCCTGGTCCGGCAGCCCGGCGAGCTCCTCCAGCGAGCCGCCCTCGTCGAGGTCGGTGATCGCCATGTGGTAGCCCATGTCGATCATCTGCTTGCCGTTGGCCTTCGACCGCCACTCGTCGAGCGCCTCGGCAAAGGTCGAACCCTGCGGCTGGATCACGAAGTCGACGTGGCAGGTCGTGCCCCCGAACGCCGCCGCCGTCTGCCCCGACTCGACGTCGTCGATCGTGACGGTACCCCCGAAGGGCATATCGAGATGCGTGTGCGGGTCGACACCGCCGGGGAGGACGTACTTCCCGGACGCGTCGATCACCTTGTCGGCGTCGACGTCGAGCGACTCGCCGATGAGGGAGATCCGCTCGTTCTCGATGAAGACGTCGCCGACGTAGTCGTCGGCCGCCGTGATGACACGACCACCTCTGATGAGAACTGAACCCATTGCGGATCTCCCTCCTTCGGCGCTAGGCCGTTAACTGCCGCCTTCGGTTACTTGCACCTTTTCCTTCTGCCAGCTGTCGCCGGTGACGTCGATGTCGTCGTCCTTCAGCTCGTCGACCGCGTCCTCGGCGATGTCCGTCCGGTACGAGTCGTCGCTCGCCGGCTTCTTGATCACCTTGCCGTCGAGGGCGATCTGCTTCGTGACCTCCCACGACTCCGGCTCCATGATCCCGATCCCCTTCGGGGCCGGCCAGATCAGCGCGTTGACCTCGTTCAGCTGCCACCGCTGGTGCCCCTCGCCGAGCGTCGGCCCGTTGTCGAGCACGATCCGGAGGCAGTCCTCCGGGTTGTCACGGCAGTAGAGCCAGCCGCGGAAGCTCGCCTTCAGGAAGCGCTTCGCGATGTCTTGGTTGTCCTCGTCCTCGATCCAGTCCTCGCGGACGAAGACGCCGTCCTCGAGCGCGCCGGTTCCGAGGTCCGACATCTTCATGACGTTCAGGTCGCTCTCCTGGAAGAGCTGCCCGGTGTCCGAGTTTTTCGTCTCCAGAACCTGGGCGAGCTCGTTGTAGGTCATCGCGGCCGCCGCATCGACCTCGCGGTTCAGGAAGAGATCCATGTTGAAGGGCTGCTTGACGATTTCGACATCCTTCTGCGGATCGATGCCGTTCTTGTTGAACGCGGCGAAGAGCTTGTGCTCGTTGCCGCCGAGCCACACGCCGACCTTCTTGCCCTTCAGGTCGGTGATCTGATCGAGGCCACTGTCGGCCCACGTGACCTCGGTCATGCCGCTGCGCGTGAAGACCTGCGCGATGTTGACGATGTTCTGGCCCTGGTCGCGCGTCGCGAGCAGGCTGTCGAGCCAGTCGATGCCGAACTCCGCCTGGCCGCCGAGCACGACCTGCTCGGGCACGATGTCGGGGCCGCCGGGGCGGATCGCCACGTCGAGGTTCTCGTCGTCGTAGAACCCTTGGTCGAGCGCTGCGTAGTACCCGGCGAACTGGGCCTGAACGACCCACTTCGACTGTAGCGTCACCTTGTCCTTGTCGCCGCCGCCCCCGCCATCGTCGCCGCCGCACGCCGCCAGCGACACGACCGCGAGAGCGAGCAGGCCGACACGTGCGAACCACCTGCTCTTCCTCATCCCTACCCCTTTCCGATGCCTGTCGTTCACTCCGTCCGTGATGATGGGTGCCAGCCCATGGTAAGCCGCTCGACGATCGCGACTGCCGCGTAGAACGCGATGCCGAGCACACTCGCGACGACGATCGCAGCCCACGCCTCGGTGAAGGCGAAGACCCCTGCCTGTCGCTGGATCTCGACGCCGAGCGCGTCGAGCGAGCCGCCGAACCAGTCGCCCACGATTGCGCCGATCATCGCGAGAACGGTGGCGACCTTCAAGCCGGTAAAGATGTACGGGAGCGCGTTCGGGATCCGCACCCGCCTGAAGATCTCGACCTCCCCGGCGGCGTACGAGCGCATCAGCTCGATCTGCTGCGGCCGCACGGAAGTGAGCCCGCGCAGCGTGTTCACGAGCACGGGGAAGTAGCAGAGGACCGCGGCGATCACCATCTTCGAGGACTGGTTCAGCGCGCCGAACCAGTTGTTCGTGATCGGCGCGAACGCGATGATCGGGATCGCGTTCGCAGCGATCGCGAAGGGCATCAGCGCGGTGCTCAGTGTGCGCCACCGGGCCAGCACTAGCGCGGTCAGCATCGCGACGGAGCAGCCGATCAGCCAGCCGCCGAAGGCCTCCTGGAACGTGAACCAGCCCGCGCTCCAGAGCGTGTCGCGCTCGGTCCAGAGGGTCTGGAGGATCTCCGACGGCGGCGGGAGCAGGAACTCCTGGATGTTCAGGCCGCGGACGAGGCCCTCCCAGAGGGCGATCCCGAGCACGAAGACCGCCGCGGCAGGGGCCCAGTCGGTCAGCTCACGGCCGACGCGCCGCCCCAGAGTGCCGCGCGGGATCGGCTCGACAACGGTGCTGGTCACAGCGGAATCCTCGCCGGGCGATCGTGTCGACCGGTCAGTGCAGACGGCCGCACGGGCAAAGCCCGCACGGCCTGAAGACAACATCGCAAGCGACGTCTCAGTCGAGCGCCTCCTCGGCGGCGATGAAGTCTTGCTCCCCGGTGGGCGTGGGCTCCTCGACGTCGGGGCCACCGTCCCTCCGCAGCAGGTGCCGCACCTCCCGGATCAGGTCGGCGAAGCGCTCCTCCTCCCGCGTGTCGGCGGTGCGCGGCTGCGCGAGGTCGACGTCGACGATGCCGACGATCCGTCCCGGCCGCGCCGACATCACGACGACCCGCGTCGAGAGGAAGACAGCCTCGGCGATCGAGTGCGTCACGAAGACGACCGTGCTGCCGCTCGCCTCCCAGATCCGCAGCAGCTCGAGGTTGAGCCGCTCGCGCGTCATCTCGTCGAGCGCACCGAACGGCTCGTCCATCAGCAGCAGCGGCGGATTGAACGAGAGGGCGCGCGCGATCGAGACCCGCTGTTGCATGCCGCCCGAGAGCTGCCAGGGGTGATGGCCCTCGAAGCCGACGAGCTCGACCAGCTCGAGGAGCTCGTTGACGCGCTCCGTCCGTTTGGCGCGATCCCAGCCGACCATCTCGAGCGGCAGCGAGATGTTTTTCGCGACGGTGCGCCAGTCGAAGAGGACGGCGTCCTGGAAGACGATCCCGTAGTCGCGGTCGAGCCGCGCCTGGTGCGGCGTCTTCCCGTTGACGACGACCTTCCCCGTCGACGGCTGGATCAGGTCGCCGACGATCCGGAGCAGCGTCGACTTGCCGCAGCCCGAGGGGCCGATCAGGGAAACGAACTCCCGCTCGCCGATCTCGAGGTCGATTGCCTGGAGCGCCCGGACGCCGCCGACGCCGAACTTCTTCGAGACGCGTTGCAGCGAGACCACGCTCACGGCGTCCGCTCCTGAATCCCATCGCGTCGACCGGTCGTTTCAGACGGCCGCGCGGGCAAAGCCCGCTCGGCCTGAAGGAGACATCGCAAGCGACGTCTCATGCCACGTGCTCCGGGGCGCGGTGGACGACGATCCGCTCGACGACGACGACGATCAGGAAGAAGGTGATCCCGAGCAGCGCGGCGATCAGGTTTGTCGCCCAAAGGCTTGTCGGCGTCGTGGCGTAGTACTGGTTGAAGTTGAGGATCGCGCCGCCGAGCCCGTCCTGGATCGAGGCCGGCAGCTCGCCGATGATCGCGCCGACAACGCTGGCCGTGGCCGCAATCTTGAAGGCGGCGAAGAGGTACGGGAGGGCAGAGGGAACGCGGACCTTCCAGAGGATCGCCCACTTACCGGCGGCGTAGGAGTTCATCAGCTCGAGCGCGCGCGGGTCGGCCGAGGTCAGGCCGCGGAGCGTGTTGATCGTCACCGGGAAGAAGGTCAGGTAGGCGGAGATCACGGAGACGGAGAACCAGTCGGGAAAGCCGCGCCCGCCCATCCAGACGACGACCATCGGGGCGATCGCCAGGATCGGGACCGTCTGCGAGGCGACGATGTAGGGCAGTAGGCCGCGCTGGAGCAGGCGCGAATGGGCCAGGACTACGCCGAGCGCAAAGCCGATCGACGCGCCGAGGGCGAATCCGACGGCCGCCTCCTTCGCCGTAAAGAGCGCCGCGTCCCAGAGGACTTCGATCAGGAGCGGCCCGTTCGTGCGGGAGGGCTCGAAGAGCTGGCCGATGATGTCGTGGATGTGGGGCAGCGTGCGGTCGTTGACCTCGAACGAACCGAGCGCGAACCCGGTCGTCTCGCCGAACCACTTGAAACCCTCCCAGAAGGCGCAGAGAGCGGCGAGGACGAGGGCGAACATCCCGACGCGCTTGGCGACCATCCCGGCCATCGGCCGATCTCTACCACGTTAGGCTCGCGGCCGTGGCACTGGATCCCAGCCGCACCGTCGCCGAGCTGAAGGAGCTGCGTGACCTCACCGGGAACGACGACGGTGCGCAGCGCGTCGCGTGGACCGAGACGTGGGTGCAGGCGCAGGAGTGGATGGCCGCCAAGCTCGAGGGCACCGGAGCCGAGATGACCTTCGACGAGGCGCGCAACCAGTGGTGGACGCTTCGCGGGCGCTCGGACGAGGAGCTTCTCATCGGCGGCCACCTGGACTCGGTTCCCAACGGAGGCTGGCTCGACGGAGCGCTGAACGTCGTCGCGGGCTCGGAGGTATTCCGGCGCATCGCCGAGGACGGCGAGCCGCCGGTGACGGTGCGGCTAGTGAGCTGGGCGGACGAGGAGGGTGCCCGCTTCGGCCGCTCGCTCTTCGGCTCGAGCGCAGCCGCCGGGTCGATGAGCGACCAGGACGAGCTGCGCCAGCTGACGGATCGCGACGGTGTCTCTCTGCCCGATGCCATCGGCGCGCACGGCGTCGATCTCGACCGCGCGAACGACTCGCGGAGCCAGCTCGCGAACGCCGCAGCCTACCTCGAGCTCCACATCGAGCAGGGGCCCGTGCTGGAGTCGATGGACCTGCCGTTAGGGGCCGTGCTCGGCACCTACGGGGTCGAGCGGCACCGTGTCACGTGGCGGGGCCAGGCCGCGCACGCGGGCTCGACGCCTATGGATCAGCGACGCGACGCGCTCGCCGGCGCGGCGAAGCTCGCGCTGGAGCTTCGCGAGATCGCGGCGCGCGTCGGCGACGGCGCGGTCTGCACGTCGGGCGACGTCGTCTGTCACCCCGGCATCGTCACGTCCGTCGTCGAGACGGCCGAGCAGCTACTCGACCAACGTCAACTGGATTCCGAGAAGCTCGCCGCGCTGCTCGAGGACGCGAAGTCGTCTTGCGACCGCTTCGCGGGCGAAGAGGGCATCGAGGTCGAGTTCGAGCGGATCTGGAACATCGAGCCGATCCTCTTCGACGACCGGCTGATCGGCTTCGCCGACGAGGCGATCCGCGAGGTCGGCGGCCAGTCGCACCGCTTGCCGAGCGGGCCGCTGCACGACGCCGCGGAGGTCTCGCGCGCGGGGGTCGCGACGGTAATGCTCTTCGTGCAGAGCCTGCGCGGACTCTCGCACACGAAGCTCGAGGACACGAAGGAGGAGCACCTCGAGCTCTCCGTTCATGCCCTCGACCGCCTCGCCTCGAAGACGATCGACTGGCTCGCAGCGCCTTAGCCGGATTCCGCAAAACAGGCTCGAATGGGGCTGGCGAATCGTCGGAACGGTGCCGAGGACCCTTCCCTGAACGAGCGCACCGTCAAGAGGACCTGGACGGCTGTTCTGCTCGGTTTCGCTGGCTTCCTTTTGCTCGTGTGGGTCGGCCTCGGCGTCGCGATGTTCCTCTTCCTGAAGTGGATCGAGGGCTCGCCGACGATCAGTTAGTCGCGCGAGCGCCTCCTAGCGGCTCGTTCAGCCGCGCGCGCTCGACGCGCACGAGCCGAAGGCTGCACGCAGACACCGCCACAAACCCGACGAGCACGGACACGTCGGCGAGGTTGAACGCGAACGAGGCGGTCGTGATCGGGTTCGGAACGCCCGGCCAGAACGCGAGCGAGGCCACGTTGCCGAGCGCGCCGGCGGCGAGGACGCCGCCGCCGACCGCCATGGCCGGAGAACGAGTCAGCACGATCGCCCCCACCCAGACGACTGACAGCCCGACCACCACCGTTACGTAGAGCATGGAACGGGGGTCAATCGCCCCGGCACCGGCGGCGGCCTTGACTGCGAGGTCGGCGGCAGCGAGCACCGTCGCCGTGACTCCGAGCGTAAGTAAGCACCGGCCCATGCCGGCAACCCTACGACAGGCGAACGAGCGCGACGCCGCCGGCAAGGAGCGCGATTCCGACGATCCTCAGGGGCGTGATCGGCTGCTCCTCGAAGCCGACCCAGCCGAAGTGGTCGACAAGCAGCGAGGCGATCGCCTGCCCGGCGAGGATCATCGCGACCAGCGTCGCGGCGCCGAGCTTCGGCGCTGTGACGATCGACCCGAGCACGTAGAACGCTCCGAGCAGGCCGCCGGTCCAGACCCACCAGGGCGCGTCGCCCGCGCGATCCGGCCAGCCGCGCGCGACGACCATCACAGCGACGAGCAAGGCAAGTGCCCCGACGACGAAGGAGACGAACGCGGCGCGAATCGGCCCGCCGACCCAGTTCGCGAGCTGCGCGTTGATCCCGAACTGGATCGGAAGCATCGCGCCGGCCAACAGCGCGAAGAGCAGATAGCTCCAGATTGCCACGGCGGAGATTTCAAGAGAAAATGCCGGTTTCCCTGCGTCAGGAGGCATCCATGCTCACGTTCGGCGTCACCGTCCTGCCCGACCCGCCGTCGTCTCGCTTCTTCGAGCTGGTCGAGAAGGCCGAACAGCATGGCTTCGAGTACGCCTGGACCTACGACTCGCACATCCTGTGGCAGGAGTCGTACGCGACACTCCCGCTCGCCGCGGCGCGCACGAGCAAGATCAAGCTGGGCCACTTCGTCACCAACCCGGGCATCCGCGACCCGACGATCACCGCGAGCTGGTACGCGACGATGCAGGACCTCTCGAACGGCCGGATGGTCATGGGGATCGGCCGAGGCGACTCCTCGCGCCGCGTCGTCGGCCTCAAGCCCGTGCGCGTGGCCGAGTTCGAGCGGCGCTGCGCGATGATCAAGGAGCTGATGAACGGCCGCCAGGCCGACTGGAACGAGAAGGAGCTCGAGCTCACCTGGGTACGGAAGGAGCTGCCGGAGATCCCGATGTGGATCGCGGGTTACGGGCCCAAGGCGCTGGCCGTCGCCGGGCGCGTGGGCGACGGCGTGATCATCCAGCTCGCCGACCCGGTGATTATCCAATGGATCATGGACACGGCCAGAAAGGCGGCCGAGGAGGCCGGCCGCGACCCCTCCGAGCTCAAGTGCATCGTCGGGGCACCGAGCCACATCTCCGACGACATCGTGGATGCGCGGGAGCAAGTCCGCTGGTTCCCGGCGATGGTCTCGAACCACGTGATGGACCTGATCGAGAAGTACGGCTGGGACTCGGAGATCCCGCAGGCGCTGACGGACTACGTCAAAGCGCGCAAGTTCTACGACTACAAGGACCACAGCCGCGTCGGCGCCGCCCACGGCGAGTTCGTCACCGACGAGATCTGTGACCGCTTCTGCGTCCTCGGGACGCCTGAGCAGGCGGCCGAGAAGCTCCGGGAGCTCGAGGCCGTCGGCGTCGACCAGTTCAACATCTACCTCATGACCCACAACCAGGAGGAGACGCTGGCCGCCTACGGCGACCAGATCATCCCCGAGTTCGCGAAGGTGGTGGCCTGATGGCGCAAGAGGTTCAGATCCGAGGCACCGAAGCAAGGGCGAAGCTCCGCAGTGTCGTCTGGGTGATCGTGCTCGAGCTGATCACCCTCGCGATCTACGGGTTCTTCTGGTGGTACTTCATCCACCGGGAGCTCCGTGACTACGGCCGCGCCAAGAATACGAAGGAGCTGGGCACGAGCCCAGGCACGTCGTTGCTCGCGATCACCCTCGGCTTGCTGATCATCGTCCCCGCGCTCGTCTCGATCTACAACGGGTTCAAGCGAGTACAGGCCGCGCAACGCCTGAGCGGGATCGAGCCGATCAACGGCTGGATCGGACTGATCCTCTTCCTCGTCTTCTACCCGGCGTACATGGGCTACATGCAGAGCGGCCTCAACGCGGTGTGGCACGCGCAAGCCGGCGGCGCCGAGTCGCCCGCACCCGAGCCCGCTTAACGCGCGCGCAACAACCGAGGCACCGCGCCCGCGTCGAAAGAGGCGCGGATGACGAAGGCCATCACCGCAGTCATCGGGGCGGCCGTCTGCGCTGGGGGAGCAGCAGCAGGCTCGGCCGCCCCTCTCCCCTCTGGGGCCTGGGCGGGCACGGCGCACATCACGCGAGGCGCGGGGATCGCGGACTTCCCGCTCTCGATCGTCGTCAGAGGCCGCCGCGCGACCGTCTCGCTCGGCGCGGGGCACGCGGCAACGACCCAGGTCGCGGCACGGCTGTCCCGCGGCCGCGTCCGGCTGACGCTGCCGGGGCGCCCGTGGCGGCTGTCGCTCGACGGGCGGCTGCGCGGGCGCATCCTCTCCGGCACCTTCCGCCAAGGGCCGCTCCGAGGTGCTTTCCGCCTCCGTCGCGGCGCCGCGCTCGAGGGAGCGACGCTCGGCCTCTATCGCTTCGCCGACGGAAGCCCGCTCGGGGCAGTCCAGGCCGTCGGGCCCCGGGTCGGCTTCCGCTATGACCAGAGCGAGGTCCGCGGCCTGTACCGAACGGGACGCGGCCGATACGGCATCGGTTCGGGAATCTTCACGCGCAGGCCCGAGGCCGGCATTGCGGCCTTCACCGCGAACCATGCCGAGTGGAACGGGGAGCGCGCCGATCGAGTCGCCCTGCGCCAGGAAGAGGTGTGGGTGCGGAGCGGCCGGGCGTACCTCGCGTGCACGCTGTCGATCCCGCCGGGCGGCGGCCGGCGCGGCGGCCTGACGTTCGCGCACGGCGCCGGGACCGCGCCGCGCTCCTTCAATCTCGCGACGGCGCTGTACGCCAACCATCTCGGGCTCGTGACGCTCTCGTGCGACAAGCGCGGCGTCGCGGAGTCCGGCGGCGCCTATCCCGGCGAGTTCCCCAGCCAGCAGGCCGTCGATCAGTACGCGCGCGATGTCGCAGCACAGGCCCGCTTCCTCGCCCGGCAACCTGAGGTCGACCCCGCGCGCGTCGGAGTCGCGGGTGCGAGCCAGGCCGGGTGGATCATGCCGCGGGCCGCCGTCATGGAACCCGCGATCCGCTTCATGGTCGGACTGGTCTCACCGACGCTGACGCAGGGTGAGACCGACCTCTGGGCCGATCTGAACCAGCAAGGACAGGTTCCGCCCACTCGCTCGGACGAGGACATGGAGGCCGAGGTCAGGCGCGCCGGTCCGTCCGGCGTCGACCCGATGCCGTCGATCCGCGCGATGCGCATTCCCGCGATCTGGCTCTTCGGCGCCAAGGACCGCACCGTGCCGACGCGCCTGTGCATCGAGCGGCTCGACCCGGTCACACACGAGCCGGGCCGCGACTTCCGCTACGTCAGCTTTCCCGGCGGGACGCACGGCCTGATCAAGACCGAGAACGGGCTCCTCGCCGAGCAGGAGCGCTCGAACCGGCTCGTTGACGGGCTCTATCCGACGATCCGCGACTGGCTCGCCGCCCGGGGCTTTTCACAGATTTCTTAGCGGCGACTGCCACTATTCGACGCGTGAAGATCCTGGTCGTC
This sequence comes from Gaiellaceae bacterium, assembly GCA_035264165.1. Taxonomy (GTDB): domain Bacteria; phylum Actinomycetota; class Thermoleophilia; order Gaiellales; family Gaiellaceae; genus JACDAN01. Next base: position 11,219 of record DATFQN010000036.1, read on the forward strand.
GACGACGAGCGCGCCGTGCGCGACTCGCTTCGCCGCGCGCTCGAACTGCAGGGCTACGAGGTCGACCTTGCGGCCGACGGGGCCGAGGCGCTCGCGCGGCTGAACGCGAACGGCCAGCCGGACGCCATCGTCCTGGACATCCTGATGCCCGAGGTCGACGGGCTCGAGGTCTGCCGCCGCCTCCGGCGCGCGGGCAACAGCGTCCCGGTGCTGATGCTGACCGCGCGCGACGCCGTCGGAGACCGAGTGGAAGGCCTCGACGCCGGTGCCGACGACTACCTCGTCAAGCCCTTCGCCCTCGAGGAGCTGCTGGCGCGAGTGCGGGCGCTGCTGCGCCGCGGCGCCGCGTCCGTCGATGGCGTGCTGCGCTTCGCCGATCTCGAGCTCGACCCGCAGACGCGCGAGGTCCGGCGAGGCGGAGACCGCATCGAGCTCACGCGCACCGAGTTCAACCTGCTCGAGCTGTTCATGCTCAACCCCCGCCAGGTGCTGACGCGCTCGATCATCTTCGAGCGCGTCTGGGGCTACGACTTCGGCTTCGCCTCGAACTCGCTCGACGTCTACATCGGCTACCTCCGCCGCAAGACCGAAACCGGCGGCAAGCCACGTCTGATCCAGACAGTGCGCGGCGTCGGCTACGCGCTCCGCGAGGAATGAGACGTCGCTTGCGATGTCTCCATCAGGCCGTGGCGGCTTTGCCGACATGGCCGTCTGAAACGACCGGTCGACAGGTCAGGGAAGCACTGTCGGCATGAGCTTCAGGGCACGACTCACGCTCGTCGCCGCGGCGGCAGTCGCGATCGCCGTGATGCTCTCGTCGGTCGTCGTCTACATCGTCGTCCGCGATCAGCTCCGCGACCAGGTGGACGACGCGCTCGTGGATCGCGCCCACCAGCTCCAAGACCTCCAGTTTGGCCGCGGTATCCCAGACATTCCTCTGCCACCGCTGGGTGGTGCCGGCGGGTACGTACAGGCGGTCCGCGCCGATGGCTCGGTCTTCCGGCAGGCGGACATCCCGATTCCGGTGAGCGAGCGCGTACTCGAGGTCGCCGGCGGCGGCTCAGATGGTTTCTTCACGGACGAGACGATCCGCGGCATCCACGTGCGGGTGCTGACCTTTCCGGCGAGACCGGGGTGGGCGCTGCAGGTGCTCCGGCCACTGGATGAGGTCGACACCACGCTCGACCGCCTGAAGACGTTCCTGATCCTGATCTCGCTGAGCGGCATCGGCCTTGCCATCGCTCTCGGCCTGGTCGTCTCGCGCGCCGCGGTCGCGCCGGTCGCGCGCCTGACCCGAGCGACTGAGCGCGTCACCGAAACCGGCGATCTCTCCGAACGAATCGACGCACGCGGCCAGGACGAGCTCAGCCGCCTCGCGGGCAGCTTCAACGCGATGCTCGGCGCGCTCGAGACGTCCACGAAGGCCCAGCGGCAGCTCGTCGCCGACGCCTCGCACGAGCTGCGGACGCCGCTGACGAGCCTGCGTACGAACTTCGAGGTGCTGATGGGCGACCGTGAGCTCGACCCGGTGGAGCGCCGCCGCCTCCTCGACGACGTCGTCGAGCAGATCGGAGAGATGACGACGCTGATCGCAGAGCTGATCGAGCTCGCGCGCGGCGACCAGCTGCCCGCCGAGCCAGAGGACGTCCGCCTCGACCTCGTCGCCGAGGCGGCTGTCGAGCGCGCTCGCCGTGACCGGCCGGGCGTCACCTTCAACACCGATCTGCGCGAATCCGTCGTCCGTGGCGTGCCGTCGTCCCTCGAGCGCGCGATCGCCAACGTCCTCGACAACGCGGCGAAGTGGAGCCCGCCCGGCGGCGCGGTCGAGCTCAGCGTCGACCACGGCACTGTCACCGTTCGCGACCGCGGACCGGGGATCTCCGATGCGGATCTGCCGTACGTGTTCGACCGCTTCTACCGTTCCGCGTCGGCCCGGACGCTGCCGGGGTCCGGTCTCGGCCTCGCAATCGTGCGCCAGGTGGCGGAGGCTCACGGCGGCACCGTTGCCGCCGAGCGCGCAGAAGGCGGCGGCACTCGCGTCACGCTGCACCTGAACGGCGCGGCGCCTAATTCTTAGACAGCTCTTACGCCTGTCTTAGACGCGGGTGATTCCCTGGGAGCATGAAGCGAAGCCACAAGATCGTCCTCGGAGTCGCGCTCCTGCTGTCGGTAGTCGCCGCGGGCGGCGCGATCGCCGCCACCAAGCTCAACCCGAAGCAGGAGAACCAGGCTGTAATCGACGATGCCGCGAACCAGCTCGGAGTCGAGCCGAACGAGCTGAGCAACGCGCTCAAGCAGGCGCTGAAGAACCACGTCGACGCAGCGGTCAAGGACGGACGCGTGACGCAGGAGCAGGGTGCGGAGATGAAGAGGCGCATCGATGCGGGACGCGTACCGCTGTTCGGGCTCGGTCCGGGCTTCGATCGCCGCCACGACCACGACTTCTTCTTCCACGCAAAGCTCGAGGCGGCGGCAACGTACCTCGGCCTGTCCGAGACGCAGCTCCGCGAGGCGCTCTCCAACGGGAAAACGCTCGCTCAGGTCGCCGGCGACCGCGGCAAGTCGGTCGACGGCCTGGTCGACGCGATGCTGGCCCATGCGAAGCGGAAGCTCGACGACGCCGTCAAGGCGGGGCGCCTCACCAACGCCGAGGGCAACGACATGCTCGCCGGCCTGAAGAAGCGCATCACGAATCTCGTCAATGGCCGCTTCCCGATGCCGCCGGGGCCCGGGTTCCATCGCTTCCACCGGATCGAGCCCGGCTCGTTCGAACGCCCCGGGTCGTTCTAGAAATACGCGCGCGAGAGCTGAGCGAGGACCGATTCCTCGGGGGAGGCGACGAACTCCGCTGCCCTGAGGATCTCCCTGGTGCCGTGCATCGCCTCGTCGTCGCTGGGATCTGCGAGCGCGACGACGGGCACGCCGCGGACGAAGCCGATCGGGAGGGTGCGCAGCGCGCGGGCGTGGTCGATCGGGAGCAGCCGGGCCGCGGCGGGATCAACCGGGAGGGCCTGGATGTCGACGAATGGAAGACCGCGCTGGGCGGCGACGGCGCGGACGATGTCGGCAGAGGTGACGAGCCCGTAGTCGATCAGGACCTCGCCCAGCCGTCGCCCCTCGGACGCGGCCTTGGTGAGCGCGACTTCGAGCTCCGCCGGGTCGAGCAGTCCTGCTTCGGCGAGCAGTGCGCCGAGCGGCTCGCTCCGGGTCTGCCGGACGTGGCGCGCGAAGATCTCGGCCAGCACGTTGTCCCTGCCCGAAGGCGAGACGAGCATGAGCTCCGGCGAGACGTCGCGGGAAGGCGCGGGCGCGGGAACTTCCACGAGCGTGCGCACGAGCTCGAGGCGCGCGCGCAAACCGGTGCCGAACTCGCGCAGAGGCTCGCTCGCCTCGACTTCGAATGCCAGTGCCGCGCTCTCCTGCCGCATCGTCCCTTGCAACGGACTGTAGGAGACGCCACGACTCTTTTCGTCCCCCTTTCAGGGGCGGATCGGGCGCTTCAGCGCCCGTTACGGGTCGTAAAGGTTCCGTTTGGATGGAAGGAAAACGGGGCACGGTGCGTTATTACTCACGAAGCCGGAGCGCGCCGCGGCATGGCGAGCGTGCCCGGACCCCTGGAACAACATTCGGAGAACAATGCTGACTGAACTTGCCCTGGGCAGAGATGCCCTTGATACAGACGCGGCGCTCGCGGCCTTCCTCCAGCATGCGCAGGAGCGGGGTTTCGTGCGCGCCGACGAGATCGACGCGCTCCGCCAGGAGTTCGAGCTCGACGAGGAGACCCTCGCCGCGCTTCGCGCTGCCCTGGAGGAGGCCGACGTCGAGATCGAGGAGGAGCCGGCTCACGAGCTCGATCTGACGCCGTCGGCTCCGACCACAACCGACAGCCTCCAGCTCTTCCTGAACGGAATCGGGCAGTACGACCTGCTCACGGCCGACCAGGAGGTCGCGCTCGCGAAGCGCATCGAGCGCGGCGACCGGGCGGCCAAGGAGCAGATGGTCAACGCCAACCTGCGCCTCGTGGTCTCGCTGGCGAAGCGGTACCAGGGCCACGGCGTGCCGTTGCTCGACCTGATCCAGGATGGCGTGATCGGCCTGAACCGCGCGGTCGAGAAGTTCGACTGGCGCAAGGGCTTCAAGTTCTCGACCTACGCCACCTGGTGGATCCGCCAGGCGTGCCAGCGGGCGGTTGCGAACCAGTCCGCGACGATCCGCGTTCCCGTGCACGTGCAGGAGCGCCGCCAGAAGCTCCGCCGGGCGCGGCAGCGGCTCGAGGCGTCGCAGGGTCGCACGCCTTCGACCGAGGAGCTCGCCGAGGCGGCGCAGCTCAAACTTGAGCACGCCGAGGAGGCGCTGGGCGCCGTCGAGGCCTCGGTCTCGCTGAACCAGACGATCGGCGACGGTGACGGAGAGTTCGGCGACCTGTTCGCGGACACCGACGCCGACGACCCCATCGAGCTGGCCGACACCTCGTTCGAGCACGAGCGGCTGCGCGAAGCGCTCCAGTGTCTCGAAGAGCGGGAGCGGCGTGTCCTCGAGCTTCGGTTCGGGATCGGCACACCGCACGGCGAGCAGAAGAGCCTCGAGCAGATCGGCCGTGACCTCGGGCTGACGCGGGAGCGCATCCGCCAGCTCGAGGCGAGCGGGATGAAGCGCCTCGAGGGCTTGCTCGAGCGCGAGACTGCGCTAGCGAGCTAGCCCTCTTCGCCGAAAGTCTCACGACTTTCGGCGACCGTATGAAGCCGGGCGGCGCTCCGCGCCGCGCCGCCCAGACGCGGTTTCGCCGCGTCCTAGTCCATGAGCCGCAGCGGCGGAAGGGGCAAAGCCCCCTCCGCCCGCGGTTCAGATTTCCAGACGCGTGTCTTCTAGATCCAAATCGCGTTCGACTCGGCGCATCACCTCGTCGCTGATGCGGCCGTTGCGGCGCAACGCCACTATGGCCCCACGCTCGGCCTCCAGGAGCTCGCGGCGCAGGCGCTGGTAGGCCTGCGACTGCTGCTCGATCGGTCCATCGTCCTCGCCGTCGTATCGGGCCTGGAAACGCTCGCGCCGGAAGTTGTAAAGGCCTCTCATGCGGTCCGCCGTCTCGGGCCGCACCCAGTCCTCGTCGAGCAGCTCGTCGAGCCGCTCCAGCGCGGCCTCGGCGGCGAGGATGCGGGCCTTCGTGTCCTCCTTGCGCTCGAGGCCGTCGTCCATCAGGTCCAGCCGCTTGATCAGCGCCGGGAGCGTCAGCCCCTGCCCGAGAAGCGTCCCGAGGATGACGACAAACGCCAGGAAGATGATCAGGTCGCGGCCCGGGAACGACGCGCCCGCGTCGGTCTCGAGGGGCAGCGCGAGGGCGGCGGCGAGCGTGACGGCGCCGCGCATGCCCATCCAGCTGATCACGGGGGCGTACCCGCGCGGCCCGACGGAGAAGACCCAGGCGATGCGAACGAGCATGACGGCCGCGGTCACGACCGTCGCATCGAGGATCAACTCGCCGGCGGACTCGGTGCGCAGCGCATCGAGGATCGGCCGGAGCTGGAGCCCGATCAGCGTAAACAGGAGGGCGTTGACGACGAAGACGAGTGTCTCGAAGACCGCGCGGCCCTGCATCCGCATCGCGGGCGTCGACAGCTCCGGCGCGCGCCAGCCGAGATAAACCCCGATCGTCACTGCGGCCAGCACCCCTGAGACGCCGAGCGCCTGAGCGGGGATGTAGGCCAGGTAGCCGCACAGGAGCGCGATCAGGATCTCGGCCGGGATGTTGTCGAGGCGGACGCGAACGAGCGCGACGACCCAGCCGACCGCGAGCCCGACGGCGAGACCGCCGACGACGCTGACGGCGAAATCGAGGCCGGCGGTCCAGATCGAGAAACCGCCGGAGACGACGGCTGCGACGGCGGACGCGTAGAGGACTAGCGCCGTGGTGTCGTTGACGAGGCTCTCGCCTTCCACGACCGAGACGATCTGGCGTGGAACGCCGAAGCGCCGTGCGATCGCGGTGGCGGCGATGGGATCCGTGGGTGAGACGACTGCGCCAAGCACGAACGAGGCCGACCAGCTCAGGTCCGTGGCGGCGTGGGCGACGACGGCGACGCCCAGCATCGTCGCTACCACGAGGCCGACCGCGAGCAGCGAGATCTGCCGCAGGTTCGCGCGTAACTCGCGCAACCCGGTGAAGAACGCCGCGGAGTAGAGGAGCGGCGGCAGGACGCCGACGAGCACGAGCTCCGGCGGCAGCACCAGCTCGGGCACGCCCGGCGTGAATCCCAGCGCGAGGCCTCCGACGACGAGCAGGATCGGGTACGGCACACGGAGCGTCGGCGCCAGCGCCGTGAGGGCCGCGATCGCCGTCAGCACGGCCAGCAGGACGAGCTCGTCCCGGGCGCCGAACTCCATGCGAAGAGGATACGAGCCGTACGAAGTGGCAGGACCCGGGCAGCATCTCGAAACTCGGCCCGATGGATTAGTCAGTCAATTACCGTTCAAAGCGCCGCGAGACCTTCGCTAATCATCAAGCTTTCTCAGCCGAAATCCGCGACTTGGCACCGCTCCTTCGTCGCAAACCGCTAGGCGCGCAGAACGCGCGCGAGCTGCACCGGTAGGAGCGCGAGCGCGCCGAGCTCCCGTGCCAGCAGGAGCGGCGGCCTCGGCCCGTTCGACGCTTCGACGCGCAGGCGGATCCCGCTGCGTCGCAGTGCCGTCCCGAGCAGGACGCGAACGCGCGGGCGGTGCCAGCGCGACGTCACCGCGACGACCTCGTCGACTCCGAGGGCCCGTGCAGCGGCAGCCACATGCACGGCATTCTCGGCCGTCGAGCGCGCGGCGTCGGTGACGAACGTCGCCTCGGGGCCCGTCCACGCCGCTCGCATGACTTCGGCCTCGCCGGAGAGGATCACCGCGCGGCAGCCGTCGGCGAGGCTTTGCGCACGGACGACGCGTCCTGCGCAGATTGCGTGGAGGCCGTCTCGCCGCCCGGAGTAGCCCAGGACGGCGACCACCCGGCCGCCGCCGCTCACGGACGCCGCCGACGGAGGTACTCGGCAGTGATCAGCGTGCCCGCGACGGTCAGGACCAGCACCAGCGCCTTGTTCCCTTGGAGCTTCGACTCGCCGCTCGCCCGTTCGCGCATGTCCACGGGCACCTCGTCGACGCGGAGGCCTTCCTCGTGCAGGCGCAGGACGGCCTCGACCTCGGGCGCACCACTCGCGTACGGCCGCGCCAGGACGGGCAATGCCCGGGCGTTGACGGCATACATCCCGCTCGTGGCGTCGTGGAACGGGCGGCCGAGGACGATCTCGATCGAGCGGCGCAGAAGGCCGGTCCCGAACCGCCTCGCCGGGCTCGTGGCGTACCGTTCGCGCGAGAACCCATTTCCGGCCGCTGTGGCGTAACGCGAGCCGACCGCGACGTCGCACTTGCCGGCCCGAACGAGCTCGAGCAGCTTCCCGAGCTCGGCGACGGGGTGCTGGCCGTCGGCGTCCACCCGCCCGCAGTACTCGTACTCGTGCTCGGCCGCGTAGCCGTAGCCCGCGGCGATGGCGGCGCGCAGACCGCGGTTCTCGCCGAAGGAGAGGACTTGCGCGCCGTGTTCTCTCGCGACCTGCGCGGTGCGATCGGTGGAGCCGTCGTCGACGACCAGCACGTCTGCCGCCGGGAGCTCTCGCCGGAGCTCCTGCAGCACCGCCGGCAGGCCCTCCTCCTCGTTCCAGGCCGGGATGAACACCAACGTGTCGGCGCGGTCGCTCATACGTCGTCGGCGAGCGAGACCCCGCGCTGTGGACGCGCGAACGGATCGATTGCCCGTGCGGTCAGCTCCTCCGGCCAGTCCCGAGGATAGGCGCCAAGGCTCTGGCGGTCGCCGCCCGGAACGCACAGCTCGATCGAGATCCGGCCGTTCTCGACGCGCACGAGGTTGTAGGCCGGGTGTGGGAACCCGCGCGTCCGTAGCGTCGACACCGTCCCGGAGTGCGCGAGGAGCATCCCCGCGATCGGCCAGACATACGGAACGTGGCGGTGGCCGGCGAGGACGAGGTCGACGCCGCACTTGCGGAGCAAGGCGAGCACGTCGCCCGCGTCGAGCACCTGGTTCCGCTCGCGACCGGTGCCGGGGACCGGCATCAGATGGTGATGGCAGACGAAGATCCGCAGGTCGGCGTCGCCGGCGAACCCCTCTTCGATCCACGGGTAGTGCTCCCGCCCGATTTCGCCTTCGTCGAGGTCGGGCTTCGACGAGTCCACGGCGACGAGCGCGACGTCGACGCCGGAGCAGTCGAGCCGCTGGCGCGAATCACGCGCCCCGAACGTGTCCTCGTAGACGAGGTAGCCGACGTTCCGTGCGTCGTGGTTGCCGGGAACGCGCACGACGTACGCGCATTCGATCGACGAGAGCTCGTCCAGCGCGAGCGGGTACTGATCGGGATAGCCGTCGTCGGTCACATCCCCTGCGATCACCACGAGATCGGGTGCCGCCTCGTTGATCTCTCGGATCGCCGTCCGCAGGAGCTCCTCGCGGAACCGTGTGCCGCCCACGTGGACGTCGGAGAGCTGCGCGATGAGCACGGCGTTAGTCAACCAGCCGGAGGAATTCGAGTAGGAGCTCGTTGGCGCGTGCCCGTGCGTCGAGCTGGAGCCAGTGGCCGGCGCCTTCGATTCGCTCGTACCGCCACGGCCCCGTCACGTGCTCGCCCGAAGCGGCCATGCCCTCCTCGAGTACGTAGTTGTCGGCGCTGCTCCAGATCCCCAGCGTTGGCGCGGCCACAGGCGGAAACGGCCGCGTCCGTTCGAGCTCCTGCGCCGGCGAGGCATTGGCGCGGTACCAGTTCAGCGCTGCCGTGAGGGCGCCGGGCCGGGCGAGGTCGGCGATGTAGCGCTCCGCGTCGTTGGCATCGCCGAGCATCTCGCGGAAGAGGCTCCAGTCGTCTCGCTGGATCAGCGCCTCGGCGGTCTCCTCGAACTGGAAGAGCAGCTGGTACCACGCCTTCTCGCGCTGCGCGATGGACGGGTTACGCAGCGTGTTCGGGTGGCCCACCGACATGACCACGAGGCGGTCGATGCGGTCGGGCTCGAGCGCCGCCAGCGCCCACGCAAGCCCCGCGCCCCAGTCGTGGCCGACGACGTGTGCGCGTTCGAGCCCGAGCGCGTCGAGCACGGCGAGGATGTCCGCAATGCTCCGCGCCATCGCGTAGTCCTCGACCGCCGTCGGCTTGTCCGACTTCCCGAAGCCGCGGAGGTCGGGCGCAACGGTACGGAAGCCAGCCTCGACGAGCGCCGGGATCTGGTTACGCCACAGCCAAGACGAGTCGGGAAAGCCGTGAAGGAGCAGAACCGGCGTGCCCTCGCCCTCGAGGACCACGTTCAGCTCGACGCCGTCGCCGGAGACCCTTACCGGAGACCTCCGCCCTCGAGAGGCAGCCCCGCCTCCTTCCACTCCTGCTTCCCGCCGGCGTAGTGGCGCACGTTGCGGTATCCGAGCTCGATCAGCCGCTGGGCGGTCTCTACGGAGGCATCGCACGTCACGTTGGTGCAGTACACGACGACCTCGGCGTCCACATCCGGGATCCGCCGCGGCCCGCGTTCGTCGACCCACTCAGGTGGAAGGTTGATCGCGCCCGGAAGGTGCGAGTGCGCGAATGACATCGGCGCCAGCGCGTCGACGAGGACGAACTCGTGGCCCTCGTTGAGCTTCCGTTTCAGCTCGTCCCGCGTGATCTCGTGGAGCGCCACGGACACGCCGTTAGCGTACGTGCCCTTGGATCTCGTCAGTCGCCGCGAGCGGCTCCGGTCGCTGCACGTTCCAGGCACGCCGCTGGTGCTGCCGAATGCCTGGGACGCGGCTTCCGCGCGCGCCGTTGTCGCCGCGGGGTTTCCAGTGGTCGCCACGACGAGTGCGGGCGTCGCGAACGCACTCGGTTACGACGACCACCAGGGTGCTCCGAGAGAAGAGATGTTCGCCGCCGCGACGCGGATCGCTCGCGCGGTCGACGTGCCGGTGACGGTCGACGCGGAGGCGGGTTACGGCCTGGAGCCGGCCGAGGTCGTCGCTGCGCTCCGCGATGCTGGGGCCGCCGGCTGCAATGTCGAGGACACGGACCACTCGACCGAAGCGCTGCGTGAGGCCCAGGAGCATGCGGATTGGCTCCGCGGCGTCCGTGAGCAGGATGAAACGCTCGTGGTCAACGCGCGAATCGACGTCTTCCTGACCGGCGACGGCGACCTCGAGGAGGCGCTGCGGCGGGCGCACGCGTACTTCGACGCGGGCGCGGACTGCGTTTACCCGATCGCCCTGTCCGACCATGTACAGCTCGAGCGTTTCGTCTCGGAGGCCGGCGGCCCCGTCAACGTGCTCGCCGACGCGGGTTCGGTGGCCGAGCTCGCCGCCCTCCGTGTCGCGCGCATCAGTTACGGCGGGCTGCTTTACCGTCAGGTCACGGAGCACCTCGCGGACGCGCTCGCGCTCATACCTCGCTGAACCGGATTCGCCGGTGGAGCCGGCGAAGCGGTAGCGGCGCCCACCAGCTCCAGCGACCGAGCAGCTGCATGAGCGACGGGACGAGCAGGACACGGATCACGGTCGCGTCCAGCAGCACTGCCAGCGCCGTTCCGAGACCGAGCACCTTCAGGATGATGATCTGAGAGGTCACGAACGCACCGAACGCGACGCAGAAGAGCAGCGCGGCGGCCGTCACGATCCGACCCGTGCGCTCGAGTCCCACGGCCACCGCTGCGGAGTCCGAATGCCCGCCGTCGCGCGCCTCCTTGATCCGCGCGAGCAGGAAGACGCCGTAGTCAGTCGAGAGGCCGAAGACGGTCGCGGCGAGGAGCAGAAGCTGCGTCGCCTCCAGCCCGCCCTCGCTGGTGTACCCGAGCAGCCCCTCGAAGCGGCCGTCCTGGAAGATCAGGACGAGTATGCCGAGGATCGCCGCCAGGCCGAGAGCGTTCATCAGCACCTGCGCCAGCGGGAGGATCAACGAGCCGGTCATCGCGAACAGCACGAGGACCGTGATCGCGACCACGATCGCGAGCATCAACGGCAGGTGGTCGCGCAGGCTCTGCTCGAGGTCCAGGTACTGCGCGGTCGTTCCCGTCACTGCCGCATCCCCCGGGATCGCCCGAAGATCCCGGGCCAGCTGCCTGCTCGGTTCGGCAAGCGGCGGCGCACTGGAGATCACGTCGATCGCGTAGGTACCGGCGGCGAGCTCGCGCGCCGGCGCCACCGCTGCGGCGGCGGGAAGCTTGGCTGCGGCGTCGGCGATCCGCGCAGCCTCGTTGGCGTCGCCGCGTATGGCAATCGTCAGCGGCGTGTCACGGTACGGTGGGAAGTCCGCCCGAAGGGCATCGTCGACCTGTCGCGCGCTGGCCGCCTTCGGCAGCACCTGAGCATCGACAGACGTGAAGTCGATCCCGAAGAACGGGACTGCGAGGGCGATCAGAAGGGCCGCCGCAGCCGTTGCGGTCCGCGCTGGAAACCGCGTGATCAGACGAGCCAGTCGGTACCAAAGTCCTTCCTCCGCAGGGCGTGCGTCGCGCTCGGCGCGGCGGGCGAGGAAGCCTGGCGTGAGTGAGTTCACGCGTGCGCCGAGCAAGCCGAGGATGGCCGGCAGCACCGTTAGAGCGATCCCGGCCGCGATCAGCGCAACGAAGAAGCCCGCGATCCCCATCGAGTAGAGGAATCGCTGGGGGAAGACGAGCAGCGAGGCCAGCGCTCCGGCCACGGTGAGAGAGCTGAAGAGCACGGTCCGACCCGCGGTTTCGAGCGTCTTGTGAATCGCCTCGAAGCCCGGACCGCTGCGCGCGACCTCCTCCCGGTAGCGGGAGACGATGAAGAGGCTGTAGTCGATCGCGAGGCCGAGCCCCAATCCAATCGCGACGTTGAGCGCGAAGATCGAGACCGACGTCAGCTCGGTAGCGATGCGAAGCATGAAAAACGTGCCGACGATCGTGAGCACGCCGACGACCAGTGGGAGGAGCGACGCGACGAGGCTTCGGAAGAAGAGCAGCGACAGCAGGAACAGAACGGGGAAGGCGTAGAGCTCGGCCTGGCGGAGGTCCCGCTCGACCTGCTCGTTCACCTGGCGCTCGGCCAGCGCTGGGCCGCCCACCGTGACGCCGGGAAACGACGCCAGATCGGCGGCGATCCGCTCGGCTGCGTCTTGTCGCCTGTGGTCGTCCGTCGGCGCGAGCGCCGCGACGAGGTATGTCGACCCCCCGTCTTGAGAGACGAAGGCATGGGACCGCGTGTTCAAAAAGCTCGATGTCGAGGCGACGTCCGGGTGGGCTTGGAGCGCGCGAGTGACCGCGGCTACGCGGCTCCGGCCCGCGGCCGAGCCGACGTCGACATCGTTCAGGAGGACGACAACGCCCGTCTCACGGAAGCCCGCCGCCTCCAGCCGGCGGTCGGCGGCGACGCTCTCCGTGCCGGGGTCCTCCGCACCAAATGGATCGAGGCGCTTCGTGACGCCGCCGCCAGCGGCGCCGGCAAGAACGAAAAGCACGACGGCGACCGCAAGGACGACCTTGGCGTGGCCGTAGGTGACGCGCGTGAGGATGCTCATGGCGACCTCCGAGTTTCTAAAAGAAAGTATTTAGGAGATACCAAAAGCGCTACGCTTCGTCAAGCATGAAGACGAGCTACGCGCATTTCTGCCTCGCGGCTCGTACTCTCGAGACGGTTGGCGACAGGTGGTCGCTGCTGATCGTCAGGGATCTTCTGGCCGGCCGCCGCCGCTTCAGCGACCTCCTTCGGCTGCTGACCAGCGTGACCCCGAAGTGGCTCACGATCCGCCTCCGCGAGCTCGAGGCAGCGGGAATCGTCACGAGGGATCAGCAGCCGGGGCGGAGGGAGGTCTGGTACGAGCTGACGGAGAAGGGTCGCGATTTGGCTCCGGTTCTGGAGGCGCTCATCGGCTGGGGCCTGAAATACGCACGCGATCCGCTCGAGCCGGACGAGCCGGCGCACCCGGAACATCTCGTCGCTGGACTCGTCGTCGCGTTGAACCAAGTGCCGCGGCGACCCCCAGCCGGGCGTGCCTGGCGCTTCGAGTTCGACGACAGCGGGGACGCCCACGTCGTTGCGTACGACGGAGATCGTTGGGCACTGGACGGCGAGCGCTCACCTGACGTCGTCTTCAGCACCACCGCGCGCGCTTGGGCGGAGTTCATCGTGACGCCCCTTGCGAAACGGCGGTTGCCCTCACGCGACATCCGTCTGAGCGGGAGCGCCCGGCGCGTCGCCGAGGCCGTGCAGGTCTTTGGCGCGCGGCCGACACGTTGACGGGAATCGCGGGGCGCCTCCACGGGTAGGCAGCGGGAGATGCTCTCGTCGTCGGTTGTGCCCATGCTCGCGCGGCTCGAGCGCGAGCTCCCGCACGGCGGCTACCTCTACGAGCCAAAGTGGGACGGCTTTCGCTGCCTCGCCGCGCGCGACGGTGACGAGGTCGACCTTCGCAGCCGTAACCAGCGCCCGCTCGCCCGCTACTTCCCGGAGCTCGTCGCGGCACTGCGAGGCCTTCCGACTGGGCGCATCCTGCTCGACGGCGAGATCGTGGCGCGCTCGCACGATCGGCCAGACTTCACGGCACTGCTGGCCCGCCTGCATCCGGCGGCTTCGCGCGTCGAGCGTCTGAGTCGGGAAACGCCGGCCGAGCTCATCGCCTTCGACCTCCTGGAGCTCGAGGACGAGGATCTGCGCCCCCGACCGTTCCGCGAGCGCCGCGCGCTGCTCGAGCAGCTCCTCGCCGCGGTCGATCCGCCGCTCGTGCTGACGCCGCTGACCGAGGATCCCGACGAGGCGGAGCGCTGGCTGGACGCACCGCCGAGCGCGGGCATCGACGGCGTCGTCGCGAAGCACGAGGACCTCCGCTACGAGGAGGGCGCGCGCCGCATGGTCAAGGTGAAGCGGCAGCGCACTGCGGACTGCGTCGTCGCGGGCTTCCGCTGGCTTGTCGACCGGGCTCTGCCCAGCTCGCTGCTCCTCGGGCTCTACGACGGCGGCGAGTTGCGCCACGTCGGCATCGCGTCATCCTTCACGGCCGCTGCGCGCGAGCGGCTGCTGGCGGAGCTCGCGCCGCACGTCGTCCCTCTGGCCGGTCATCCGTGGGAGCACGGGTTCCTGCTCGGTGGCAGTCCGGTCGGCCGCCTCCCGGGCGCGGCCGGCCGCTGGACGCCCGGCGAGATGGTGCAGGACTGGGTGCCGCTGGCGCCGGAGCTCGTCTGCGAGGTGCAGTTCGACCAGCTCGACGGCCACCGCTTCCGCCACCCGGCGCGCTTCCGTCGCTGGCGTCCGGACCGCGATCCGCGCTCCTGCACGCTCGAGCAGCTTCAATGAGACGTCGCTTGCGATGTCTCGCTCAGGCCGCGCGGGCTTTGCCCGGGCGGCCGTCTGAAACGACCAGTCGACACGTCAGGAGATCAGAGGGATCGCTGTGAGCACGGTCGAGATCGAGGGCCGCCGGCTCGGCCTGACGAACCTCGACAAGGTGCTCTGGCCCGAGCCCGGTGTCGCGAAGAGCAAGCTGATCGAGTACTACGTGCGGGTCGCGCCGGTCCTATTGCCGCATCTGGCCGAGCGCCCGCTCACGCTGCGGCGGTTCCCGGACGGCGTCGACCGCGTCAGCTGGCACCAGAACGAGTGCCGCGGCGAGCCGGACTGGTTCCACGTCTTCGAGACGGAGGGCGTCGGCGGCCGGATCCTCCGCTTCTGCGTCGTCGACGACCTCGCGTCGCTCGTCTGGGTCGCGAACCAGGCGGCGGTCGAGCTGCACCCGTTCCAGTGGACGACCGCTGCGCCCCGCCGGCCGGTCACGCTCGTCTTCGACCTCGATCCGGGACTGCCGGCCGGGCTCGTCGAGTGTGCGCAGGTCGCGCTCCACCTGCGCGACCTGCTCGCAGAAGTGGGGTTGGAGGGCCGGGCCAAGACCTCCGGCTCACTGGGCCTACACGTCCACGTGCCGCTCGGCCGGCCGCACGAGGCCGGCGAGGTCAAGGCGTTCGGCCGCGCCGCCGCCGAGACGCTGGCGCAGCGTCATCCAGAGGCGGTCGTCGCCGAGATGAAGAAGACCGAGCGTGGGGGCAAAGTCTTCGTGGACTGGCTCCAGAACGACGCAACGCGGCAGACCGTCGCCGCGTACTCGCTCCGCGGGATGCCCTGGCCGACGGTGGCGACGCCGGTCACGTGGGACGAGGTCGAGCGCGCGGTGCAGGAGAGGCGCGCAGAGCTCCTCACCTTCTTCGCGGACGACGTCGTCGAGCGGGTCGACAGCCACGGTGACCTCTTCGAAGACGTGCTGCAGCGCGAACAATCTCTCCCCTCACCCTGAATGCCTAGGATGGGCGCGTGCCGCAACCGGCAACGACGACCGCGCTCGAGCCCCAGCTCGAGCAATATCGCGGCGAGCTGACCGCGTACTGCTACCGCATGCTCGCCTCACCCTTCGAGGCGGAAGACGCCGTGCAGGAGACGTTTCTGCGCGCGTGGCGCGCGTTCGATCAATTCGAGGGGCGGGCCGCGCTGCGGTCGTGGCTCTACCGCATCGCCACGAACGTCTGCCTCGACATGCTCAACGGCAAGGAGCGGCGCGCGACGCCGATGGATCTCGGGCCCGCGCGGGAGCCGATCGAGGCCAACCTGAACGTGCCCTCCGAGGTGACGTGGATCCAGCCGATGCCGGATCCGGCGGAGGAGGCGGTGGCGCGAGAGACGATCAAGCTCGCCTTCGTCGCGGCGCTGCAGCACCTACCGCCGCGGCAGCGCGCCGTGCTGATCCTCTGCGAGGTGCTCCGCTGGAAGGCGAGCGAGGTGGCCGAGCTGCTCGAGACGAGCGTGGCCTCGGTAAACAGTGCGCTGCAGCGGGCACGCGCCACGCTCGAAGCGACTGAGATCAGCGCCGCCGCCACCACGCCTTCGGTGGACAAGGCCGACGAGGAGCTCCTCGCCCGCTATGTCGCGGCATTCGAGGCCTACGACATCGAAGCGCTCACCTCGTTGATCCACGAGGACGCGAGCCAGTCGATGCCGCCGTTCGACCTCTGGCTCCAAGGCCGCGACGACATCTTCGGCTGGTGGTACGGGCCCGGCATCGGCTGTCGGGGCTCGCGTGTGATCCCGACGGTCTCCGCCAACGGCGCGCCCGCATTCGGCCAGTACAAGCCCAGCGAGACCGGCTCGGGTTACGACCCGTGGGCGCTCCAGGTGGTCGAGATCGAGGACGGCCGCATCGCCGAGCTCACGTTCTTCCTCGACACGGAGACGTTGTTCCCGCTCTTCGGCCTCCCGCCTCGGCTCGATTCCTAGTCGGCGAAGACCTCGGTCAAGCCCATGAAGGCGATCAGGTCGACCAGCTCGGCGGATGCCCCCCTCAGCCGTACGCGACAGGAATGGCGGCGGGCGGCGACCTGCAGCCGGCAAAGAGCGTCGACCGTGACCGCGTCGGGGTGGACGCCCTGGACATCGCAGTCGACGACGACGGCTCCGCCGTTGGCGGCAAGCACCCGGCAAACGCGGTCGCACAACCCCGGCAGGTCGGCAGGGGCGATCGGGCCGCGGATCGCGAAGGCGCCCATCAGGAGATAGACGGAACTCGACCCGCAAATTCATCGGGCGGGATGAGCGATGAGTTCTCCGTCGTTTGCCTGTCTAACCCTGTGAGACCGATGACCGACCGAAAGGACAGCCGATGACCAACCTGGACAGCCGCCGCCGCTGGCTCGCGCTGCTCGTGCTCTGCCTCGGAGACCTGATGATCGTCCTCGACGTGACGATCGTCGGCGTTGCGCTGCCGTCGATCCGAACCGACCTCGGCTTCACCGAGAGCTCGCTCGCATGGGTGGTCAACGCGTACCTGATCGTCTTCGGCGGCTTCCTCCTGCTCGGAGGACGGCTGGGCGACCTCTTCGGCCACCGCCGCCTGTTCCTTGCCGGCATCAGCCTCTTCACGCTGGCGTCGCTCGCCTGCGGCCTTTCGACGTCGCAAGGGATGCTCGTGGCGTCGCGCGCCGTCCAGGGACTGGGAGCCGCGGTCGTCTCCGCCGTCGCGCTCTCGCTGATGCTGATGCTCTTCACAGAGCCCGCCGAGCGTGCGAAGGCGATGGGCATCTTCGGCTTCGTCGCGTCGGGCGGCGGGTCGATCGGCGTCCTGCTCGGCGGGATTCTGACCGACGTCCTCAGCTGGCACTGGATCTTCCTCGTGAACGTCCCGATCGGAATCGCCGTGGTCGCGCTCACGCTCCGGCTGATCCCGGGCGAGCGCGCCGAGGCTGCCGCGCAGCGCCTGGACGTCGCCGGCGCCGTGACGGTCACCATCTCGCTGATGATCGCGGTGTTCGCGATCGTGAAGGGCAACGAGGTCGGCTGGCTGACGCTGCGCACCCTTGGGCTCCTGGCGATCGCCGCCGCCATCTTCGGCATCTTCGTCGCGATCGAGGCCAAGATCCCCTCGCCGCTGATGCCGCTCGGCCTCTTCCGCCTGCGGAACCTCAGCGTCGCGAACGTCGTGGGTGTCCTCTGGGCCGCCGCGATGTTCGCCTGGTTCTTCCTCTCCGCCCTCTACCTGCAGCTCGTGCTCGGCTACAGCCCGCTCGAGGTCGGCCTCGGCTTCCTGCCCGGCAACGTGATCATGGGCGTGCTCTCTGTATCGATCTCGGCGAAGCTCGTCATGCGCTACGGCGTCAGGATCCCGCTCGCCGCCGGACTCGGCGTCGCCGGCGTCGGGCTCCTGCTCTTCGCGCGGGCGCCCGTCGACGGCAACTACGTCATCGACGTGCTGCCGAGCATGATCCTGCTCGGGATCGGCGCGGGGATCGCGTTCAACCCGGTGCTCTTTGCGGCCATGAGCGACGTCCAGCCGACCGAGGCGGGGCTCGCGTCGGGGATCGTCAACACCGCGTTCATGATGGGCGGAGCGCTCGGTCTGGCGGTGCTCGCGAGCGTCGCGGCGCGGCGGACCGACACCCTCACCGCCTCCGGAGAGGGGCAGCTGCAGGCGCTGACGGGCGGCTACCACGTCGCCTTCCTCCTCGGCGCGCTGTTCGCGTTCGCCGCCGCGGCCATCGGCGGGGCGTTCCTCCGCACGCGCGCCGCCCCGGAGTTCCACGGTGAGGAGGCGATGGGGGCGCCGGCCGCGGCCGAGGCGCAGTGACGGTGACGCCGGTCCATCCCGCGCGCCACCTGCTTCGCGCCAAGGACCTGGTCGACGCGCGCTATCGCGAGCCCTTGCCGGTGGCGAGGCTGGCTTCGACAGCGCACCTGTCACCGGCGCACTTCAGCCGGGAGTTTCGGCGAACGTTCGGCGAGCCGCCGCACCAGTACCTCCTGACCCGGCGGCTGGAGCGGGCGGCCGAGCTCCTCCGCAACACGGACTGGTCGGTCGCGGAGATCTGCACCACGGTCGGCCTTCGGAGTCTGGGCTCGTTCACGACCAGCTTCGGGCGGGCGTTCGGGCTCTCCCCGACCGCCTACCGCGCGGCGCACCCGCCGAGGCAGCGCGCGCGGATTCCCACCTGCGTGCTCCAGGCGTGGTCGCGCCCTCAGCCGAGCACGTTTCGAGAAGACAGGCCGGTCGGCGCCGGGCTAGCGTCGAGCCACAGCTAACGACTGGAGGTCACGATGCTCAAGCAGCTCACGAACGTTCAGGTCTGGGTCCACGACCAGGACGAGGCGCTCGCGTTCTACACGGAGAAGCTCGGCCTGGAGCTCCGCGAGGACGTCACCGTGCCAGAGATGGGCAACTTCCGCTGGCTCAGCGTCGGCGTGCCGGGCCAGGACGATGTCGCGATCACGCTGATGGCGATTCCCGGTCCACCGGTCTTCGACGAGGACACGCGCCAGAAGATCCAGGAGCTGATGGCGCGGGGCGCCGGCGGCGGGCTCTTCTTCGCCACGGACGACGTGCGCGCGAGTTACGACGAGCTGTCCAAGCGCGGCGTCGAGTTCCTGCAGGAGCCGACGGAGCAGCCGTACGGCGTCGACGCGGGCTTCCGCGATCCGTCCGGCAACAACATGCGGATGGCGCAGCTGCGCCAGTGAACGCGGCGGAGACAGCCTCGGCGGCTGCGGTTCGCACGGGCGACGAAGCGACCTTCGCCGAGCTCGTCGAGCCGCACCGCCGCGAGCTTCAGGTGCACTGCTACCGGATGCTCGGATCGCTCGAGGACTCCGAGGATCTCGTCCAGGAGACGTTCCTGCGCGCGTGGCGCAGCCGCCGAAGCTTCGAGGGCCGCGCGTCCTTCCGGTCGTGGCTCTACCGGATCGCGACGAATGCCTGCCTGGACACGATCGAGCGGCGTTCGCGGGTCGCCACCGACGCGATTCAGCCGCTCGCGGAGGTCCCGTGGCTTCAGCCCTACCCCGACCATCTGCTCGAGGAGGTCGCAGGCGGCGAGCCCGAGCCGGAGGAAGAGGTCGTCGCCAAGGAGACGATCGAGCTCGCCTTCATCGCTGCGATCCAGCTGCTGCCACCGCGGCAGCGGGCGGCGCTGATCTGCCGGGACGTTCTCGGCTGGTCGGCCGCCGAGAGCGCCGCGCTCCTCGACTTGACCGTGCCAGCCCTGAACAGCGCGCTCCAGCGTGCGCGCGCGACGCTGAAGGAGCACATGCCGCGCAGGCGGACTGACTGGCAGCGCAGCTCGGAACGCAGCGTCGAGGAGCAGGCGCTGCTCCAGGGCTACATGGACGCGATGGAGCACGGTGACCCCGCCGAGATGATCGAACTCCTTCGCGAGGACGCCTTCTGCGCCATGCCGCCGGACTGGTACATCGGTCGCGAGCAGATCATCCAGGCCTGGGTGGAGGGCGGGTTCGGCGACGACTCCTGGGGTCACCTCCGTTGCCTCCGCACGCAGGTCAATGCGCAGCCGGCGGTCGCGTGTTACGTCAAACGGGCCGGCGACTCGACGTACCGGCCGCTCGTCCTCGACGTCCTCAGATTCGAGGGCGGCGAAGTCGTCGAGATCACCGCCTTCCGCCTCGAGCCGTTGTTGGGGGCGCTGAACCTGCCGCCGAGGCTGTGACGACGCCGCCGCTCGGCTTCGAGGTCCGGGCGGTGGGCGTGGAGCCGGGCGGGCATCGCATCTACAACGAGGCGGAGTGGGGGGACGCGATCGTCGTTGTCGCCTCCGGCGAGATCGACCTCGAGTGCGTGGGGGGCGCGCGGCGACAGTTCGTCTGCGGCGACCTACTCTGGCTCGCCGACCTGCCGCTGCGCGCCATCCACAACCGCGGGCAGGATCCTGTCCTCCTCCTCGCGGTCTCGCGGGCGCTAGGCGATCGCACCCTCTGACTCGTAGGCCCGCCTGAGACCCTCGATCTCGAGCTTCGACATCTGCAGCATCGCGTTCATGACGCGGTTCGCCTTCTCCGGATCCTCGTCGCTCAGGTACTCGCCGAGCACCCGCGGGACGATCTGCCACGAGACGCCGAACCTGTCGGTGAGCCAGCCGCACGGCCCCTGCTCGCCGCCCTGGGAGAGCTTCTCCCAGTAGTGGTCGACCTCATCCTGCGTCTCGCAGTCGACGAAAAGTGAGATGCCCTGCGAAAACTCGAACGACGGGCCGCCGTTCAAGGCCATGAACTCCTGTCCCTCGAGCTCGAACGAGGCGGTCATGAGCGAGCCCTTGGGCCCAGGGCCTGCAGCCCCGTAGTAGCGCTTGCTCGTGACCCGCGAGTTCGGAAAGACGGACGTGTAGAGGTCGACGGCCTCTTCGGCGGTGCCGTCGAAGGTCAGAAAGGTCGTGATCTTCTGCTTCATGTCCGTGGGCTCCTTTCGTTGGCCTCACTGGTACAGACGGCCGGACGCGGCGCGACTCATCGCAGTGAGACGGCTGCCTGCTCGAGCAGGTCGAACGCGTCCTGCATGCCGGCCTCCATGCCGGAGTTGATGTGGGCGTCGCGGGCTTCCTTGCTCGAGTGCTCGACGAGGATGGTCAGCTTCGTGCGGCCGTCCACCTCTTCGAACGTCGCGGTGTTGACCGCGACCTCGTCGGGATACCCCTCGAAGATCTCCGTCGACACGAGCCGCTCGTTCGGCACGACCTCTCGGTACTCGCCGTGGAAGCCGACCTCGACGCCGCCGTCGGCGATCATCACGTAGCGCCACCTGCCGCCGACGCGCAGGTCGATCTCGGCAACGCTCATCTCGCCGCGTTCCGCGTGCCACCAGCGCCTGACGAGCTCGGGCGTTGTGAATGCCTTGAAAACGAGCTCCTTCGGGGCATCGAACTCCCGCGTGATCAGGATCTGCTCGTCGGTCGGAAGCTCGACGGTCGCGGTCCCGCTACTTGCCATCTCCATCTCCTTCCTCCTTCTGCTTGAGCTCTTCCAACACCTGATCCAGGCCGTCGAACCGCTCCGACCACAGGCGCTCGTAGCCCTTCACCCAGTCATGGATGGGCTTGAGCGCGTGGCCGTTCAGCCGGTACAGCCGCTCGCGTCCCTGGTCGCGCACGTCAACCGCCCCCACTTCTCGGAGCACGCGCAGGTGCTTCGACACCTGCGGTTGAGGGAGGCCGAGCTCGCGAACGAGGTCGTTCACCGGCCGCTCGCCGCCGGCGAGGGCATCGAGGATCTCGCGCCGTCGTGGCTCGGCTACGGCGTTGAAGGCATCTGCTGTGGTCGCTGCGCGCGCCATTGCGG
This sequence comes from Gaiellaceae bacterium, assembly GCA_035264165.1. Taxonomy (GTDB): domain Bacteria; phylum Actinomycetota; class Thermoleophilia; order Gaiellales; family Gaiellaceae; genus JACDAN01. The sequence continues at coordinate 32,826 of DATFQN010000036.1, forward strand.
AGATCATATACCCATATAGGAATATGTCAATCCCATCCGAATTCGAGGGGAGCACGTACTCGTAGATCGACAGGTACTTGTCAGTTCGGGGGAGAGGGAGACTGTATGAAAAGGCAGAGAGTTCTGACCGTCGCCGCGATTGGGCTCCTCACGGTCTTTGCGATCGGCGGGTACGCCGCGGCCGGTAGCGGAAAGGACCATGTGCAGGCCGACGCGATGACGGGCTATTCGGAGGGAGCTGTGGGAGGGCCGGTCTCGTCGCCGGCGAGCGGCTCGTTCGAGGCCACGATCGACGACGCGGCACAGGAGATCCAGTTCACGCTCTCGTACTCCGGGTTGGAAGGTGACGTTCGCCAGGCTCACATCCACTTCGGGCAGCGGAGCGTGAACGCCGGGATCTCGATCTGGCTCTGCGAGACCGCCGCGACGGAAGCCAACCGGATCGCAGCCGGCTCCCCGGACGTTCCGACCTGTCCGCAGTCGGGCACGGTCGAGTCCACCGTCGGCGTGAACCACGTCATCGGGCCGGCGGCCCAGGGCATCGCCCCAGGCGAGTTCGCCGAGATCGTCAGGGCGATCCGCGCGGGCAGGGCGTACGCCAACGTCCACACGACGAAGTTCCCGGGCGGCGAGATCCGCGGCCAGATCAACGACCAGAACCAGCGGGACGACTAGCCGCGACGTTCAGGAGCACCACCGAGAGCCCGGTTCGCCGGGCTCTCGTTCATAGTTCTGCGAGCCGTTGCTCCAGGAAGCGCCGCTCGGGATCTGCGTGGACCAGCTCGAGCGCGCGTGTGTAGGCGGCGCGGGCCTCTTCGACCCGATCGAGCCGCCGCAGCAGCTCCGCCCGGGTCGCGTGCAGGTAGTGGTAGCGGTCGAGCTCGAGGCCGTCGACGAACGCCAGCGCGGCCTCGGCGTCCCCGGCCTCGGCGATGGCCGCCGCCTGGTTGAGCTCGATGACGGCTGAGCCCGTCAGGCGCGCGAGCT
>DATFQN010000037.1:0-11741 GCA_035264165.1 Gaiellaceae bacterium
GACAACGGGCGCGGACACATCGTGCGGAACGAGTCCGGGCAGCCCGCGCAGGACGTGAGCGTGATCATCGCGCCTGTGGGAGGAGCCTTCCGCGGCGAGCTCGACGCTCCTAGCCCGTACTGCGGTTTCTGATCGTCAAGCTTGGTGCGCATGCGGGGGTTGGCCCAGGTCGGCTCCCGCATCGCTCACGTTCCTTTGAACGCAAGTCGCCGGCGGCGGCGGCTGTGAATCGCTGCTTCCCAGCGATCATCGCCGCGCGGGTGTGCGAGATTCGAAGGACGTTGACCTCCGGCTACTTCGTGTAGTCGCACGACGCCTTCGTGACCGGGCCTCACGTCGTTCGGAATCGGCTTGAAATCGTGATCCGCGCTCGGGCTTTCGCGCCGTTTTTGGCCCTTTCGGGTTGCTCCGAAAAAAAGTCTGTGTAGTCGGCTCCAATCTAGCGTCTGAACCGACAACGAATTATGCCAATTTGCAGGGATTTAGCGGGAGCGACGGGACTCGAACCCGCGACCTCCGGCGTGACAGGCCGGCGTTCTAACCAACTGAACTACGCCCCCTGGCGCAGAGAAAGCAGTGTAGCCGCGCTAGATCTCGGTCAGGCCCAGCTGGCGGAGCAGCGTGACGCCGTCCGAGTAGACGTCCTTCCGCGCGACCTTGCCGTCGTGCAGCGGGATCACGTCCATCCCGCGGTACTCGACGGTTCGCCCCGTCGGCTCCACCTGGAGACCGGCCCGCGACATCTTCCCCAAGTGCGTGCCGCGCGCCGTCCACTCCTGCACCACGAGGCCGTCCCGGATGTACTGGCGCCGCGTCTCGAACTCGAGGTCGGGAAAGACGGTGAAGATCCCCCGGATCGCGTTCCCGATCGCCGCCTTGCCGACGTTGACGTCGCCGGTCGTGTGGTTCTCGAACACCGAGTCGTCAGCGTGCATCTCGAGGATCGCGTCGACGTCGTGGTCGTTCCACGCGGCGTTGTAGCGGTCGATGAACTCCTGCAGTTCGGCCCCGTTCATCGCGCGCTCTACCGTACAGAAGGCTCGTGACACGGCTCGACTGGATCGTGCTCGCCCTCGTCGCCGTCACCGCGCTCCTCGGGCTGTGGCAGGGCCTCGTGATCAGCGCCCTCTCGGCGGTGGGCGTGATCGTGGGCGGCGTGATCGGGGCGCGGGTTGCGCCGCACCTGCTTCCGGACGGCTCGGAGTCGCCGTACACGCCGCTCGTGGCGCTCCTCGGCGCGGCCGGCTTCGCCGTGCTGTTCGAGATCTTCGGCTCGTCGATCGGCGTCGCCATCCGCCGCCGCCTGCCCGTCGGCCCGCTGCGCACCGCCGATTCCGCGGGCGGCTTCGCCTTCGGCGCGCTCGCGGGGCTGGCGCTCGTCTGGATCGCGGCGGCCGTGGCACTCCAGCTGCCCGGACAGCGGGAGCTTCGCCGCGAGGTTCAGGGCTCCGCCATCCTGAGCGAGCTCAACGAGCTCGTGCCGCCGCGTCGGGCGCTCCGCGCCCTGGCGCGTGTCGATCCCTTCCCCTCGATCGCCGGCCCGGCGCCGCCTGTCGGCCCACCGGATCCCTCGGTGCTTCGCGAGCCCGAGATCAGGCGGGCGGCGCGAAGCGTCGTCCGCGTTGTCGGAACTGCCTGCGGCCTCGGCCTCGAGGGCTCGGGTTGGGTCGCAGCGAATGGGCTCGTGGTGACGAACGCGCATGTCGTCGCTGGAGAGACGGATACGGCGGTCGACCGCGCCGGAAGCGCGCCGCTCGCCGCCACCCCCGTGGCGTTCGATGCTCGCAACGACGTCGCCGTGCTTCGCGTGCCGGGCCTGAAGGCTCCGCCGCTCGCGCAGGCCGAGCCGCGGATAGGTACTGCCGGCGCCGTGCTCGGCTACCCGGACAACGGACCGCTCACCGCGCGGCCGGCGCGCGTCGGGCGCACGACGGCGGTGCTGAGCGTGGACGCCTACGGCCGCGGCCCTGTCGCGCGGCGGATCACGAGCCTGCGCGGCGACGTGCGCCCGGGCAATTCCGGCGGGCCGCTCCTCGATGCTTCGGGGCGTGTGGTCGGGACGGTCTTCGCGGCCCGCATCGAGGGCGAGGCCGGCTACGCCGTGCCGCCGGACGCCGTCGACGACGCGGTCGCCGACGCGCGCGACGGACAGCCGGTCTCAACCGGCGACTGCGTGGGTTAACAGCTCGAGCACGCCCAGCGGCCGTCTGAACGGCGCGACCAGGTAGACGCCCGCGGCGCGGTCCCGCGAGGCCTCAATCAGCTCCTGGGCGATCTCCATACCGACCTGCGGCCCGTCCGGCCCCGCCTCGCGGAGCGCCTCCTGGACGCTCTCGGGGACGATGATCCCCGGGACCTCGTTGTGGAGCCGCAGCGCCAGCGGGTGACTCCAGACCGGGAAGATGCCGATCAGCATCGGGATCGGCGACTCGCCGCCGAGCCGGTCGAGGAAGCGGTCGAGATACTCGAGGTCGAAGAGGATCTGGGTCATGGCGTAGTGCGCGCCCGCCTCGATCTTCCGGCGGTAGCGCTCCAGCTCCAGGTCGAGGTCGTCGGCCGAAGGGTTTACGGCGACGCCGATGTGGAACGACGTCGCGGCGTCGATCGCCCTGCCGTTGTAGTCCTCGCCGCGGTTCAGGTGCGCCATCAGCTGCACGAGCCCGATCGAGTCGACCTCGTAGACCCCTCGCGACCCGGGATAGTCGCCGACCTCGGGGGGGTCACCCGTCACGGCGAGCACGTTCCGGATCCCCTCCGCGTGCGCGCCGAGCAGCTGCGACTCGAGCCCGAGGACGCTCGAGTCGCGCGTGGTCAGGTGGGGGATCGTCTCGACCCCGGTCGTCCGCTCGATCGCGACCGACAGCATCAGCGCGCTCATGCCTGCGCGCGCCGTCGCGTTGTCGTTGATGTCCACGATCGCGGCGCCGCCGTCCTCGAGGCCCTTCGCGACCTCGAGCATGCCGCGGTGGTTGCCGCCGAGCGGCGGGTCGAGCTGGACGGACACGACCCACTCGCCCTCTTCGAGCATCCGGCCGAGGCGCGTCTCCTCCGGCGCTCCGACGACCGAGAGGACGACCTCGCGCTCGTGGACGACGAGAGGCGAGCTCGCCGTGCGCTCGGAAGCGACGGCGGCGGCGATCGCCTCGATCTCGACGGGCGTCGTCCCGCAGCAGCCGCCGATGATGCGCGCACCGAGATCTCGCGCGTGCGCGGCGAAATCCGCGAAGTACTGAGGCGTCGCGTGTGGGAAGACGAGCCGGTTACCGGCCAGGCTGGCAAGCCCGATGTTCGGCATCGCCGCGAGGGCGAGGTCGCCGTTCGTCGCGTGCATCTCGTTCAGCGCCGTCAGCGCCGCATGGATTCCGGCGCCATGGTTGGCGCCGATCGCCGCCAGGCCGCTGTCGGCGAGTGCCTCGGTGGCGTTCTTCGCAGAGACGCCGCCCAGCGTCTCGCCCTGCTCGTCGAAGGTCAGCATCGCCACGATCGGGAGCGACGAGACCTCCCGTACCGCCTCGATCGCGACCCGGAGCTCGTCGAGCTCGAAGAACGTCTCGACGACGAAGAGGTCGACGCCGCGCGCGTCCAGCGCCGCAGCCTGCTCGCGGAAGATCCTCGCCCGGTAGTCGTGCGCGAGGTCGCCCGTGTGCTCACCGAGGGGGCCGATCGACCCGCCGATGAAGACGTCGCGCCCAGAGATCTCCCGCGCCTCCCGGGCGAGCTTCACCCCCGAGCTGTTGATCTTTTCGACCTCGTCCTCGAGGAAGTGGCTCGCCAGCTTGCGGCGGTTCGCCCCGAACGTGTTCGTCTCGATCAGGTCCGCGCCGGCGTTGATGAAGCTGACGTGGAGCGAGACGACCGCCTCCGGGGCGCGGATATTGGCCTCTTCGGGGCACCGGACGCGCGGAACGGCGCCCGAGACGAGGACCCCCATGCCGCCGTCGGCGACGACGATCGGGCCGGTCTCTAGGCGCTGTTCGAAACTCCTCGGCATCGCGAGAACTCTAGGCCGGGCGAGGGCGCGACGGCGGAGTTCCGCGAGGAGTGTGTGAAGCAGCCCAATCAACTCCCATCGGGTGATGGATCAAGCGAAGGCGGCCACGCATAGTGCGCCTGCAAGCGATTGGGGCCCGATGCGGCGGGGCCTAGGTCGCAGACCGGGGGCTCGATGCGGCGAGCCCACACGGGTGACACACAGAGCGGCCTCTCTCTTTGCGGCGAGGCTTGACTCCCACGGCTCTCTACTCGAGAGATCAGGCGGGGCCGGGCGGCGGCCCCGCCTGAGTATTTGGTCCGGGACCGTTCCTGCCGATAGAGAGGGCGACTCCACCGTCGGGGACTAACGGCAAGGACCTGCGGCTGGGGTTTCTGCGGCGCGGAAACGCGCCGCTACTTGTTGGGTACGCGGGCGCGCCTCGGACGAGGGACCTCGCGCCCTGGCGGCATTCCGGGAGACGCGGGGCGGCCGGGGATGTACTCAACTCCTGCGCGGCCGCGCGGCTGCGGGTACAGCCGCAGCAGCTGGCGTTCCTCGTCGGGCACGCCGACCTTTACGGGCAGGCGGAGGCCCTCGAGATCGCGCGGCATCAGCGGGTGGTCGTGCGTCCAGAGCCCGGAGGAGAGGATCCGCCCGACCTCGCGCGCCTGCGCAGGCTCCATGTGCTTCTGCAGCAATTCCTCTGCGAAGACCCGTACCTGGTGGAGCGCCTTCTGCGAGACGTCGGCCAGGATCAGGGTTTCGTCGGTGTGCGGACCCGGCCGCTCCGCCACCGCGACGAGGCTCGCCGCGGGGTACTGGTTGATCTGCGGATCGATCGGGCCCAGCGCGGCGTGTGCGTCGACGAGGATCTCGTCCGCGGCGAGGGCGATCATCGTCCCGCCGCTCATGGCGTAGTGCGGCACGACTGCGGTGATCCTGCCGTCGTGGTCCGCAAGCGCCGACGCGATCTGGCGCGAGGCGAGGACGAGGCCGCCCGGCGTATGGAGGATGATCTCGATCGGGCGCCCGCTCGGCGTCTCCCGGATCGCCTGGAGCACGCTCTCCGCGTCGTCGATGTCGATGTGCCGCATCAGCGGGATGCCGAGGAACGAGACCGTCTCCTGCCGGTGGATCAAAGTGATGACGGTTGCGTCGCGCCTGCTGGAGATCCGCTGCAGAGCCTGGCGCCTGGCCCTCGCGAGCAGCCACCGCGCGAGCGCGGGCTGCAGCGTGATCACGATCAGGAAGAGCCACAACAGGTTCAGGAAGTCCAGAGCACCCGTCCCTCCATTCCTCCGGCGACGACCACGACCTGTCCGGTGACGTGGCCGGAAATCTCGTCCGAGGCCAGCACGACGACCTGGCGGGCCACGTCCTCGGGCGTCGCGACCTTCCGTAGAGGCATCGTCCGCGTCAGGGCCTCCACAAACGTCGGATCGTTCAGCTCCTCCCGCGTCATCGGCGACGCCGTCCACCCGGGGGAAACGGCGTTGACCCGGGCGCCCGGTGCGACCCGCACCACCTCGTTCTTGAGGCTGAGCAGGAGGCCGTGGACGACTGCGGACTTCGCGGCGGCGTAATCGGCGTGCCCCGCCTCGCCGACGAGGCCGGCGGTCGAGCCGGTCACCACGAGGTTCCCATGCCCGCGGCGCGCGACGCCTCGGAGGAACCCGCGGGCGGTGAGAAACGTCGCCGTCAGGTTCTCGCGCAGCGTCCGCTCCCAGCGCTCGAGCGGCAGCGCCCAGACGGGCACGTCGTCGCGGGGCCAGACGCCGGCGACCGCGATGCAGACGTCGAGCGCGCCGGCCTCGTCGAATACCCGATCCGCCTCCTCCTCCCGCGTCAGGTCGCCTTGGACGAGCTGGACGTCGCCGAGCGCCTCCGCGCGCTCGCGCGACTGGTGGTAGTGCGCGACGACTTCGGCGCCTTCCTCCTGAAAAGCCCGCACGCAGGCCGACCCGATGCCGCCCGAAGCACCGGTCACGAGCACCCGCTTCCCGCGCAGACCCGTCTCCACGGGGGGAAACTACCGCCATGCGGGTTCACATCATCAGTGACATGGAGGGCGTCTCGGGCATCGTCCGCGCCGATCAGACCAACGCCGGCGAGCCGCTGTACGAGGAGGGACGGAAGCTCTACACGGAGGAGATCAACGCCGCCGTTCGGGGCGCCAAGAAGGCCGGCGCGAAGGAGATCGTGGTGATGGACCACCACGGGGCCGGCAAGTCGTACAGCTTCAACTCGCTCGTGCCCGACCTGCTCGACGAGGCCTGCGACTACGTCGTCCAGTCGACCTGGACCGAGTACACCGGCTTTCTGGAGCAGGGCTGCGACGCCTGCCTGCTCGTCGGCATGCACGCGATGGCCGGGACGCCCGACGGAGTGCTCAGCCACACAGTCAGCGGCCGGGAGTGGCGCAGCCTCCGCTTCAACGGCGTGCTCGTGGGCGAGACCGGCATCAATGCAGCGCTCTGCGGCACGTGGGACTGTCCCGTCGTGCTCGTCACGGGCGACGAGGCGACCGGCCGCGAGGCGAAGGCGCTCCTCGGAGACGGTGTCACGACGGTCACCGTGAAGTGGGGCATCGGAAGGGCGTCGGCGCGCAACATCGCGCCGCTCCGGGCCCGCGAGTTGATCGAGGAGGGCGCGAGGTCGTCGTTGAAGAAGCTTGACGCCGTCGAGCCGTACGACCCGGGCAAGCCGTGCGAGATCGCGGTGGAGTTCCTCAACCCGAGTGAAGTCGAGAAGTACCGCGGCCGGCAGGGAGTCGAGGTCACCGGCCTCGAGTCGGTCGTCTCACGGGGAGACGACTGGTGGACGGCCTGGCGCCGGCTCTTCCTGCAGCCGAAGCTCGCGTCGTAAATCCCGCTGAATCCTTCAAACTGTGGGCGTGGAGACGGTCAGGGCGATGGGGATGCATGCGCAACTGACAGACGGCCAGCTGGTCGCGCGCTGCCGCGCCGGCGACGAGGCGGCGTGGAACGAGCTCGTCGACCGGTTCTCGCGGTACGTCTATGCCATTGCGGTTCAGGCCTTCAAGCTGCAGGAGCACGACGCCGAGGACGTCTTCCAGGAGGTCTTCGCGCGTGCCTACGAGCATCTGAACAAGCTTCGCGACGACGAGGCGATCAGGCCGTGGCTCGCTCAGCTCACGCGGCGGCTGTGCATCGACCGCCTGCGCGCCGGCTCTCACGAGCAGCCCGAGGACTCAGTCGATCCCATGGACGTCGACGACGCGATCGACCGGGTCGACGAGTCGATGGCGGTCCACGAGGCCCTGGCGATCCTCCCCGACGGCTGCCAGGACATCCTCGACCGCTTCTTTGCACGGGACGAGAGCTACCGGACGATCAGCGAGGCGCTCGAGCTGCCGGCGGGCACGATCGCGAGCCGCATCTCACGGTGTCTCGCGAAGCTCAAGGTCGAGCTCGAGGGAAGAAATCCGGACGTCAGCGCGTCTTGAGTACTGGTGATGTTGTGACCAGCTATGACGAGGAACAGCTCGGGGCGCTCTTGAGCGCGCTTCCGCCCGCCCCTGAAGCCTGGGTGAAGGCGGCCAAGGAGCTGCCGGTCGCCCTGGAGCGCCTCGGCGAGATCGTCGAGCGTGCGAAGGCGGACGAGGATTACCGCCGCCGATTGGTCGCGGATCCGGAGACCGCGCTCGAGGAAGCAGACGTGGTCGCCCACACGCAGAACATCGAGATCATCCGCCGCCGCCTCGACGAGAAATAGGCCCACGATAGGTCCAGAATCACCCTCGTGGTTGTCACGGGGGATCTTCTCGGCCTCTCGCTGAGCGCATTCCTCGATGCCTTGGCCGACGAGGACCCGGCTCCGGGCGGCGGTTCGGCGGCGGCGATCGCCGTGACGATGGCGGCGGGGCTCTGCGCGAAGGCCGCGCGGGCCTCTCCGGACTGGCCCGAGGCTCGAGCTGCCGTCGCGCAGGCCGAGCAGCTCCGCCGGCGCACAGCGCCGCTGGCGCAGAGTGACGCCGAGGCCTACGAGGAGGCGCTCGCGGCGCTCCATCTCCCGAGTGAGCTCGAGGCGGAGGTCAGGAACATGGCACTCGGCCAGGTCCTGGCGCGCGCGGCGGAGATCCCGCTCGTGATCGCGGAGGCCTCGGCCGACGCTGCTTCGCTCGCGGCGCTCGTCGCGGAACGCGGCACGCTGGAGCGCCGTGGCGACGCCGTCACGGCGGCGCTTCTGGCGGAAGCCGCCGCCAGAGCTGCCGCGGACCTCGTGGTCGGCAACCTCACCGTCGCGCCGGACGACCCGCGGGCGATCCGCGCGAGGAGTGTGGCCGAAGCGGCGTCGACGTCGGCGCGCGAGGCTCTGGCGTCCGCGCAGACGTAGGATCGAGCTATGTCAAGCGCGGAGCATCTGCCGGCCTGGAGCCTTCCTGCCGGCTCGGCCGAGAGCCTGGAGCTTCCGACGGAATGGCCCGGACGCGTCACGCGCGAGTGGGCCTGGGGCGACTCGACCGGCAAGGGCGTGAAGGTCTGCATCCTCGACAGCGGCATCGAGCTCGGCCACCCCATGGTCGGCGAGATCGACGGCGCCGTCGCCGTCGAGGTGGGGCCCGGCGACGAGATCCGGGTCGTGGAAGACGCCGAGGGCGACCTCTGCGGCCACGGCACCGCGTGTGCGGGGATCGTCCGGTCGATCGCGCCTGACTGCTCGATCTTCAGCGTCCGGGTTCTCGGCGCCGGCTTCACGGGCAGCGGCACGGCCCTACTAGGGGGCTTGCGCTGGGCTGTGGAGCAGGGCTTCCACGTGATCAATATGAGCCTCTCCACGACGAAGAGCCAGTTCGCAGGGATGCTTCACGAGGCGGCGGACGCCGCGTACTTCCGCCGGACCGTCCTCGTCGCCTCCGCGCACAACATGCCTGTCGAGAGCTACCCGTGGCGCTTCTCGTCCGTGATCTCCGTGGGTAGCCACGAGGAGCCCGACCCGCTGACCTACTACTACAACCCGAAGCCCCCGGTGGAGTTCTTCGCCCGTGGCGTCGACGTCGAAGTGGCGTGGCTCGCGGGAGGCAGTGCCCGCTCGACGGGAAACAGCTTCGCGACGCCGCACATGACGGGCATCTGTGCGCTCGTCCTCGGCATGCACCCGGAGCTCACGCCCTTCCAGCTCAAGAGCACGCTGTACCTGACGGCGTCGAACGTCGACACCGATGACTAGCGACCTGCGGGCGGCCGTGGCCGCGGGGGTGATGGCCTCCGAGAACGCCCACCGCGCCCTGCTCCAGTCGACGGTCGAAGTGGCACGCGGGATCTTCTCCGCCCAGGCGGCGACGATCTTCCTCTACGACGACGAGACCGACGAGCTCGTTTTCGAGGCGGTCTCCGGGCTCGGCGCCCAAGCGCTGCTCGGCAATCGGATCCCGTCCAGCACCGGCATCGCCGGGTGGGTGCTCGTGACCCGCCAGCCGCTCGTCCTCGAGGACGTCAGCCACGACCCGCGCTGGGGCGGTCAGGAGATCGCCGAGCGGACGGGCTACACGCCAAAGGGCCTGATGGCGGTCCCGCTGATCAACGAGGAGGACTCCGTCGGCGTGCTCCAGGTGCTCGACCGTCCGCAGGAGTCGCGGTTCTCGCTCGCGGAGATGGAGCTGCTCGGGCTGTTCGCGAACCAGGCCGCGATCGCGCTCGACCTGCTCCGCAAGGCACGACGGGCGAAGGCGGTGCTCGAGGACAGCGACGCGCAGATGGGTGCGCTCGCCCGCCTCGCAGGCGAGGTCGAACGGCTCGAAGGGTCGAAGCGACAGGCCGGCCTCGACCTCATCCGCTCGCTCGAAGCGCTCCTGACACGCTGAAGCCGGGGCGCTGCCCCGGCTTCAGGAACGTTCCTGCTTTGTTACGGCTTGTGCTTGGGGATGAGGCGGTGAGCCTCGACGTCTGGCCCCTCTTCGATCGCGGCGGCCTCTGGCGCGGCGGCTGGCTTCTGCCAGTGCGCCTCGACGTCCTCGTCGTCGCGCTGCTCGGCCTCGGGCTCGGGATGGTTCTTGTCGAAGTCCTCAGACACGTCCTGTCTCCTTTCGTGCCTTGACTGCTTCCGACTCACTAGACGGGAGTGGGCCCCGGAATCTTCCCACATCGTGCGAAAAACACAATCTCGCGTGTGGGATGCTCCGCGGGTGAGCGCGCTGCGGGATCGATTCGGCGACGCCGCACGCTCGTTCGGCCGCGTCTTCCGCAACCCGGACATCCGCCGTCTCGAGACGGCGTGGGCGGTCTCGATCTTCTCGTACTGGGCTTACGGGATCGCCCTCGCGGTCTTTGCGTACCAGGAGGGTGGAGCGGCCGCAGTGGGCCTCGTCGGGCTCCTCCGGTTCATCCCTTCCGCCATTGCGTCGCCGTTTTCGGCGATGCTCGCGGATCGCTACCGGCGCGAGCGCGTCCTGCTCGTGGCCGAGCTGCTCCGCACCGGTCTCGTCGCGCTGACCGTGGTCGTGCTCGTCGTCGACGGGCCGTTCGAGCTCGTCGTCCTGCTCTCGGCGCTGACGGCGGTCGTGAACTCGGCGGAGGGGCCGGCGGAGTCGGCGCTGCTGCCGACCCTCGCAACCACGCCGCGGGAGCTGACGGCGGCAAATGTCGTCTCGAGCACGATCGAGAGCCTCGCGATCTTCGGTGGCCCGGCGATCGGCGGCGTCCTCCTCGCGGCGACAAGCACGGAGGTGGTGTTCGCGGCGACTGCCGCCGCCTTCCTGCTCTCGGCGTTCCTGATCAGCCGCGTACGGGTCGACGAGAAGCCCGAACGGCGGGAGCGGACGTCCGGGGTGCTCGCCGAGTTCGGCGCGGGATTCGTGACGCTCGCCCGTGAGCCGGGTCTGCGAGTGCTCGTGCTCCTGCTCTCGGCGCAGACGCTCGTCGCGGGCGCGCTGAACGTCCTGATCGTGGTGACGGCCCTCCAGTTGCTCGACCTCGGCGAGGGCGGCGTCGGCTACTTGAACTCTGCGGTCGGCATCGGCGGCCTGATCGGGGCACTGATCTCGGCGGCACTGATCGGGCGGCGGCTGACGACGAACTTCCTCCTCGGGATCCTGCTCTGGGGGATCCCGATCGCGCTGATCGGACTCGTGCCCGAGCCGGCGCCGGCCCTGCTCTTCCTCGGCCTCGTCGGGCTCGGGAACACGCTCGTCGACGTCTCTGCGTTCACGCTGCTCCAGCGCGCCGTGCCGGATGAGGTGCTGGCGCGCGTGTTCGGCGCTGTTCAGGCGCTCTGGGTCGGGGGGATCGGAATCGGGGCGATCGTTGCCCCGCTCCTGATCGAGGCTCTCGGCGTGCGTGGCGCCTTGATCGTCACCGGTGCGCTCTTGCCGGTGCTCACGATCCTCAGCCATCGCCGCCTGGCTCCGCTCGATGAGGTGCCGATCCCCGAGCGCGAGCTCACGCTCCTGCGCGGGATCGAAATCTTCAAGCCCTTGCCGCCACCCGTGCTGGAGAGCCTCGCGGGCTCCCTGGCGCCCGTCCGCGTCGAGACCGCGCGTGAGGTCTTCCGGCAGGGCGAAATGGGCGACCGCTTCTACATCGTCGCGGAGGGCGAGGTGGAGATCATCTCTGACGGCGAGGTCGTGGCCGTCACCGGTCCGGGTGGCTACTTCGGAGAGATCGCGCTACTGCGGGACGTGCCTCGGACAGCGACGGTCCGCGCGAAGGGCGACGTCGAGCTTCTCGCGCTCGAGCGCGAAGAGTTCATAGGCGCGGTGACCGGCCATGCGGCCAGCGTCGAGGCGGCGGACGCAGTGGTCGCGACCCGC
>DATFQN010000038.1:0-18626 GCA_035264165.1 Gaiellaceae bacterium
TCGGCGTCCTTCGTCGTGTCCGGGAGGCTCGCCGGCGCTTCCGACCATTCGTACGAGTAGCCGTCGACCGCCTCGCCGCCGGTCCACAAGACGACGACGTCGGCGTCCCGTGACCAGGCGCCGATTGCGTGGCTCGGGCTCGTGAGCGTCGGATTGCTCGGCGGCGTCACGTCGATCTTGAACGGCCCGATGTGAACCGGCACCGACCAGTTTCCGGCGTTGTCCCGCGCACGAAGGTGGAACCACCACGAGCCGTCGGCCAGCGGCTCGCTGGTCGTGCCGCCGACGCTCTCCTCGAGGCTCTTCGCGGTGCCCGGGTCGGTGGCCGCCTGCTGCGACCACGCGTACGAGAAGCCGTCCACGCCACTGTGCGCGTCCGCGGCGCCCGACCACGCGATCTCCACCGTCGCATCGTGCGACCACGTGTCGACGGTGTGGCTCGGGCTCGACAGCGCCGGATTGCCAGGCGCCGTCCCGTCGATCTTCACCGGGCCGAGGTGGATTGGGGTGCTCCAGTTGCCGACGGCGTCACGCGTCCGCAGGTGGAACCACCAGGAGCCGTCGGACAGCGTCGCGCTGGTGGCGCTCGTTCCAGCCGTGTCCTCGACGGCGTCGGGCGACGTGCTCGAGCTCTGCGACCACTCGTGCGAGTAGCCGGAGACGCCGCTGCCGCCGTCGGCTGCTCCGCTCCAGGCCACGTCGACCGTCCGGTCCGACGTCCAGTCCGACGGGTGGGTCGTCGACAGCGCCGGGTTCGAGGGCGCCGCCGTGTCGATCCGGAAGGGCCCGATGTGCACTGCGGCGGTCCAGTTCCCCGCCGCGTCGACCGTGCGCAGGTGGAACCACCAGGCGCCGTCCGCGAGCTGCGGGCTCACCGGCGCGCTGTCCTTCGTCTGGTCAGGGGACGTGGCGGCGCTCTGCGACCACACGTAGGAGTAGCCGTCGACGCCGCTGGCCGCGTCGGTCGCGCCCGTCCAGGAGATGTCGACGGTGGCGTCGCTGGACCATGCGCCGGGTGAGTGACTCGTGCTCGAGAGCGTCGGATTGCTGGGCGGCGCCGTGTCGATCTTGAAGGGCCCCAGGTGGACGGGCGACCTCCAGTTGCCGGCGTTGTCGCCTGTCCGGAGGTGGAACCACCACTCCCCGTCGGCGAGCGGAGGGCTCGTCGCCGCACTTACCGTCTCCTCCGCCTCCTTGACCGTATCGGGCACAGTCGTCGCGCTCTGCGTCCAGCTGTAGGAGTAGCCGTCGACGCCGCTGCCGCTGTCGGTTGCTCCCGACCAAGTCACGTCGACGGTGTTGTCGTTCGACCAGTCGGAAAGCTGCGTGCTCGATACCGTGGGGTTCCCCTCCGGCGGCGTGGTGTCGGGCGTCGCCGCGGACACGCCGTCGCTCCAGTTCAGCAGCCAGTCGCCGGGGTTGTACTGGTCGTTCAGGCGGATCACGTACGTCGCGCCCGCCGCCGCGACGAGGTAGATCTGCCCGCTGCGGCCTCCGCCGACCTTGACTCCCGCGGGCGTGAGGGAGGTCAGGCTTGAACCCGTGTAGAGGTCGAAGTCACGCCCTGTCGCGCTGCCGTTGACGTCGAAGCAGTAGAGGCCGCTCTTCGGGGGCGTCCAGCGGTACCAGATCGACATCGGCTGCGGGAAGGACTCCGATCCGGGCTCGCCGGCCTCGGACGTCGCGCCCGCATTCGAGGCGAAGACGGTCCCTGAGGCGCCCGTGAGCGCCTCGCGGTTCGCGAAGCCGTCGTTCGCGGGGCCGCTGAGCGTCGCGCTGTAGCTGAACGAGACGTAGCCGGCGGCGCCGTTCTTGCCGTCGAGCGCGACGCGGTAGGTCGCTCCGGCGCTGACCGGGAAGGTCACCTTGCTCGTCGTGTCGGTCGAGGACCGGTTGTCGTTCGCCGCGATGAGCCCGAGTGAGTCGACGCTCGAGCCCGTGTAGACGGCGAGCAGGGTGTCGATCGAGGGCCCGCGCGTCTCCATCGTCATCGTCCCCGACCGCGGGGCGCGCCACCGGAGCCAGATCGAGTGTCCGCCGACGTTTCCGGCGTGGTTCGGCTCGCCCACCTCCTTGCTGGCGCCGGTGTTGTACATGTCGAAGCTGCTGCTTGCGACGCGGAGCGCGATCCCATCGGAGAACGCGTCGTTCTCAGGGACGCCGGGGGTCGCGGCCGGCACCGTCCACGTGATCGTCGCCGGCGTGAGGTCCGTGCGGCCGGCCGCGTCGATCGTGCGGACGCGGAACGTGTGCGAGCCGGCGCCGAGGCCGTCGTAGGTGCGCGGCGACGCGCAGGGGTAGAAGCCGAGGGCGTCGAGCGAGCACTCGAACATCGAGCCGACCTTGGACGCCGTGAAGGTGAAGACAGGGTCCGCTTTCCCCGTCCAGTACTGCGGATCGCCAGTGAGGGTCGTATCCGGAACCGTCGTGTCGGGCGCGCCGGCGGTCGTGAACCGGAAGCTGACGGAGGCGTTCGAGAGCCGCTGTGCCTCGGCGTTGTAGTACGCGGGGTCCTGCGCCAGGAGATACGGCGTCCCCGGCGCGAGCCCCGTCGCAGGCCGGATCGTCGCCGACAACGTCGAGTGGTCGTGGCGGGGGACGCTGGGCGCCTCGCGGCCGGTGAGCCCGCTGATCAGGCTCGCGCCGATGTGCATCGCGGGGTCGTTGCCGAAGTCGATAGCCGGCTCGGTCGCAACTGGAACGTCGAGTGCGAAGTCGGGTGGATTGACGTTCTCGACCCAGAACTCGGCCGGGTCGGGCATCCGCGGCGCGTCGGAGGCGGAGTGTGGAAACGTCACGAGCGTGCCGCCGTTTTGGGCCAGTACGACGTCGGCCTTTCCGTCGCCTGTGACGTCCCCGATCGCCATCGGGCCGTCCCAGTACTTGGCGCGGCAGTCCTCGGTCGCCAGGGCTAGCAGTCCGTTGTCGAGCTGGCTCAGCTGCCGGAAGTAGCACGAGTTGTGGGCGATCTCCGTCAGGTCGGCGCGGCCGTCCGCGTTCAGATCACCCGCCGCGAGATAGCCCTCGCTCAGGCCCGAGTACGTATCCGGTTCCGACAGCGTGCCGTCGCTCGCCTGCGCGAAGACCTGCGTTCGGATGCCGTTCGTGACGAGATCGGTACGGCCGTCGCCGGTCATGTCGGCTAGGACGACGTCGTCGCCGCACCAGGCCTCGTACCTCCGTCTGGCGAAGCCGCCGGTCGCGCTCTGGGCGTAGACGTCGATCCCGGCGAAGCCCGACGCGCAGCCGGCGATGTCGAGGAGACCGTCGCCGGTCACGTCGCCGACGGCAAGGCTCCAGTCGCCGGACGGGCTGACTGTCGTGACGTCGAATGTCGAGCCGCCGGCATTCCTGAAGATGCGGATCTGCGTGTCGTCGCCCAGCGTGACGACGTCGCGGCGCGAGTCGCCGTCCATGTCCGCGACGACGACGTCCCGCGGCGGCGACGGCTGCGAAAGAAGTGGTCCGGCCGAAAGCGTGCCCGACCGTGCATAGAAGATCTGCGGCCCGGCCATCGTCGCCACGGCGACGTCGACGGCCCCGTCTCCGTCCAGGTCGCCAGGCGAGATCCCGTATGACCAGTTCTGGTCGATCGGGAACCACTGCGGCTCGCCGAGGCCGCCGGTCGGTTTCTGCGGCAGCAGCATCAGCTTGTCGAATGCCGCCGACAGGACGTCCGTGCGCCTGTCGCCGGTGACGTCGGCGAGCTTGAGGTCGCGGAGGTACTCGACGCCGTTGAACGAGCGCCACTGCTCGTCGTCGAACAAAGCGGGAGCTCGCGCGTCCGCGACGGAGAGCGCGTAGGAACCTCGAGACGAGGCCATGCTCGAAACGTCGAGGTAGTAGCGGCCGGCCGTGGCCGCCGGCACGAGCACCGCCTCCCGCCGCCCGGGCGTATTCTCGACACCGGAGCCCAGGCGGAGGTGTTGGCCGCTTGGTCCCAGCGCGTCGATCCTCGGATCCGTCTCGACGGCGCGCACCGTCGGAGAGAGCGCCGGAGGCGTGACCGTGGCGCTGAACCACTTCGGCGCCGGGACGTCGACGGCGAAGAAGTCCTCGTCTCCCTCCGGCGAGATCGTTCCCGTCGCCGAGGCGAGCATGGGCGTCGCGCGCTTCGGTGCGCCGTTCGGCTCGTTCGCGTCGCCGGCCGGTTGCGCCGCCGGCGCCTGGCCGGCCGCTCCGACGGCGGCGTAGGCGTCCGCGAGACCGAGCCCGTAGTAGGCGTCGAGGCCCCGCGGCCCGCGGTCCCACCCCCGCAGAACCTGTGTTACCACCTGCTGCTGGCTCCACTCGGGATGCTGCGCCCGTACCAGTGCCGCGATCCCGGCGGCGATCGGGGACGCGAATGATGTTCCCGCGCCCTTCGCGTACGCCTCCGCCGAGCCGGGGGCGAGCGCAGTCGAGGTCACGTCGATGCCGGGCGCGGCCAGGTCGACCCAGTAGCCGGAGTTCGAGAACCACGCCGCATCGCCGGCGCCGTCCGTGGCGCCGACTGCGACATCCGCGTAGAGGCCCGGGTAGGACGAGACGGGCGCGCCGTCGTTCCCGGCGGCAGCGACGACGACCGCGCCCTTCTTCCGCGCGTAATCGATTGCGTCGTAAAGCGTGATGCTGCTCAACGGGCCGCCGAGCGAGAGGTTGATCACCAGGGCGCCGTTGTCGGCGGCCCACGTGATCGCGTCCGCGATGTCGAAGTCATTTCCGGCGCCGGTGTTGTCGAGCACCTTCAACGGCATGATCGACGCGTTCCAGGCGACGCCCGCGATGCCGACCCCGTTGTCCGTCGCCGCCGCAGCGATGCCCGCGACCATCGTGCCGTGCCCCTCGTCATCCTGCGGCACCGCGTCGCCGTTGACGAAGTCGTAGCCGGGGACGATCCGTGACGCGAGGTCGGGGTGGTCGAGGTCGACGCCGGTGTCTGCGATCGCGATCTTCACCGCGGTCGAGCCGCGGCTGACGTCCCACGCCGTCGGGAGCCTCAGCGGCAGCAGGTACTGCTGCTGGCCCGCGAACCGCGGGTCGTTCGGCGTGGCGAGCGCGTAGCGGCGGTGGTTGAGCTCGACCCGGGCGACACGCGGATCTGCGTCAAACGCCTTGCGAGCCTGCGCGGCGTCGTCGACCTCGACGAGCGAGACACCTGTCGCCTTGATCGTCTTCCGAATGCTTGCGTCGTGGGCGTCGGCGACGCCGCTGCGCGAGACGCCGCGCTTGAACTCGACGAGCAGCGTGTCATGCTCGAACCGAGGACGATGCTGCGGCTGACGGAGAGGCTCTAATCGAAGCGCCGCGGCGCTGTCGACTCCGACGGCTCCGCCTCCAGCAGCGCCGACAAGGGCCGCCACCGCCAGCGCGACCGCCGCGCCTCTCAGCTCTGCTCGCTTAATTGTCGCCCCTCTCCCACGTTGTCCCTAGTAGCAACGGGTAAACGAACCATGAGATTAACGCGATATGGCCGGAGCGGGGGATACGATTGCGCCGATGGCGGTCGCGCAGGAGACGCTGCAGCACCTCCGCACCGCGGGCCTCGCGGAGATCGATCCCGAGATCGCCGAGCTGCTCGGTCAGGAGCTCGAGCGGCAACGTGGTCAGATCGAGCTGATCGCGTCTGAGAGCTTCACCTGGCCGAGCGTCTTCGAGGCGATCGGCTCGACGCCGACGAACAAGTACGCCGAGGGCTACCCGGGCAAGCGGTACTACGGCGGCTGCGAGGTCGTCGACGAGATCGAGCAGGCGGCGATCGACCGGGCGAAGGAGCTCTTCGGTGCCGAGCACGCGAACGTCCAACCCCACGCCGGCGCGCAGACGAACATGGCCGTGTACATGGCGGCGCTCCAGCCTGGCGAGACGATCCTGTCGCTCGAGCTCTCGCACGGCGGCCATCTGACGCACGGTCTCAAGGTCAACTTCTCGGGCCGGCTCTACACGATCGTCCACTACGGCGTCAGCCGCGAGACGGACGTGGTCGACTACGACGAGGTGCTCAGCCTCGCCAAAGAGCATCGCCCGAAGCTGATCATCTGCGGCGGCTCCGCCTACCCGCGCACCGTCGAGGCCGATCGCTTCCGCGAGATCGCGGACGAAGTGGGGGCGCTGCTCGTGTGCGACATGGCGCACTTCGCCGGGCTCGTCGCGGCCGGGCTGCACCCGAATCCCGTGCCGCACTGCGATTTCGTGACGTCCACGACGCACAAGACGCTTGCTGGCCCACGCGCGGGGTTCATCCTCTGTCGCGAGGAGCACGCGCAGGCTGTCGACCGTGCCGTCTTCCCGGGGATGCAGGGAGGGCCGCTCGAGCACACGATCGCTGCCAAGGCGACGTGCTTCAAGATCGCCGGGACGGAGGCCTTCCGCGACTATCAGAGACAGGTTCGGGCAAATGCCGACACGCTCGCGCAGACGCTGATGGACGGCGGCCTGGACGTCCTCACCGGCGGCACCGACACGCACCTGCTCCAGCTCGACCTGCGGCGGACGGACTGGACGGGGAAAGACGCGGAGGAGCGGCTGGCCGAGGTGAAGCTGACGGTGAACCGCAACACCGTCCCGTTCGACGAGCGGCCGCCGACGGTCGCATCCGGCGTCCGGATCGGAACGCCGGCCGCGACGATGCGCGGCTTCGACGAGGACGACTTCGCCGAGGTGGGACGGATCATCGTCGACGCGCTCGGGGAAGGGGCGGACCTCGGCGCGCTCGCCGGGCGGGCGGCGGCGCTCTGCGCGAAGCGGCCGCTCTACCCGGGGTTCCGGGGCTTCACGACGTACGTCGCGTGAGCGCCGTCGCCACAGGTCAGGTCATCGAGGTCACGCACCCGCTCGTACAGCACAAGCTGTCGTACCTGCGCGAAAAAGAAACGCCCACCGTCCATTTCCGCAAGATCGCGAACGAGGTCACGCTGCTCCTGACCTACGAGGCCACGAAGGACTTCCCGACCGAGGACGTCGAGATCGAGACCCCGCTCGAGAAGACGATGGTGCAGCGGATCTCGGGGAAGAAGGTCGCCGTCTGCCCCGTGCTGCGGGCGGGGATGGGCATGCTCGACGGCGTGCTCTCGCTGGTTTCGGGGGCGCGCGTCGGGTTCATCGGCCTCTACCGCGACGAGGAGACGCTCGAGCCCGTCGAGTACTACGTCAAGTTGCCGACGGACCTCGCCGAGCGCGACGCGATCGTCCTCGACCCGATGCTGGCTACCGGGAACTCGAGCGTCGCGGCGATCGCCAAGGTCAAGGAGGCGGGCGCGCGGTCGGTGACGCTCGTCTGCCTGGTGTCGGCTCCGGAAGGGATCGAGCGGGTGCAGTCCGAACACCCCGACGTGCGGATCGTGACGGCGTCGATCGATCGCGGTCTGAACGAGCGCGGCTTCATCGTCCCCGGTCTCGGCGACGCGGGCGACCGCCTCTACGGGACGAAGTAGTGCCCCTTTCGGTGATGCCGCCGGAATTCGGGGTCGCGAGCACCAAGCCAGAGGCCGCACTCGACTGCGCCAAGGCTTGGCAGCCTTGGCAATGGCGAGGGTGGGCTCTGGCGCCGCGTGATCGCGGGCCAGCAACCGGCATGTATCGCCGACAGGGGCACTGATGGCCGACACGCTGCGCGACAACCCGGAGGTCTTCTGGGGCTTCGCGCTCGCGCTCCTGATCGTCCTCCTGCTGACGCCCGGCGTGGGCCGGTTTGCGCGCATTCTCGGCGTCGTCGACGAACCGGGGGAGGGGCGGCGACTGCACGTGCGGCCCGTGCCGAGGCTGGGCGGCATCGCGCTCCTGCTCGGGATCTTCGTGCCGGCGCTCGCGTTCCTCCCCCTGGACGGGCCCTACCGCGGGATCATGCTCGGCGCGGCGGTGGCGACCACCGTCGGCGCGATCGACGACTTCCGCGGCATGCCGTGGTGGGGCAAGCTCGCCGGCCAGGTGGCGGCGGGCGCGATTGCGATCGGCTTCGGGGTCAACGTCGACCGCTTCACGTTCCCGGGGTTCGGGAGCCAGGAGCTGCCGGACTGGCTCTCGGGGCCGGCGACGCTCGTCTGGATCGTGGCGATCATGAACATGGTCAACTTCCTCGACGGGATGGACGGCCTCGCGGCCGGGATCTGCGCCATCGCGGGCTCGACCTTCGCCGTGATCGGGCTCTCTTTGGGGGCCGCCGATGCGGCGCTCTTGGCCGCGATCGTCGCCGGCGCTTGCTTCGGGTTCCTGCACCACAACTTCTATCCCGCTCGGATCTTCATGGGCGACTCCGGAGCGCTCCTACTCGGCTTCCTCCTCGCGACGCTGGCTGTCGAGGGGCTCGTCAAGACCGCCGCGTTGGCGACGCTCATCCTCCCGCTGATCGTGCTCGCGATTCCGATCATCGACACGTCGTTCGTCTTCGCGAAGCGCCTCAAGTACCGGCAGCCGCTCTACGAGGCCGACCGGACGCACCTCCACCACCGCTTCCTGAACATCGGCTTCTCCCAGGCGCGCGCCGTTGCCTACATGTACCTCTGGTGCGCGCTGCTGGCGGCCGCCGCGCTCACGACGCGGTTCCTGCCGCCGCGGCCGCACGGTGACTGGGACGGATCGAACGCGTTCATCGCCGCCGCGATCGCGATCGCGGCACTGGCCGCATCGGTCTACATCGCCTACTTGCTCGAGATCGTCAAGCTCGCGAACCCGCGCATCCGCCGGCGCGAGGAGCGGGCCCGCCGCGAAGCCCAGCGCCGCAGCGCTTAGTCACGGGGTCAGACCCCGTAACGAGCCCGTGACGATCGATCCACCAAAAGGCCATGCCTCCTGGCTTGAGTGCCACGAATTGTGGAGTGGACGTCGCACTCTCGTGCCGCTTTTGTCTCAGCCTCGACCCGGGGTCTGACCCCACGCACGACCGTGACGCTCGACGAAGTCGATGAGGACGCGGTTGAACGGCTCGCCGGTCCGCGGGACCGAGTGGCCCGCGCCGGGCACGACCGCCCGCTCGGCCCGCAGTTCCCGCTCGAGGACGTCGCAGACCGCATCGAATGCGGCGTGGTGGCCGCCGGAGACGACGAGCTTGGGGAACGACGCGTCGCGGAGCGCCTCGAACGGGATCTCGGCCTCGCTCGGGAACCGCTCCGCGACCGCGGCTCGCGCGCCAGCCTCGAGCGCGGGCGGCAGACGAGCGGGCATGCGCATCGCCGACCCGACGAGCGGAAGGAAGAAACTGAGGTAACCCAGGGGATCGCGCGGGTACCCACCGCGGAACGCATCCATGAACCGCTGCACCGCCGGATCCTCGGGCGCGACGCCGAATGCCGGCGGCTCGATCACCGTCAGCGAGGCGAGCGCATCCGGCCGCTGTGCCGCGGCGAGCAGCGAGACGACGCCGCCGTACGAGTGGCCGACCAGGTGGTCACCGGGCTCGAGCAGCCCCGCAAGCTCACGAGCCTGATCCTCGAAATCGATGCGCTCGAGTGGTGCGTTCGGCGGGTAGCCGCTCCGCGTCACGAGCACGAGCGCGAATCGATCCGCCAGGGGCCGCTGCGCCGCCCACGCGTCCCACCCAAACGCGACACTGCCGTGGACGAGGACGATTCGCGGCCCGGCTCCGAGCTGTTCGACGTGCATGGTTTCAAGCTACAAGCTTCGCCAGTTTTCGCCAAGCCATGCGGGTTTTCGCTGTTACAAAGTCTGGTATGCTCGCCTCGGATGGAGCCAGGCCCTCGCCAGACATTCGACCCTGCTGGGGCTGGGGCCGTGTTGATCGGGACGACGGCGGGTGGCATAGCGCTCGGAGCGCTCATCGGCTGGGCCGCCGGCTCCTGGACGATCGGCGCGCTCATCGGCGCAGTGGTCGGGATCCCGGCGTCGATCCTCGCCGTGTACCGGCGCTACCGGGGAGCCTTCTCGTGAGAGGTGCCTTGTGGGCAACTCCCCGTCCGGTCCCGAGCCGCGCCGTGCCCATCACCGCAGCGGCGGGGCTGATCGCATTGGCCCTGCCGGTCTTCGCCGTGGCCGGCTGGCCACTGCGTGGCTGGGCCCTCGGAGCGATCCTCTGGGTCGCCGCCCAGGCGCTCGGCCTGCTGCTCTCGCGCCTTCCATTGGGCGGGGATAGTCTCACCGCCTCGGGGGTGCGGGGAGTCGGGATGATGTTTCGGCCGGTGGCCGTGATGGTGGTCGTGATCGCAGTCGCGGCGAGCAACCCGGAGGTCGGCGTCTCAGCCGGCCTGCTGTACGCGCTCGCCTACACGCTCGAGCTCGGGCTTTCGCTGCTCACGTACTTCGGAGGCCCGGCTCGATGAGACGCGCCTTCGCCCTCGCGACGACGCTCGCCCTCGTGCTTCCGGTCAACGCGCTGGCGGCGACGACGGAGAGCGGGGAGGAGGAGAAGTTCGACCCCTCCCATGAATGGCAGCTGAACGATTGGGTTCCCATCCACCTCGGCCCGCTCAACCTCTCGATCAACAAGGCCGTGGCCTATCTGATCCTCAGCTCGCTCCTCACCATCCTGCTCGGGTGGTTCCTGATGCGCTGGAAGCTCAAGACCGACCCGGACCGCCGCCAGACCGTGGGCGAGTGGATCTACGAGATCGCCCAGACCCAGATCGCCGAGCAGGGCCTGCCGACGAAGGCGATCGGCCGCTGGTTCCCCTACGTCGCCTCGCTGGCGCTCTTCATCTGGGTCGTGAACGTGATCGGCTTCATCCCGCTGCCGCTCTCGGACGAGAAATTCACCCTCTTCGGGATCGAACTCCCGACGCTCGGGATCTACGCGGCCACCTCGACCCTGTCGGTGACGCTGACCCTCGCCCTGATGAGCT
The DNA here is from genome assembly GCA_035264165.1 of Gaiellaceae bacterium. Classification (GTDB taxonomy): domain Bacteria; phylum Actinomycetota; class Thermoleophilia; order Gaiellales; family Gaiellaceae; genus JACDAN01. The sequence continues at coordinate 10,770 of DATFQN010000038.1, forward strand.
GGGTCTTCACCCACGTCGAGGGAATCCGCGCCAACGGCGTCGCCGGCTACTTCAAGAGCTGGATCCCCGAGGTTCCAAAGGCGATGCTCCCGTTGATCATCCCGCTCGAGGTGCTCGGCCAGTTCATGCGCCTGATCTCGCTCTCCGTCCGGCTCTACGCGAACATGCTTGCCGGCCACATGCTGATCCTCACCTTCATCGGCCTCATGTTCGTGCTGGAGAACTACTTCCTCGCCCCGCTGGTCGTGCCGGCCGCGACTGCCTTCTACCTCTTCGAGGTCCTGATCGTCGTCTCGATCCAGGCGTACATCTTCGCCGCCCTGTCAGCCATCTACATCGGCTCGGCCATCGAGCCGGACCACTAAGGAGGGAGCAACGCACATGAACGTCGCTGCAATCGTGGTCGCCGCCGCCACGGACGGCGTCGACGCCGGCAAGGCGATCGCGCTCGCGCTCGGCATCGGCCTCGGCTCGCTCGGCGCCGGCATCGGCATCGGGAACATCTTCGGCTCGATGATCCAGGCCGTCGCGCGGCAGCCTGAGCTCCGCGGCGAGCTTACGGGCATCCAGTGGCTCGGCTTCGCGCTCACCGAGGCTGTCGTCTTCTACGGCCTGATCGGCGGACTGCTCGCGTTCGTTCTGGTCTGATGACGGCCCCGCTCGCCGCCAACCCGCTCATCGAGGTCGTCCCCGGCCTGATGATCTGGACGCTCCTGTGCTTCGGCATCACGTTCTTCGTGCTGCGGCGCTACATCTTCGGTCCCGTCCAGCGCGCCATCGACGCGCGCCGCGAGCGGATCCGGCAGGCGCTTCAGGAAGCCGACGACGCCCGCGCCGAGGCGAGGCGCCTGCTCGAGGAGCACCGGTCGATGATGCAGACCGCCCGGAGCGACGCCGAGCAGATCCTGGCCGAGGCACGCCGCATCGCCGAGTCGCAGAAGGATCGACTGCGCGACGAGCTCGAGGCCGATCGGCAGCGCCGGCTGGAGGAGACGACGAAGCAGATCCAGGCCGAGACGCGGAATGCGCTCGAGCAGATCCGGGCCGAGGTCGCGGAGCTCGCGCTCGACGCGACGAGCAAGGTCACCGGCAAGGTGCTGACCGACGAGGATCACCGGCGGCTGATCGAGGACGCGATCTCGGAGCTCGACTTCTCCGTGCTCGAAGGGGCCGAGCGCCGGAACTAGTGGCCGTCGTCCAGAAGACCTACGCGACCGCGCTCTTCGAGGCGGCGAAGGAGAAGGGCCGCCTCGACCCGGTGCGCGACGAGCTGCGCGCCTTCCTCGACTCGGTCGACGAGATCCCGGAGCTGCGCGAGCTCCTCCTGAGCCCGCAGGTCGACCCGTCGCAGAAGGCCGATGCGCTTAGAGCGATCCTCGCCGACGGCGACGAGCTCATCCGGAACTTCCTCCTGCTCGTGACGGAGAAGGGCCGCGCGGCGGAGCTGCACGAGATCGCGCGCGAGTTCGAGGCGCTCGTCGCGGCGGAGGAGGGGATCCTCGACGTCGAGCTGACGACCGCCGTCGAGCTCTCGGAGGACGAGGCGACGAAGCTCCTCGGCCAGATCGAGCACGTCTCTGGGCGCCGGCTGCGCGCCAGCCGCCGAGTCGACTCGACGCTCATCGGCGGCTTTGTGCTGCAGGCCGGCTCGCACCGCGCGGACGCCAGCGTGCGTGGGCGCCTCGAGGGTTTGAGAAGACAACTGACTGGAAGCGGAAGGAGCTAAGCGCGTGAAGCTGAGGCCCGAAGAGATCACGTCGATCCTCAAGGAGCGGATCGAGCAGTACGACGTGCAGACCGATCTGGCGGAGGTGGGGTCGGTGCTCCAGGTCGGCGACGGCATCGCCCGCATCCATGGGCTCGAGAACGCCGTGGCCACGGAGATGCTGGAGCTCGAGCATGGCGTCACCGGAATCGCCTTCAACCTCGAGGAGGACAACGTCGGCGCCGCACTACTCGGCGAGTGGGAGCTGATCAGGGAGGGGCAGCCCGTCAAGCGCACGGGGCAGGTCGCCAGCATTCCTGTCGGCGACGCGCTGATCGGGCGCATCGTCGATCCCCTCGGCAACCCGATCGACGGCGGCCCGCCGATCGAATCGAGTGAGCGTCGGCCGCTGGAGTTCAAGGCGCCCGGCGTGGTCGACCGCCAGCCGGTGAAGGAGCCATTGATGACCGGCATCAAGGCGATCGACTCGATGACGAACGTCGGCCGTGGTCAGCGGGAGCTGATCATCGGCGACCGCTCGACCGGAAAGACGGCGATCCTGATCGACACGATCTTGAACCAGCGCGAGACCGACGTGATCTGCATCTACGTCGCGATCGGGCAGAAGGCGTCGACCGTCGCCCAGGTCTTCGAGCGCCTGCGCGACGCCGGAGCGATGGACTACACGATCATCGTCACCGCCGCGGCCCACGAGGCGGCGCCGATCAAGTGGATGGCGCCGTTCGCCGGAGCCGCGATGGGCGAGCACATCATGTTCAACGGCGGACACGCCCTGTGCATGTACGACGACCTCTCCAAGCACGCGGATGCCTACCGCCAGCTGTCGTTGCTGCTGCGGCGGCCGCCGGGCCGCGAGGCGTTCCCCGGCGACGTCTTCTACCTGCACTCCAGGCTCCTGGAGCGTGCGTGCAAGCTCTCCGACGAACTGGGCGGCGGCTCGCTCACTGCGCTGCCGGTGATCGAGACCCAGGCCGGCGACGTCTCGGCTTACATCCCAACGAACGTGATCTCGATCACGGACGGCCAGATCTTCCTCGAGGCCGACCTCTTCTTCTCGGGCGTTCGCCCCGCGGTCAACGTCGGCATCTCCGTCTCGCGCGTCGGCGCGAGCGCGCAGACGAAGGCGATGAAGAAGGTCGCGGGCCGGCTACGGCTCGAGCTCTCCCAGTACCGCGAGCTCGAGGCATTCGCGCAGTTCGGCTCCGAGCTCGATCCGGCGACGCAGCGGACGCTCGCGCGCGGCGAGCGGATGGTGGCGACGCTGAACCAGCCCCAGTACCAGCCGTGGCCGATGGAGGAGCAGGTGGTCGCGATCTGGGTCGGCGTCAACGGCTACCTCGACGACATCCCGACGTCACAGGTGCCGCGGTTCCAGGACGAGCTGCGGGAGTACCTCCGCACGGAGGGTTCGATCTACAAGGAGAGCCGCGAGACGGGCGACCTCCCCGAGGAGCTCGAGGAGCGGCTCAGGCAGCAGATCGAGAAGTTCAAGCAGACCTTCGTCGTGCACGAGGAGTCCGTCGTCTAGGCGACCGCCGTGGAAGCCGTTCAAGACATCAATCGCCGGATCCGCTCGGTCCGGAACACGCGCAAGATCACGAAGGCCATGGAGCTCGTCGCCGGCGCGCGCCTTCGGCGCGCCCAGGCGCGGATCGAGGCGATGCGGCCGTACGCGGACCGGATGATGGAGCTGATGATCGGGACGGCGCGCGCGAGCACGTCCGTCCGTGCGCTGCCGCTGCTCCAGCGGCGGGAGGTTCGAACGGCGGCGATCCTGGCGCTGACGGGCGACCGCGGCCTGGCGGGCGCCTTCAACGCACAGATCCTCCGCCAGGTCTTCGCGATCGAGCGACGTCTGCGCTCGGAAGGTGTGCAGGTGCGCTGGCTCGTGTCGGGACGGAAAGGGGCGGCGACGCTGCGCTTCAGGCGCTACGAGCTCGCCAGATCCTGGATCGGCTTCAGCGACCGCCCGTCCTACGCGGACGCCCAGTGGATCGCCCACGCGATCACGGAGCTCTACGCCGAGGGCGAGGTCGACCAGGTGATCGTGGTCTACAACCACTTCGAGTCCCCACTCGTCCAGCGCGTGGTCGAGCAGGAGATCCTCCCGATTCCCGAACAGCTGCTGGAAGCCGGCGACGACCGTGACGCGGCGATGGTCGGAGATTTCATCTACGAGCCGGAGCCTGAGGAGATACTGGGCCGGCTGTTGCCGGTCTACGTCGAGACGGAGCTCTTCCGTGCCCTCCTCGAGTCCGCCGCGTCGGAGCAGGGCGCGCGGATGACGGCGATGCGCAACGCGTCCAAGAACGCGGCCGAGCTGATCGACAGCCTCACGCTGCGAATGAACCGCGCCCGCCAGGCCGAGATCACCCAGGAGATCCTGGAGGTGGTGGCCGGCGCCGATGCGCTAACGGCCTAAGCCGCGGCGCCGATCTTCTCGACGATCGTCGAATCCCGCAGCTGCGGGTAGATACAGCCGCCGACGGCGTAGAGCTCGTCGTCGATCGTGTACACAGCGAGGGCGTGGCGCGGGACCGCAAGCGTGGGGCCTCGCTTCCACTCGCCCTTGTCGCCGTCGTAGATGAAGTACTCCTCGTCGACGATCGCGTCGATCCGATCCTCGTTGACGGACGTGGCGAGGGTGTCCATCGGCTCCGGCAGCGCGGGCCCGTCCCGCCACTTCTTGGTCTCGGGGTTGTAGATGTAGACGGCGCGCTGCCGCTCCAGCGAGCGGACTCGGCCGCCGAAGACCCAGATCTCTTCGCGGAACACCGAAGCGGAATGCGCTTGCAGACCCACCGGGAGCGGCGTGCTCTGCGTCCAACGCCTCGTGGTGGGGTCGTACACGAAGACGGTCCTGGTCGGATTGAACGGATCGAGACCGCCGATCACGTAGAGCTTCCCCTCGAACGCGACTGCGGCATGGTTCGTGCGCTTCGCGGGCAGCGGCGCCTCCGTGCGCCACCGCCCGGCAGCCATGTCGTATGACCAGACCTGACGCCCGCCTCCTTCGACCGTGTTTCCGCCGGTGACCCAGAACCGGCCGTCGAAGTTCGCGCCGGCTGCCGCGCTGAACTCCTCCGGCACCGGCGGCAGCGAGCTCCACTCGTTCTGGGCCGGATCGAATCGCTCGAAGTAGTCGAGCGGCTTTCCTGTCTCGCCGACCATCCCGGCGGCAACGTAGATCTTCCCGCCGATCTCGGCGGACGCCGTATAGCTCCGGCGATGCGGCATCTGCGGCCCGAACGACCATTCGGCGCTCTCGCCGTCACCGCCGAGCACGTCGGTGCCGCACGAGCTAGCCGCGAAGGCGAACGCGACCGCCAGCAAGGCGGCTGCAAGCTTCACGCGTCAGACAGGCTCGGCAAGCACCTCTTTGTGCTTGCGCCGCTCTTCCCGCCGCTCCTGCATCCTGCGCGGATCGGGCACCGGGACGGCGGCCAGCAGCGCCTGCGAGTACGGATCCTTCGGGCTCATGTAAACCTCCTCCGCAGGCCCGTACTCGACGATCTTGCCCTTGCTCATCACGGCGATCTGGTCGCTCATCGCCCGCACGACGGCGAGGTCGTGCGCGATGAAGAGGTAGGCGAGACCGAACTCCTTCTGGAGATCCTTGAGCAGGTTGAGGATCTGCGCCTGGATCGAGACGTCGAGCGCGGAGACCGGCTCGTCGCACACGATCAAGCGCGGGTTCAAAGCGAGTGCGCGCGCGATTCCGATGCGCTGACGCTGCCCGCCCGAGAACTCGTGCGGGTAGCGGTTGATGAAGTCGGGATTGAAGCCCACGACCTCGAGCAGCTGCTCGGCGCTGCGCCGCCGCGACCGTCGGTTGCCGACGTTGTGCACGAGGAGGGGCTCCGCGACGATGTCGCCGACCGTCATGCGCGGGTTCAGCGAGGCATACGGATCCTGGAAGACGATCTGGATCTCGCGGCGCATCTGGCGCAGCCCCTTGCGATTCATCGTCGTCAGTTCCTTGCCGTCGAACGTCACGGACCCGTCGGTCGGTTTGAGGAGCTGCAGCACGCAGTAGCCCGTCGTGCTCTTGCCCGAGCCGGACTCGCCCACGAGCCCGAGCGTCTGGCCGGCGTAGACGTCGAACGAGACGTCGTCGACCGCCTTCACGTAGTCCGCCGTGCGCTCGATGAGGATGCCCCTGCGGATCGGGAAGTACTTCTTCAGGTTGTGGACGCTGAGGAGCCCTTCGCCGCCCCCACCGTTGGAGCGAGCGGGCGCGGCGCCGTCGGTCTTGGTGGTCGTCTGCAGTTCGGTCATGTCACTCCCACAGGCTCGGCGGCCCGCTCCGACGCCGGATGCTTGGAGCGTACGAAGTGGCCGGGCCGAATCTCACGCAGCTCGGGCGGTACCGCCGCACAGTCGTCGTGGCCCGCGTACGCGCAGCGAGGCGCGAAGCGGCAGCCCGCCGGCGGCTCGATCAGGTCCGGCGGGCGCCCGGGGATCGAGAGGAGGCGGCCCTGGCGGATGCCTTCGCCCTCGAGCTGGGGCAGCGCCGCCAGGAGCGCCTCGGTGTACGGGTGCTCGGGCCGGTCGAAGAGATCGACTGCCGTGGCCTGCTCGACGATCTGACCCGCATACATGACGATGATGTTGTTCGCAGTCTCGGCGACGACGCCCATGTCGTGCGTGATGATGATCACGGCCATGTCGTGGTCAGCGCGGAGCTCGTGGAAGAGATCGAGCACGCCCGCCTGCACCGTGACGTCGAGTGCCGTCGTCGGCTCGTCGGCGATCAGGAGCTTGGGATTGCACGCCATCGCGATCGCGATCATCACGCGCTGGCGCATGCCGCCCGAGTAGCGGTGCGGGTAGTCGTCGAGCCGCTTGGCGGCGTCCGGGATGTGCACCTCGTCGAGCAGCCCGATCGCGCGCTTCCGCGCCTGCTTCTTGTCCATGCCGAGGTGGCGGCGGAGCGTCTCCGTGATCTGCGTCCCGATCGTCAGCGTCGGGTTCAGCGACGTCATCGGGTCCTGGAAGATCATCCCGATGTCGCGGCCGCGGACGTCCTCGAGCTGGCGGCCCTTGAGCTTCGTCAGGTCGCGGCCCTGGAAGATCGCCTCGCCGGAGACGACGCGGCCGGGTGGCTGGACGAGCCCCATGAGCGAGAGCACCGTGACCGACTTGCCGCAGCCCGACTCGCCGACGATGCCGAGCATCTCGCCCGCCTCGACGTTGAACGAGACTCCGTCGACCGCGCGCACCTCGCCTGCGCGCGTCCGGAAGTACGTATTGAGGTCCCTGACCTCGAGCAGCGCCACCAGTGACCTCTAGAACTTCTCTCGCGTCCGGGGATCGAGCGCGTCGCGGAGGCCGTCCGCGACGAAGAAAGCGCTGATGATCAGCCAGCCGATGCAGAGGCTGGGGATCACGATGATGTACGGGTGCTGCTGGTAGGCGGTGTAGCCGTCCTGCGCCAGCGTCCCCCAGGAGGCATCGGGCGGGTCGATCCCCATCCCGAGGAACGAGAGGAACGCTTCGCCGAGCACGACGCCGGGCAGCTCGAGGAAGACGAAGATCAGGATCACGCCGAGTGTGTTCGGCAGCAGGTGCCTGAAGAGAATGCGGTACCAGCGCGCGCCGAGCGCGTTCGCGGCTCGCACGTAGTCGTTCTCCTTCAGCGTGATGATCTGGCCGCGCATCACTCGCGCCGTCGTGAACCAGGAGGCGACGGTCAGCGCGATCACCATCGTCCAGAAGTTCGTCTTGCCGAAGATCGCCAAGGTGATGATCGCGAAGGGGAGGTACGGCAGGCCGTAGAGAGCGTCGAGGAAGCGCATCATCCCGTTGTCGACGCGGCCGCCGGCAAAACCGGAGATCGCGCCGTAGGCCACGCCGACGAACATGATCGCGAACGTCGCTGCGAACCCGATCGCTATCGAGATGCGGCCGCCGAGCGCGGTGCGGATGAAGAGGTCGCGGCCGAACTCGTCGGTCCCGAACGGGTAGTCGAGGCTCGGCTTGAGGAACGCCTTCGAGAAGTCGACCGCGTCCGGGTCGGCGTCGCGGAAGATCGGCACGAAGACGACGAACGCGACCATGACGAAGAAGGCGAAGGCCGCGACGACGGCCGCCCGGTTCCGCATGAAGCGGTACATCGCGTCCCTGAGGAG
>DATFQN010000039.1:0-5301 GCA_035264165.1 Gaiellaceae bacterium
ATGGTTCCGGAGCTACCGGTCGCGATGCTCGCGTGCACGCGGCTCGGCGCGCCGCACACGGTCGTCTTCGGCGGCTTCTCGGGCGACTCGCTCTCCGGTCGGATGAACGACATGGAATGCGAGCTCCTGATCACACAGGACGAGGCCTGGCGCGCGGCCAAGAAGGTGCCGCTCAAGCGGAACGCGGATGAGGCCGTCGCCGAGTCGCCGTCGGTGAAGAAAGTCGTCGTCCTCCGCCGCACGGGCGACGACGTGCCGTTCGACGACTCAAAGGACGTCTGGTGGCACGACGTCGTCGACGGCAAGAGCGACGAGCCCGAGTCCTGTCCGTGCGAGCCCATGGACTCAGAGGATCTGCTCTACCTGCTCTACACGTCGGGGACGACCGCGAAGCCCAAGGGGATCATCCATACCACCGCCGGCTACCTCGTCGGCGTGTCGACGACGCACGAGTACATCTTCGATGTGAAGCCCGACTCGATCTACTGGTGTGCCGCCGACATCGGCTGGGTCACCGGCCACAGCTACATCGTCTACGGGCCGCTGTGCAACGGGACGACGGGCGTCCTCTACGAGGGCGTCCCGAACTACCCGAATCCCGAGCGCTGGTGGGAGATCGTGGAGCGCTACAAGGTCGACATCCTCTACACGGCGCCGACGGCGATCAGGGCGCACATGAAATGGGGGCCCGAGCACGCGGAGAAGCACGACCTCTCGTCGCTGCGCCTGCTCGGCACGGTCGGCGAGCCGATCAACCCCGAGGCGTGGGTTTGGTACCGCGAGCACGTCGGCCGCGACCGGACGCCCGTCGTCGACACCTGGTGGCAGACCGAGACCGGGATGATCATGATCACGCCGCTTCCCGGGGTCACGACGCTGAAGCCCGGGTCGGCGACGCGGCCGTTCCCCGGCGTGGCCGCCGCTGTCTACGACGATCAGGGGCAGGAGGTCGGGCCCGGAGGGGGCGGCTACCTCGTGCTCACGCGTCCCTGGCCGGCGATGCTGCGCGGCATCCACAAGGATCACGAGCGCTACGTTGCGACATACTGGTCGAGGTACGAGGGCGCGTATTTCGCCGGTGACGGCGCCCACATCGACGAGGACGGCGACTTCTGGCTGCTCGGTCGCGTCGACGACGTGATGAACATCGCCGGCCACCGGATCTCGACGATCGAGGTCGAGAGCGCGCTCGTCGACCACCCGCGCGTTGCCGAGGCAGCGGTCTGCGGACGCAACGACGCCCGGAGCGGCGAGGCGATCGTGGCCTACGTCACGCTGAAGGGCGGTGACGAGGGCTCCGTCGAGATGCTGGAGGAGCTCCGCGACCACGTCGCGCGGAAGATCGGCCCGATTGCCAAGCCGGCAAACCTCGTGTTCACCCCCGAGCTCCCGAAGACGCGGAGCGGCAAGATCATGCGCCGTCTGCTCCGCGATGTCGCGGAGCAGCGCGAGCTCGGGGACACGACGACGCTTGCCGACCCGGCGGTCGTGGACGAGCTCCAGACGCGCGCCGAGAGCGAGCGCTCGGAGGACGAGGCGTAGCCACCGGAAGCGGCCGCTCTTGCAGCCGGCGCGCCGCTCGCCTCGTGAGCGCCGCTGCGGCCGTCATCGCGACGCTTGTGCTCGCCGGAACGACTGGGGCCCAGGAGCTGGGGGCGCCGAAGGCCTACGAGCCGTTCTTCGGCCGTGTGGTCGTGCGCGCTCCAGCGCGTACCGCCCGCGCCGACCTGTTCGTGGGCGGCCGGATCATCGCGTCGAGGCCTGTCGCGCGGCGACGGATCGTCTTCCGGCTCCGGCTCCCCTCCGGTCGCTATGACGTCGCCGTTCGCTTCCGCCGCAGAGGCGGTGGAGTTCTCGGACGGCGGCGATCCCGGGCCGCGTGGCTGCTCCCGCGGGCAGCCGCCCACGGTCGCCGTGAGCGGTCGCGCGATGCTCTCCTGGCCCGACGGCTCGCTCGGCTCGGACGCTCGTTCGGGGGGTGGGCCGGACTCTGGACGCACGATCTCTCGACCGGTCGCACCGCCGGCTGGAACGCCGACGCCGTCTTCCCCGCGGCGTCGACGGTCAAGCTCGCCGTGCTCGTCGCGGCCCTACGCCGGTTCGGGCCCCGCCCGGAGGGGTCACCGGCGTGGCCGGACATCCGCGACCTCGCGACGTGGTCATCGAATGTCGCGAGCAACAGGCTCCTGCTTCGCCTCGGAGGCTCGGAGGCTGGCGGCAGCCGGATCGCGCAGGGCGTCCTCTGGCGGCTCGGCGCGCGCTCGAGCACGTTCACGGGCTTCTACCGGCTCGGAACGGCTCGCGCCGCCGCACACGCCGCGACCGACCGGCCGCGGCCGCTGCCGTTCGTCGCCTCTCGGCGAACCACGGCGCACGACCTCGGGCGCATCCTGGTCGAGCTGCACCTCGCCGCGCTCGGAGACCGCCGCGCGCTCGTACGGACGCAGCTCTCACGGCACGAGGCCCGCGTCGGGCTCGGGCTCTTGCTCTCGAGCGACCGCACCGGCTCCAACCGCGGGCTCTTCGCCGCGACGTTCGCGCCGGGGCTTCCGGCCGCCCAGAAGCAGGGCTGGACGACGTCCGTTCGGCACACGGCCGCGATCGTGTACGGCGCGAGCGGACCGCGGATCGCAGTCCTGCTGACGTATCAGCCGGCAATCCGCGCCCAAGTCGCCGCCGCGCTCGGGCGGCGGTTCCTGCAGGCGGTTGGTCTCGCGGACGTCCGGAGCGGCTGATAGAGATCGCACGTCTTCCGCCTGCGCGTCCGGGTCGAAAGCACTCTGACGGGTGGAGCCGGGTGAGGTGCTGACTGGCCCACCGACCGGGGACGGGCGGGCGCGCAAAGACAGCCGGGTCGGAGACGATCTCGGCTGCCCGAACGTCGGCCTGAGCTACGCGAGCAGCTGCTCGAAGCGCCCGCGCTCGGACTCCTCGAACGGCCCGATGAGCGCGAGATTGAGCCCGTTCCGTCCGATCACGTCCTGCGCGACACGCTGGAGGTCATCTGCCTTCACCGCGTCGAGTGCGTCCATCACCTCGTCGGGCTCGGGCGCCCGGTCCTCCAGCACCTCGCGCCGCAGCCCGAAGAGGTTCAAGCCCTGTGGGCTTTCGATCTGGAGCGCGAAGCGGCCCTTCGCCGACGCGCGTGCCTTCTCGAACTCGTCGATTGGCACGGGCTCCTCGGCGATGCGGCGGAGCTCGGCCACGATCGTCGTGATCGCCTCGTCGATGCGGTTGATGTCGACGCCGGCTTGCGAGAACAGCGAGCCGGCGTCCGTGTAGCTCTGGTTGGTGGCGTAGATGTAGTACGCGAGCCCGCGGCGCTCGCGGACCTCGGTGAAGAGGCGGGCGGACATGCCCCCGCCGAGCACCGTCGCGAGCAACTGCAGCGCGTAGCGGTCGGGGTGGACGAGCGGATAGCTCGGCACGCCGATGCACAGGTGCGCCTGGTCGGACTGCTTCGTGTGCACGGCGACTCGCGTCCCGGTGCCGGCGGCCTCCTCGAGCGGCCCCGGCGCGCCGCCGTCGCCGGGTTGAATGTCCCCGAGCATCTGCTCGAGCGTCCCGACGAGGTCGCCCTCGATCCTGCCGCCGATCCCGATCACCATCCGTTCGGGGCGGTACCAGCGGTCGAGGTAGTCGAGGAACATCTCGCGTGTCGCCCCGCGCACGGTGTCCTTCGTCCCGATGATGTCCCAGCCGAGCGGCTGGTCGTCGTAGAGGAGCTGGTCGTAGAGGCCGCTGATGTAGTCGCGGGGCGTGTCGAAGTACATGTTCATCTCCTCGACGATCACGCCCTTCTCGCGAGCGATCTCCTCGGCATCGAACTTCGAGTGGCGCAGCATGTCGACGAGGACGTCGAGCGCTACGTCGCGGTAGCCCGCCGCGCACTTGACGTAGTAACCCGTGTACTCCTTGCCCGTGAAGGCGTTGAACTCGCCGCCGATGCCGTCGATCGCGCTCGTGATGTCGCGCGAGGTCGGGCGATTCTCCGTGCCCTTGAAGAACATGTGCTCCGCGAAGTGCGCGATGCCGTTCGTCTCGGGTGTCTCGTAGCGGGAGCCGGCCGCGAGCATCACGATGCACGACACCGACTGGGCGTGCGACATCGGCGCGGTGAGCAGCCGGATCCCGTTGGACAGGGTTGCCCTCTCGTAGACCGCCATCAAACTGGCTCCAGCTGCGTCGCGCCGAGCGCCTCGCGCCACGTCGGGCGCAGCTCGACGGTCTCGCCTCGGCCGTAGTCGTACCCGACCTGGACGCTGCGGGCCTGGGCGACGACCCGCTCGGCGACGCGAAGGTCGTACTCCAGCTCGAAGCTCTTCGTCCCGATCCGGCCGGCGCGGACGCCGATCTCGATCTCGTCGCCGAAGGCGGCAGGCGAGCGGAAGTCGATCTCGACGCGCGCAAGGATGAGCGGGGGCTCGTGCTCGCGCCTCGCCAGGCCGAGCTGCTCGAGGAAGTGGAAGCGCGCCTGCTCGAGGTACGTGAGGAAGACGGCGTTGTTGACGTGGTTCATGGCGTCGAGGTCGCGGAAGCGGACGCGCTCGGTGTGGACGAACGGGAAGCCCTGCACGGCCCGGATGCTAACCCGAGCGCCGGTGCACGAAGCGGAGCGCCTGCCAGTCGCCGTCGATAGCGGCGCTCTTGTTGTCGACGAGCCCCGTCTGGAGGCCGACGCGCTGAACGTCCTCGAACGCCAGGTCGCTCTCGATGTCCGAGGCCTTCTTCGGCCACGCCACCCAGAGGCCGTCGCCGCGCTCGAGCGTGGCGGCGAGGTGCGGAAACCGCCGCTCGAGCTCCTTCGCGCTCGTCGTGAAGAGGACGAGTACCTCGCTGCCCGGCTTCGCGCCGAGCTTGCGCGAGAGCGGCGTCGCGGAGTAGTCCTTGTGCGCGCTCACGCGGCCAGCCGCTGCACCGCCCGGTAGACGCTCTCCGCGCCGGTGGTGATCGCGTCGACGGGCACACGCTCGTCCGCGGCGTGGATGACGTCGGTGAGCACGAGGCTCTCGGGGAGCCGCAGCGGCAGGAAGCCGTAGGTCTGGATCCCCAGTGGAGCGAAGAAACGGCCGTCCGTCGCGCCGGGCTGGAGGAAGGGCAGCGGGATTCCCTCCGGGTCGAGCTCGCGGAGGATCGCGGCGAGCGTGTCGAAGTGCGTGAGATCGGGCTCGCTCCTCGGGCCGGGATCGTGCCGGACGAGCTCGACCTCCACGTCGGCGCCTATGAGCGCCTGGAGCTCGCGGATCAGGTCGTCGGGGGTGAAGCCGGGCAGGAGGCGGCCGTCGATCTGCAGCTCGAGCT
>DATFQN010000040.1:0-25852 GCA_035264165.1 Gaiellaceae bacterium
CTTGTTGCTCCGCGATCTCGACGACCAGAGCATGGTGGAGATGATGCAAACGGCGCGGGAGCTCGGCCTCGACGCGCTCGTCGAGGCGCACGACATACGCGAGCTCGAGCGCGCCGTCGCGCTCGGCGCCGACGTGATCGGAATCAACGCGCGGGACCTCTCGACGTTCCACATCGACCGGCGCACCCAGCTCGAGCTCGTCGCGCAGGCGCCGCGCGACCACGTGCTCGTGGCGGAGAGCGGGATCGCTTCACGTGCCCAAGGCGCGGCCGCGGAGCTGGCCGGAGCCGACGCCATCCTCGTCGGTTCGACGCTGATGCGAGCCGCGGACCCCGCCGAGAAGCTGGCGGAGCTGATTTCCCGGCCGCTCGTCAAGGTCTGCGGGCTGACGCGTGAGGAGGACGTGGCGGTGGCGGCGGAAGCGGGCGCCGACCTGGCCGGGTTCATCCTGGCGGAAGGGAGCCCGCGGCGTGCGCACGACGTGCTCGCGGTGCCGGAGACGATGCTGTCGGTCGAGGTGCATGTCGGCGACGTGCAGGCGCGCGGCGCCGACCTCGTCCAGCTGTACCCGCGCGAGGAAGGCGCCGTGCGAGGACGCGACGCCATTCTCTTCCGCGACGGAGAGCAGGTCGCGCGCGTGCTCGACCTCCCCTGGGAGGAGGGGGATCCGCAGCACCTCGCCCGCGCGCGCGAGGCTGACGGTCGCGTTGTGCTCGCCGGACGCCTCGGTCCGAACAACGTGCGCGCCGCGATCGAAGCCGTCGAGCCGTGGGCGGTCGACGCCGCCTCGCGCCTCGAACGCGAGCCGGGGATCAAGGACCGCGAGAAGGTGCGGGCCTTCGTGGCGGCGGCGCGATGACCGTCGGCCTCTATGGCACCTACGGCGGGCGGTACGTTCCGGAGACTCTCGTCCCCGCGCTGGACGAGCTCTCGGCCGGGTGGAACGAGGCGCGGGACGATCCGGCGTTCGAGGCGGAGCTCGACCATCTACGGCGTGCGTTCGGCGGCCGGCCGACGCCGCTCACGCTCGCCGCGCGCTTCTCCACCGGGAAGCGCCTCTACCTCAAGCGCGAGGACCTGCTCCACACCGGCGCACACAAGCTCAACAACACACTGGGCCAAGCGCTGCTCGCGCAGCGCCTTGGGAAGCGGCGGATCGTGGCGGAGACCGGAGCGGGGCAGCACGGCGTCGCGACCGCGACGGTGTGCGCGCGCTTCGGCTTCGACTGCGTCGTCTACATGGGGGCGGAAGACATGGAGCGCCAGCGGCCGAACGTCGAGCGCATGAACCTGCTGGGCGCCGAGGTGCGGCCCGTCGAGTTCGGGACGAAGACGTTGCGGGAGGCGACCAGCGAGGCGATCCGCGACTGGATCGCGAACGTCGAGACCACGCATTACCTGATCGGCTCGTGCGTCGGGCCGCATCCCTACCCGGAGATCGTCCGTGAGCTCCAGGCGGTGATCGGGCGCGAGGCCCGGGAGCAGATCATCGAGGCCGAGGGACGGCTGCCGGAGGTCGCCGTTGCGTGCGTCGGGGGCGGCTCAAATGCGATCGGTCTCTTCTCCGGCTTCGTCGAGGACGCCGAGGTTCGCCTCGTCGGCGTCGAGGCGCGCGAGGCGGCCAGCCTCGGAACGGGACGGCCTGGCGTGCTTCACGGAGCGCGCTCGTCGCTCCTCGCTGACGAGGACGGCCAGATCCTCGACGCGCATTCGGTCGCCGCGGGGCTCGACTATCCCGGCGTCGGCCCGGAGCACGCGTTCCTGAGGGACTCCGGCCGCGCCGAGTACGTCAGCGCGACCGACGAAGAGGCGCGCGCCGCCTTCGAGCGACTGGCACGGACGGAGGGGATCATCCCGGCCCTCGAGCCCGCTCACGCGCTCGCGCGGGTCGCGGAGCTCGACGCCGGGCTCGTGCTCGTCTGCCTCTCGGGGCGCGGGGACAAGGATCTCGGCCGTGGTTGAGACCCGTCCGCTGACCTTTCCCGAGGATGGGATCCAGCACGACGGGCTCCTCTTCCGGCTGCCGCGCCTGGACGATGTCGACGCCGTCGCGCCCGCGTTCCAGGACGAGGCGGTCGGCGGCGCGGCGAACATGCCGCGCTTCACCGCTGACGAGTTGCGGGGACAGTTCCGGGAGTTCTCGACCATCCTCGAGCAGGGAGTGATGATTCCGCTGGTCGTCCTGGCCGAGGGAGAGATCCAGGGCGGCGGGACGCTGCACCACTTCGACTGGGAGCACGGCCAGGTCGAGATCGGCTACTGGCTGTTCACGCACACACGGGGACGCGGGACGGCGACGAAGATGGCTCGGTTCCTGGCCGAATACGGCTTCTCGCTCGGCCTGCAGCGGATCGAAGCCCGCGTGTTCGCCGGGAACACCGCCTCGGAACGCGTGCTCGAGCGCGCCGGCTTCACGCGCGAGGGCGTCATCCGCTCGATGCCGATGCGGGCAGGCGGCCGCGCCGACCAGACCCTCTTTTCCCTCCTGCCGGGCGAATGAAGACGCTCGTCGTCTACCTGATGGCAGGGCGGGACACGCCCGAGCTCGCCGAGGCCGCGGTCGAGGGCGGCGCCGACATCGTCGAACTCGGCTTTCCGTTCTCCGACCCCTTGGCCGACGGGCCGGTGATCCGACGCGCCGCGGACCGGGCGCTCGCGGACGGGATGCGGACCGCCGCCTGTCTCGACTGTCTCGCGCGCACGCGCGAGCGGGTCGAGGTGCCGCTGGTGCCGATGACCTACGCCGCGTTGCTCGAGGCCTACGGCTACGACCGCTTCGCGTCCGAGGCGCGGCAAGCCGGAGCGACGTCGCTGATCGTTGCCGACCTTCCCGTGGACGCACACCCGGAGCTGCGCCGCGTACAGCTCGTCGCTCCCACCTCGACCGACGACCGGATCACGCAGGCAGCCGAGTCGACCGACGGCTGGCTTTACCTGGTCACCGTCACCGGCACGACCGGCGCGCGCAACGGCGTCTCCCCGGCCCTCGCCGGGCTCGTCGATCGGGCGCGGCGGGCGAGCGCCGTCCCGCTCTATGCGGGGTTCGGGATCTCGACCCCCGAGCAGGCCGGCGGCGCAGCCAAGCTCGCGGACGGGATCGTTGTTGGGACCCGCGCCGTTGAAGTCTCTGAGGAGGGCCCGGCGGCGCTCCGCGAGTACGTCAAATCCTTGAGCAGAATGGTGCACTGACATGCGCGTCTTTTCCGGCATCCAGCCCACGGGCGACAAGCACTTCGGCAACTACAGCGGCGGCTTTCGCCAGTACGCCGCGACGCAGGAGGACGCGGACGCGTTCTTCTGCGTCGTCGATCTGCACTCGATCACCGTCGAATACGACCCCGACGACCTCCGCGAGCGCACGGTCGACCTCGCCGCG
This sequence comes from Gaiellaceae bacterium, assembly GCA_035264165.1. Taxonomy (GTDB): domain Bacteria; phylum Actinomycetota; class Thermoleophilia; order Gaiellales; family Gaiellaceae; genus JACDAN01. The sequence goes on from DATFQN010000040.1 coordinate 3,377, forward strand.
ATGCTGTTCGCGACGGGCCTCGATCCCGAACGCTCGACCGTCTTCGTCCAAAGCCATGTCACCGCACACGCCGAGGCCGCTTGGCTGCTCGGCTCGGTCGCGAGCATGGGCGAGCTGCGCCGGATGACGCAGTTCAAGGAGAAGTCGGATCAGCACGAGTTCGTTTCGGCCGGGCTGTTCACGTACCCGGTGCTTATGGCCGGCGACATCCTGCTCTACCAGACCGACGTCGTACCGATCGGGGATGACCAGCGCCAGCACCTCGAGCTCGCGCGGGATGTCGCGGAGCGCTTCAATGCGCGCTTCGGCCAGACCTTCAAGCTGCCGGAGGGTCGGTATCCGACGGTCGGCGCGCGGATCATGGATCTGCAGGAGCCCGAGCGAAAGATGTCGACGACTCTCGGGACGCCGCAGGGCACCCTCTCTCTGCTCGACGCGCCCGAGACGCTGACGAAGAAGGTAAAGACCGCCGTGACGGACTCGGGCAAGGAGGTTCGGCGCGGTCCTGGGAAGGAGGGGATCGCGAACCTGATCGACATCATGTCCGTGGCGACGGGGGATGCGCCCGCGGAGATCGAGTCGCGTTACGACGGGACGGGCTACGGGCAGTTCAAGACCGACGTTGCGGAGGCGGTCGTCGCACTCGTCGTCCCGATCCAAGAGCGCTATCGCGACCTGCGCGGGGATGTCGGGGAGCTCCAGCGTCTGCTCGCCGTGGGCGCGGAAAAGGCGCGCGAGGCCTCGGCCCCGACCCTCGCGTCGATGTACGAACGCATGGGGTTTGTCCGGCCGTAACGCCGTCCTCGGCGGTGCTGCCCTCGCCACCCTCGCCGCGGGAACACTCCACTACCTCGACGCCGAGCCGGTCCTGACGTTCGGAGTCGCTGGCGTCGCGCTCGCAGGTCTCGCGTGGGTGATCTCGGTGGCGACGGAGTCCGTCGGACAGCGGTTCGGCCCGGCCGTGACCGGCGCGCTGCAGTCGACGCTCGGCAACCTCCCGGAGCTGTTCATCGTCCTCTTCGCGCTCTCCGCAGGCGAGCTCGTCGTCGCTCGAACGTCGATCGTCGGCTCGCTGCTCGCGAACGCGCTGCTCGTGCTCGGGCTGGCCATCGTCGCTGGGGCGCATGCCTCTCCGGACGGCGTGATGCGCTTCCGGCGGAGGCTTCCGAACGACACGGCGACCCTCTTGATGCTGGCTGTTTTCATCATCGTGATCCTCGGCCTGTCGAACACCGTCGGCGATCGTGCGAGTCATCACCAGGTCGCGATTTCGGCGATCGGCGCCGTCTGTCTCCTCGCCGTGTACGGCGCGTGGCTCTGGTCGTATCTCCGCTCGGACGATCCCGTCGAGCCGGCGCACGAACTCAGCGCCCGGCCGGACTATCCGTTCCGTGTGGCGCTCGCGCTACTCGCAGCTGCCGGGGTCGGAGCCGCGTTCGTCTCGGACTGGTTCGTCAGCGCGTTGGATCCCGCGGTCGACGCGCTCGGCATCTCCAAGGCGTTCACCGGGCTCGTGATCGTGGCCATTGCCGGCAATGCGGTCGAGAACGTCGTCGGCATCACGCTCGCGGCCAAGGGCCAAAGCGACCTCGCGATCTCGGTCGTCAAGAACTCGGTCGCGCAGATCGCGGTCTTCATCTTCCCGGCGCTGGTGCTCGCGTCGCTCGCCTTCGACACCCGGCTCACGTTTGTGCTGGGGCCCGTCTACATCGGCGCCATCGCCCTGACCGCATTCGCGATCTGGCAGATCACCGGCGACGGCGAGGCGGTGGCGTTCGAGGGGTGGGCGCTCGTCGCGCTCTATCTGATCGTCGCAGTGTTGGCGTGGTACGAGTAGCGATCGCGAGGATTCCGCGGCGCCCTCGGACGGCTCGCCCGTCTCGGCAGGCCGCGTCGCTGAGCCCCGCAACCGTCCTGCCGGGTCGTGGCCGCGTGCCTGGCACCAGGCGATCGGCCTCGGCGGACGGGTTCTGAGGGTGCCGCGGGGCCGTAGGACGGGATGTGCGCGCGCGAGGCGGCTGAGGAGACAGGTGCCGAAAGGCGCTACGAGGCGCGGCGATCGTCGCTCGAAACGACACGTCTCAGGTGGTCGACGTCGCTGGGGAGAAGTTCTCGCCACTCGCCGGGCGCGAGACCGTCCACGGTGAGGCCCGCGTAGCGGCTCCGGTGTAGCCGCGTCACCGGGTGCCCCACGGCCTCGAGCATCCGGCGCACCTGCCGGTTCCGCCCTTCGTGGATCGAGAGCTCGATCGTCGACGGCCCCAACCGCCGAACCTCGGCCGGCGCCGTCACGCCGTCCTCGAGCTCGACCCCGTGTGCCAGCCGCCACAGCGCCTCGTCCGACGGCTCGCCCTCGACCTCCGCCTCGTAGACCTTCTCCACCTCGTACTTGGGGTGCGCGAGGCGGTGGGCGAGCTCGCCGTCGTTCGTCAACACCAGCGCGCCCGTCGTCTCGACGTCCAGCCGGCCCACCGGCACGACGCGGACGTCGTGCTCGACGAGATCGACGACCGTCGGCCGGCCCTGCGGATCGCTCGCGGTCGTCACCACGCCCGCCGGCTTGTGCAGCAGGACGTACGCGAGGCGCTGCGGCCGCACCTCCTCCCCATCCACCTCGACGCGATCGCCGCGCTCGACGAAGGTGTTCAGCTGGCCCGTCCGGCCGTTGACGAGAACCCGCCCCGCCTTGATGAGTTCGTCCGCGTTGCGCCTTGAGGCAATGCCGGCCCGGGCGAGGTACGCGTTCAACCGCACCCCAGTAGGCTTGCATCGTGGGACGAATCGCGCCCTACCTGCTCTACGCGGCGTAACTTCCCGCGAAGCCGCTGCCCATGCGGGAGGCGGGTAATTCCAGCGGCGGCTTGTAACACGGTTGGAACACGGAGCAAGCGGTTACGTCAGGCAACGGCTACACAAGCGACCTCGCGCCCCAGGTTCCCGCCCTACAGGCCATCGGGGAGGAGCATTTCCCCGCAGCTCGGGGAGTCTGGCGACTGCGTACGCCTCTCGCTTGCAACTCTGTCTTTTTGTTAGATGGTAGGGAGATTGGGCGGCGTCCACAGCGTCGCTTCCCTACGCTGAAGCCGACTGCATCCCACTGTTCAAGCCATTCTTGAAAGGATTCTCAGTCTACGCTTGTCCGGAACCAACGTCGCCCGCACAGCGGCCGTCGACAATCCTCAAAGGCCCGCTTTACAAAAGACTTACGCAAAACAGGAATCGACCTTGCTGAAGCGGGTACCGAGGCACGAGAAGGGGCCGCGCGCCGCTTTGTGGGGGGCTTCCTAGGGGAGAGGGCACGCGGCCCCTTCATTCATTCCCCAGTGGCCTATCTGGGTAACACTTCGCCCGTAGCTCGGCGCGCTGTTGTGCCTCTCGATCCTGTATGCCGAGGATCCTGAGACCGCGCTGACGCTGATCCCGTAGCCCCGTGCTGTGGCCTGTAATGCGTCCTTTTCAGGTAGGGGAGCCTGAACTCAACACGGGTTCTTGCCATGCTTCCTCCCGGTTACGCGTGTCGCCATCTCTTGCGTATGCGGCGGTCGATCAGCGCCATGGGAACCCTCCTCCTGCAACCTCGGTGTCCGCCTTCTCGTGCTTGTCCTCGCTCGGCGTTCGCGCTGTCTGGCGGCGGTTGTGCGTCGTGTATGGCATCCGTGACCGTTTGCTCACACCCAAGCAGCGGTTCGACGGCCCCATTACGGTCACGCAAGAAACGTCGTGGCCAGGGATGCGCGCGCTGCGACGATGGGCGAGGGGCCGCCTCTTTCTCGCCCAGTTGCCGCCAGGGTGGCCCCTCGCTAAGCGGAAGCTTTCCCCGTTTTGGCTTGGCTCATTCATTCGGCTGTACGCCTCACGATTGGGCGGGCGCAGCGGACAGGAGGACCACCCGCGCGGCCAGCCCGGTGCGCCCCGTGTCGACGCCCAGGCCGTCGCCGATCAAGTCCGCGACCTCTGTGTTCCAATCGAGGAGTACCTGGACGTGGACGAATGACGCCGAAGACGCCGTCGCGTTGGTACACGAAACCGGGAACGGCCGGGAACGAGGAACGGCTCGCAACGGTATGGTTGCGCGGTTCCGAGTCCGACTGATTCCCCATGGGTTCCATTGCCCCATACCTGCTCTACGAGGACGCCGCCGCCGCGATCGAGTTCCTGACGAACGCCTTCGGCTTCGAGGAGGCGATGCGCATGACTGACGACGAGGGACGCGTCAACCACGCGGAACTCCGCCTCGGCGAGGACTCCGTGATGCTCGGTTACCCCGGCGAGGACTACCGAAGCCCGAAGAAGGCTGACCACCGGAGCGGCCTCGTCCACGTGTACGTCGACGACGTCGACGCGCACTTTGCGCGCGCCAAGGCCGCGGGGGCCGAGATCATCATGGAGCCGACCGACCAGGAGTACGGCGACAGGCGCTACGACGCCTACGACCCCGAAGGCCAGTTCTGGTCCTTCTCGACTCCGCTCCGAGGCTAGGCCGCTGCGCATCGCGTTGATGGTCGAGGGCCAGGACGGCGTCTCCTGGCCCGAATGGGTGGCGCTGGCGGAGGCATGCGAGAAGCACGGAATCGAGGCCATGTTCCGCTCCGACCACTACCTCTCGCAGACCGACCCGACCCGCCTCGCGACGGATGCGTGGACGATCCTCGGCGCGCTCGCCGCGCAAACCACGCAGCTCCGGCTCGGGACACTCGTCTCGCCGGTGACCTTCCGCCAGCCCGGCGTGCTCGCGAAAGCCGCGGCGACGGCAGACCATGTCTCCGGCGGTCGAATCACGGTCGGCATCGGCGCCGGGTGGATGGTCGAGGAGCACGAGCGCTTCGGCTTCCCCTTCCCGCCACTCGAAGAACGGCTGCAGGAGCTCGCGCAGCAGGTCGAGCATGTCGACCGGCAGCTCCGCGAGGACCCGCTGACAGTCCAGCACCCGAGGCCGCCGTTGATCGTCGGCGGCGGCGCGCAGCGCGGGACGACCATCCCGGCGGCACGCTTCGCCGACGAATACAACACCTACGGCGTTGACCCCGCGGAGGCGGGCCGCCGCCGGAAGCGGCTCGACGAGGCGTGCGAGGAGGTGGGTCGCGACCCTGCGACGCTCCCGCTCTCGGTGATGACGCCCTTCGTCCTCGACCACGACCACGCGCACCGCTTCGTCGAGCGGTATCCAGGGGCGGGGCCGGCCGATGCGCTCTACAAACGTCTCGCGGCCCGCGGACTCGCGGACGACCTTGCTGCCGGACTCCGTGAGTTCGAGGCCGCCGGAGTGGAGCGCACGATGCTCCAGCACGTCGTCCACGACGACCTCGACGTGGTCGCCGCGGTCGGCGAGTTGGCCGCCTAGGCCGGGCGCTTCTCGGCGATCGTCTCGAGCCGGCTGCGGATCTCCTCCGCGTCGGCACCGAGCTCCTCGAGCCGCGGCAGCTCGGACAGGCTCTCGAGCCCGAACACGCGCTCGAAGAGCGGCGTGACGCGATAGCGAACGGCGCCGACCGAGTCATCCCGACCGGCTTCCGCGATCAAGCCGCGCTCGACCAAGCCGGCGACGACCGAGTCGGCGGCGACGCCGCGCAGACGCGCGATCTCCGGCCGCGAACAGGGGCCGAGGTAGGCGATCACTGCCAGCGTCTCCAGCGCCGCAGCCGACAGCCCCCGCTCGGTGGGACGCTCGAACAGTCGGCCGCACGCGTCCGCCGCCTCCCGCGAGGCGCGAAAGGCCCAGCCGCCGGCGACGCGCTCGAGCACGATCCCGCTGCGGGCTTCCTGAAAGCGCTCACCGAGCAGCCCCAGCGCCATCTCCACGCGCTCGCCGTTTTCGCCCGCAGCCTCCGACAGCTCCTCGAGGGACAGCGGCTGCGAGGCGACGACGAGCAGCGCCTCGAGCGTGCGCGCAAGCCGGTCGAGCGGGTTGGCGGCGACTAGGCGGAGCGGGCGGTCCATCCGTCCCTCCTTTCCGGCTTCGCGGCCTCGTTCCTCTCTACGCGGATAGGCGCGAACGGCGCAGCCTGCGAGAGCTCGATCTCCCCCGCCTTGCGCAGCTCCAGGAGCGCCAGGAATGCCACCGCCTGCTCCACCCGAGTCATCCCCTCCACCTCGGCGTCGAAGTCGAAGCGCGTGCGCCGCGCGAGCAGCGTGCGAAACCGCCCGAGGAACTGCTCCACGGGCGGGAACCGGAGCTCGAGATGGGCCAGCGACACCGCCGGGGGCTCCGCCGCCAGAGCACGCAGCGCCGCCGCCAGCCCCGCTGGATCCTGAGGCGCTAGCCGACGCTCGACGACGGGCGCCAGCGGCGCGGGACCGAGCCGGAAGTACTTCCCCTGCTCCGCGGCCAGCCGCTCTGCCAACCACGCGGCCGCCTCCTTGATCCGCCGGTACTCCGCCAGCCGCGCCGCCAGCTCCTCCGCGGCCAGCGCGGGATCGAGGTCTTCGAGGTCGGCGTCGTCGCCCGCGAGGAGCGCCCGAGCCTTGAGCTCCAGCAGCGCCGCGACGAGGACGAGGAACTCGCCACAAGCATCGAGGTCGAGCTCGTCGCGCTCGGCGAGGCGCTCGACGAATGCCAGGACGACGCCGGCCACGTCGACTTCCGCCAGGTCGAGCTCCTCGCGCAGGACCAGCGCGAGCAGAAGGTCGAACGGTCCCTCGAAGGCGTCGAGGTCCAACTCGAGTTCGCGGACAGGGACGGCCACGCCGCCCGACCCTAGCGTCAGTGCCGGACGCGGCCTTTCGGGATCGCCATGGCCGGCCCCTTGGGCGGCTTGGCGGCCCGCTGACGCCCCTCTCGGCGACCGCGCAGGAACTGCCACCAGACGAAGAACGCCGTCGAGAGCACGAAGACGACGAGCGAGACCCAGGCGTTCAGGCGCAGCCCCGCGAACTCGTGCGAGGGATCGACGCGGAGCAGCTCCTCGAAGAAGCGGCCGAACGTGTAGAGCATCACGTAGAGCGCGAACAGCGCCGGGGGCCTGAACCGGAAGCGCCGGTCTAACAACAGCAGGATCCCGGCGCAGATCGTCACGTAGATGAACTCGTAGAGGAACGTCGGGTGGAACGTCTCCGAGTCCGGGTAGTCGAACGGACGGTTCTCCGGATCGATCTCGAGCCCCCACGGCAGGTCGGTGGGCTTGCCGTAGAGCTCCTGGTTCCACCAGTTGCCGAAGCGGCCGATGCCGTGCGCGAGCAGGAGTCCGGGTGCGGCGGCGTCCATCAGCCCGAAGGCGCTCTTGCCGGCGCGTCGCGTGATGATCGCGCCGACGATCGTCCCCAGGAGGATCCCGCCCCAGACCCCGAGGCCGCCCTTCCAGACCATGAAGACGCCCTTCCACTTGGGGTCGGGCACCTCGTCCCACGACGTGATCACGTGGTAGGCGCGCGCGCCGACGATGCCGGCGGCGACGCCCCAGACGGAGATCCGCAGGAGCAGGTCCCAGTCGCCGCCCATCGCACCCGGCCGCTTCGTCCAGCGCAGTCCGGTGACGAGGATGCAGACCGCAATCGCGAGCAGCAGCATCAGCCCGTACATGTGGATCGTCACGGGCCCGATCTCGAAGAAGCCGTTCGAGGGCGAGGGAATCGACGCGATCACGCGCGGCATTCTGCCGGTTCGCGCGGAGTCGCTCGACTAGAGCAGGATCTTGAGCGCGAGCTCTGGGGGACAGCCACGCTCGAGCAGCCGGACCGCCAGGTGCAGATCGACGTCATGGCGGGCCGCAAGCCGCCCGGCTGCGCGGTGGCTGTAGCCGGCGCGCTCCAGCTCCTCGGTCCGCCAGAGCTCGATCATCTGCTGCTCCGTGTCCTCGAGTGTTTGGAGTTCCGTCTCGCCCATCGCGTTACCTCCGGGTCGCCGCAGGGATTCCCTCATTAACGGCCTCCGGTAACGCATTTTTCTCCCCCTTTTGGGGAGTTGAAGCGCAGTTAAAGAGTAGTTTTCGCAACGATTGTGAAGCGGCCCCCGAAGGGGCCGCTCCGTCAGTGCGTCGGCGCCGGTGCGCGGATGCGAAAGCGCCGCGAGAGAAGCCACAGCACCAAGCCGAAGCCTGCCAGCGCGGCCAGCACAGCGCCGATCGTCGGCGCCGGGAACCCGCCGCCGTCGCTCCCCGCTCCAATCGTCACCGGAGCGAAGTGGTGCGTCTGCTGCCCGCCGTAGGCCGCGAAGCCGTCGTAGACCTCGTACGTCCACCTGCCCGCGCTGGGGAAGACGACCTTGGCGACGTACTCGCCGAGCGTCTTCGTCTCCACCGCCGGGAACGTCTTCGAGATCGAGCCTTTGCGGATCGTGACCGTCGGCGCGAGGCCCGGAAGCGGCGTCTCCGGGTTCCCGTGCTGCAGGATCGTGATCTTCGCGTTCCAGGTCTCCCCTGGGCCCATGTCGTCGGGCGGGGGCCCCAGGCCCGCGCTCGCCCAGCCGCCGGCCGCCGCGCTCGCCGGGAGGGCCAGGGCGGCAAAGGCGAGCCCGATCAGCAGTCGCTTCATCTGCAACCTCCTTCGCTTTCCGCCTCTACACCGGCGAAGCCGGCGGGGTTCCTCACTCGAGCGAGCGCAGGATCCGCAGCGCCTCGTCCTTGGAGACGTCGGCCTCGATCCGCACCGTCGTCGAGCTGTTGTGGACGACGAGCACGTTGCCGACGAGCCGCAGCAGCTGATCCTGGACCGGCAGGAAGAGGACGTGCTGGCCGCCGGAGAGCCAGGCGCCCGACCACTCGTCCTCGCGCACGGGCTCGACGTCCGTCTGGCTGCTCAGCAGCTTGTCGATCGCGCCGGGCGAGACGAGCTCGCTGATCAAGAGGCGCGGCTCCTCCTCGGTCCCGTAGAGCAGCGAGACCATGCCGATGTCGCCGCGGTAGTAGACCTTGGGGTGCTCGAGCCCCTCGAGCGTCGACATGAGGATGGCGAACTGCGCGCGGTCACGGGCCTCTGCGAGCGGCACGCGCGCGCCGAGCTCGAACTCCTCGCGCCCCTCGAGCTTCGGCAGCTCGTCGACGTAATGGATCGTGACGCTGCCGATCCCGAACCAGTCGAGCACCTCGCTCCGCGCCTGCGGGACCGCCATCACGGCGGCGACCACGACGAGTACGGCGGCGAGCGCGATCACGAGCGGCCGGCGCCAGGACCTGGGCCGCCGTCCCTCGACGAGACGACGGCGCACGGCGCCGGTGAGATCGGGCGTCTCCGGGTAATCGAGCTCCCGGCCGAGACGGGTGAGAGCGAGCTCGAGCTCAGACATCGTCGACCTCCATCCGCTCGCGCAGGTGGGCAAGCGCCCGCGAGAGCCTCGACTTGACGGTTCCCTTTCGGAGCCGGAGCGTCTCCGCGGTCTCGTCCTCGGAGAGCTCGAGCAGGTAGCGGCATGCAACGACGTCGCGCTCCTCGTCACGCAGCCCGTTGAGCGCGGCGGCGAGCTGCACGTTCCGCTCCGCGTGCAGCACAGACAGCTCGGGGGACGGGGCCGCGCCCCCCGAGGGGACAGCCGCCGCGGCGCGCAGCGCGAGCTTGCCACGCCGGCCGGCCGAGCGGCGGCGATTCCGCGCCTCGTTGGTGACGATGCGGAGGAGCCACGGGCGGAGCTCGGCTCCGCGCCGAAAGCGGCCGAGGGCGTAGAACGCCTTGACGAAGCCCTCCTGCGCAGCGTCTTCCGCGTCGGCCGCGTTGCCGGTGAGCAGGTAGGCGGTTCTGAACGCGATTCCTTGATATGCGTGCACGAGCTCTCCGTAGGCGTCCTGGTCGCCACGCTTGGCGCGCTCGATGAGCTCCGCCTCTGTCAGTGGTCGGCCCACCACTGCCTCTTCTACACCGATCGGTCTTGACAGGTTCCGCAGAATTCCCGGGCTGTGCTCGGGTTCATCATCAGACGGCTGCTGACGACCGTCGTGCTCGTGCTCGCCGTGATGCTCGTCACCTTCGCGCTGATGCGCGGGATGGGCGGCACGCCGTTCTCGACGCAGCTCGACCCGAACTCCGGCGTGTCCCGAGCGGTGGAGATCCAGCTGCGCGAGTTCTACAAGCTGGACGAGCCCTGGTTCGTCGAGTTCGCGAACTACGTCAAGAACGTCTTCACCTTCCGGTTCGGCCCGTCGCTCGTTCCGCCGCCGCGCTTCGGCGCGACTCGGGTGAGCGTGGACGAGGTCATGCGCGAGAACTTCCCGATCACGTTGCAGTTGGCGGGCCTGGCGGCGGCGTGGGCCGTCGTCTTCGGGATCCCGCTGGGGCTGGCGGCAGCGCTGCGGCGGGGCTCCGTTGTCGATTACGTCGCGTCGTCCCTCGCGACGGCGCTCTTGGTGATTCCGATCTTCCTGATCACCTCGCTCGCGTCGCGGCACCTCGTGCACGGCACCGACCTCTTCCCGGCCGGCTGGGACAGCTGGCGCACGCGCCTGCTCGCCTCGCTGACACTCTCGCTGGCGGCGATCGGCTACATCGCGCGGCTGATCCGTGCAGCCTCGGTCGAGACGCTGCAGGAGGACTACATCAGGGCCGCGCAGGCGAAGGGTCTCCGCGCGAAGCGGATCGTCGTCGCGCACGTCCTCCGCAACTCGCTGACGCCGTTCCTCGCGGCAGCGGCACCGACGCTCGCACTGCTGGTGACGGGGGCGTTCTTCGTGGAGGCGGCCTTCGGGATCCCGGGTGCCGCACAGCAACTCGTCTCGGCGGCGGAGCGACGCGACTACCCAATGCTGATGGGGCTGACCGTCGCCGTCGTAGTCGTCGTCGCGCTGGTGAACCTCATTGCCGACATCGTCGCCACGCTGCTCGATCCTCGGCTTCGCGAGGCGGCGTCGTGATCGTGGCGTTGCAGCGCTTCGCCGGCACCCGCGCCGCGGTCGTGTCGGTCGTCGTCCTGGCCGCGCTCGTGGCGTTCTGCGTGCTCGTGCCGATCCTGTCGTCGCAGGACCCCTATGCGGTCGACTTCGCGGCGCAGGGAAAGGGCCCAAGTGACGACCACTGGCTGGGAACCGACTTCTTCGGCCGCGACGTTTTCGTGCGGGTCGCGCTCGGCGGCCGCGCGTCGATGCTGATCGCCGTCACCGCCCTCGTCCTCGTCGGGCTGATGGGCGCGGCGTACGGGTCGATCGCCGGGCTCGCGGGCGGCCGCGTCGACGAGGTGATGATGCGCGCGCTCGACGGCATGTTCGCGCTGCCGCGCTTCGCGATCCTCGTCAGCATCGTCGCCGTGCTGGGGAAGCACGGCAGCACGTTCTGGACGCTCGTCGTGAGCCTGGCGGTCGTCAACTGGATGATGACGGCGAGACTCGTGCGCGGCGAGGTGCTGCGCCTGAAGCAGAGCGACTACGTCCGCGCCGCGCGGGCGCTCGGCGCGCGCCGACTACACGTCGGCGTCCGCCACATCGGCCCGAACACGATCGGGATCCTGATCGTGGCCGTCTTCCTCGAGCTTCCCGGGTTGGTGCTGACCGAGTCCCTGGTCTCGGCGCTCGGGCTCGGGCCCAGCCATCCCTCCGCCACCTGGGGCAACATCGCGTGGCTCGGCATGGACGACGGGCAGCTCTCGCACGTCGCCTACGTCAGCCTCGGCCTCGCGATCTTCGCAGTCACCGCGAACTTCATCGCCGACGGGCTGCAGCAGGCGTTCGACCCCCGTGGGAGCCGCGCGCTTCTCGACTAGAGCGACGACCGGGCGCGGTCGGCTCCGACGATGTTCCCCTTCTGCTCGTAGAGCTCCAGCGCCTGCTCCACGTACGGAACCGCCTCATCTGCGCGGCCGACGGCCCGAAGCACCTCCGCCAGATCCATGAGCGCGTCGGCGCGCAGCACCAGGAAGTCCGTCTCGGCCGCGAGCGCGACCGCTTCGCGCGCGAGCGCCTCCGCGGGCTCGAGCTCACCCTGCCTCGCGAGGAGCTTCGCCCGCACCGATCGCCACTGCACGCCCGCAGACAGGTCGTCGGGCGCAGTCGCGCGCTCGCTAACCTCGCTGAGCTCAAGCGCCCGTTCGTCCTGCCCCTGGGTATAGAGGGCGTCGGCCAGCTTCGCCGCCAGGTCGGGGAAGTTCTGCGTCTCCCCGATCTGTTCGAGGATGCCGTAGCCGTGACTGAGCTCGCGCTCCGCGGCGGCGGGATCGCCGGCGAGGTTCTCGACGATCCCATAGGTCTCGGCCGCAGAGGCCGAGGTCACGCGCAAGCCGAGCTCTTCCGCGAGCTCCTTGTGCGCCGAGACCAGGCCGCGTGCCTCCTCGAACTGTCCGGCCATCGCCTTCAGCCCGGCGAGTGCACGGATCGCGGACGCGCGGATGCGCCGCTGCTGACCCGGCTGCGCCAGGATCTCCTCGCATACGCCAATCGCGTCCGGAACCGGAGTGGGGCCGAAGAGGGCCGCCCCGACCGAGAGGTTGAGGCTCTGGGCTTCCGTCCGCGCGTCGCCCGCGCGCCTCGCGTAGTCGATCGCACGGTCGAGCGCCTCGGTCGTCGCGGCCGCGCGGCAGCGGAACCACGGTGCCCAGGCGAGCAGCTCCCAAACCTTGGCGAGCAGGCGGTCGTCGCCCGCCTCCTCGAAGATCCCGACGAGCGGCTCCGCCTCCCGAACGACCTCCTCCGTGACCTGTGGGTCGGTCAGGAGCCTGAGCCGCAGGCGCACGACCAGAGCGCGGGCTTCCAGCACTCGATCGCCGGCTGCCGACGCGCTCTCGATGACCTCGTGGAGCACCGCCTCGGCGCGATCGAAGTCTCCGGTCTCGCGCAGTGCCTCGCCGAGGTCGGCAAGCAGTTCCGCCCGCCCGGCCGCCCCCGGCTCGAGCAAATCGGCCGCGCGCGACAAGAGCCCAACGGCAGCCTGCAGGTCCCCTCGCTCGTACACTCGCCGACCGGCTCCGCCGAGACGCGTGGCTGCGCGCCGCGCCAGTGCCCTCCCCGCGGCGTCGACGGGAGCCAATTCGGCGCGGTAGGCATGCGCCCGCTCCAGGTGATAGCCGACGATCTCCTCCTCGCCGGCGGCCTCGTCGAGCCAGTCGCCGAAGCGCTCATGCAGGTCGGCCCGCGCGAGCTTGGGCAGCGAGTCGTAGGCGACCTCCCTGAGCAGGAGATGGCGGAAGCGAAATGCGTCGTCACGCACCGGCCGCAGCAGCTCGCGCCGGACGAGGCTCTGCAGCGCGTCCGGGATCGCAGTCCACTCGTCCTTGGGGAAGAGTTCGACGAGGGCGCCGCGATGAAACTCCCTTCCGATCACGGCAGCTCGCTGGAGCACCAAGCGCTCCCCGGCTTCCAGCCGTTCGAGCCGCGCCGCGAGAAGCGCCTGGATCGTCGGCGGGACCGCAACCGCGCCGCCGCCGTCGGAGCCCTGCTCGCCGACCATGGCGAGCATCTGCTCGATGAAAAGCGGATTGCCCTCGGCCGCGGTGGCGATGCGGACTCGGGTTTCGTGGGGAAGGTCTGCGCCGCCGAGGAGCTGCGTGATCAGCTCGTCGCTCTCGGCCTCGGAGAGCGGTTCGAGGAAGACGGAGCTGACCCCGGCGCGCCCCCCGGCCAGGCGGGGCCGGTTCTCCGCCAGCTCGGGCCGGCCGAGGCAGAGCAGGAGGATCGGCGCGTCGCTCGACCACTCGGCCACGTGCTCGACGAGGTCGAGGAAGGCCGGCTCGGCCCACTGCACGTCCTCGAAAACGACCAGCAGAGGGCGCTCGCGCGCGAGGGCCTCGAAGAGCTTCCGCGCCGCCCAGTAGGTCTCCTCGTTCGCGCTCGCCTCGCCTGCGATGTCGGCTGCACCGAGTAGACGATCGGCGATCACGTCGCGCTCGGGCTCGTCGGCGAGCACCCGCGAGAGCTCGCCGACCTGCTCGACGACCTCGCGCAGCGGCCAGAACGTGATCCCTTCGCCGTAAGCGAGGCACTGGCCCTGGAAGACCGACGCCTCGTCGCGCACCGCGCTAACCAGCTCCCCCGCGAGCCGGGACTTGCCGACCCCCGGGGGTCCGAGCAGCGTAAAGAGCTGCACGGCGCGCGTTGCCGCGGCGCGCTCAAAGCCTTGGTGGAGCTGCGCGAGCTCGTCGACGCGATCGATCACCGGCGTTTCCAGTCGGCGGCCGTAGCCGGGCGCGCCGGCGGTGAGCTCGAGCAGGCGCCAGGCCGCCTCGCGGCCGGTTCCCCTGAGGGCGGCTGGCTCGACCTGCTCCACACGCACGGCGTCGTGGACGAGCCGCTCGGTCTGCTCGTCGAGCAGGATCTCCCCGGGATCGGCGGCCTGCTGGAGACGGGCAGCCACGCTGACCGCGTCCCCGGCGAGGACGGAGTGCGCCGTGGCGTTTCCGGCGACCACCTCGCCCGTGTTGACCGCCGAACGCAGCGCGACGGCCACGTCCCAGTCGCGCTCGAGCTGCCGGCTCAGCGCGATCAACTCGTCGCGGGCCTCCGCCGCCGCCCGCACAGCGCGCAGCGCGTCGTCCTCGTAGACGGTGGGCAGACCGAAGATCCCGATGACGCCGCCGGCCGCTGTTGGCTCGGTGCTGGCGCCATGTCGCTCCAGCACACCCGCCACGGTCTCGACTGCGAGCGCTATCGGCTGCCGGAGCGCCTCGGGATCGTGAGGTCCGCCGACGGTGAGCACGTCGGCCGCGACGACCGACACCATCTTCCGGGTCTCGGCCGGAGGAGTCTCCACCCGCGCGTGCGCAGGCGTCGGGTCCGGCTCCTCCGGCCCTAGCTCGAGCGCCGGGTCCTGAACGAGCACGGCCCGCTCGAGCCGCTGCAGCGCCGGGCCCGGCTCGAGCCCGAGCTCCTCGACGAGGATCTCGCGCGTCTCGTGGTAGACGCGCAGGGCTTCGGCCTGCCGCCCGGACCTGTAGAGGGCGACCATGAGCTGCCCGCGAAGGCGCTCCCGCAGCGGATGCTGCGCGGCGAGCGACTCCAGCTCCGCGACGAGGTCGGCGTGACTCCCGAGTGCGAGCTCGGCCTCGATCCGGTCCTCCGTCGCCGCCAGCCGGAGCTCCTCGAGCCTGGCGGCCTCGACGCGCGCGAAGGGGGCGTCGGTGAAGTCGACGAGGGCAGGTCCGCGCCACAACGCAAGCGCAGCGCGGAGTCGCTCGCGAGCTTCCGTGGCCGCACCGGCGGCGAGCTCGGCTCTCGCCTCCTCCACCATCCGCTCGAACCGGTTCGCGTCCAGCTCACCCGGCTCGACGCGCAGAACGTACCCCGGGCTGCGCGTCACCAGCACGTCGGGCTCGAGGAGCTTGCGCAGCTGCGAGACGCTGTTCTGGTTGATCTTCGCCGCGGTCGAAGGTGGATCGCCCGGCCACAGCTCGTCGATCAAGCGGTCGCTCGCGACGATCTCGTTCGGATGCAGGAGCAGGACCGCCAGCAGCTCGCGCTGACGCGCTCCGCGCAGCTCGACGGGCCGATCGCCGACGCGGACCTCGAGGGGGCCGAGGATCCGGTACTCCATCCTGTTCCTTCTTAGCGCAATTACCGGCGCGTTACCGGCGGATGGGGACGCCCGGTGATGATTGGCGCATGACTGCGGAAGATTGGGGCGCACCGACCGGGCAGGGTCCCACGCGCGCCCCGACAAGCGCGGCGCCGCACACGCGGCGTCTGTGGAGGCTGGCCGGACTTGGCTCGCCGCCAGCTCCGATCCCTGCGATCGTGAGCATGGGCCCTGCCGGAGTCGCCGCAACTCCGCGCAGGGCTCTCCCCGAGTCGGCGGCGGAGAGCGCCACATCGCTCTCCGCCGCCCTCTCCCCCACCGACCGCTAGGCGGTCAGTTCCTACGAACCCAGTAGCCGCCCTCGTGACGGACGTCGTCGTCGGAGTGGCTCCCCCAGGCAACGGAGCCCCACGCGACGGAACCCCAGGCGACTGATCCCCACGCCACCGAGCCCCAGGCGACGGAGCCCCAGGCGACGCTCGACCACGCCGCCGACCCCCAAGCCACCGAGCCCCACGCGACGCTCGCCCAGGCCGGGTCAGCCTCCGCCGCGGCCGTCCACCTGTCGGCGTCGAAGACCTGCGTGCCTCCGCCGGCCGGATCGGGGACGAGAAAGCCGTTGAGCGCGAGGTTCGGATTCGGTGGGTCGACGATCGCCGCAGCTTTCTCCGCGTTCACGGCGCCGACTCCCAGCGCCCGCTGCGGCGCGTTCGGGACCGGCTCGGCCGACAGCATCAGCGCGCCTTTGACCTGGTCCGGCGTCCACTCGGGATGCACCGCGAGCAGCGTCGCGGCCGTTCCAGCCACGACGGGCGCTGCCAGTGATGTTCCGGAAAGCTGCATGTAACCGGGTTCTGTGATGCGGTCCGGCTTGTCCCGCGCGAGCTTCGCGCTCGGCGAGACGGCGGCGGCGATGTACCTGCCGGGTGCGGCCATCTCGGGCTTGGCGAAGCCATCCCGCGTGTAGCCCCAGGCCGACCACGGTGCCGCAATGTCGTCCCGAACGGTGTAGGAGCCTCGGGTGTCCGTCGCGCCGACGGTGAGCACGAACGGATCGTTGGCCGGCGCGAAGGGCACGGCGCTCTCCGCCCCGTCCACCGCGTAGTTCCCGGCGGCCGTGACGACGACGATGCCGCTCAGCCAAAGCCGTTCGACGGCCTTGTCGAGTGGATCGGAGGCAAGGCTCGCGACGGAGGTGCCGTGTAGGGAGAAATTGGCGATGCGGATGTTGAGGCGTTCGCGGTTGTCGTAGATCCAGTCGGCGGCCGCGATCACGTCGCTCACGTTCGCCGTCCCCTCGTCGTCCAGCACGTCGACGTCCACGAGCTTCGCGTTCGGGGCCGCGCCGGTATAGCCCAGGCGCTCCCCCGCCGCGACGCTCGCCACCGCAGTGCCGTGGCCGTTCCCGTCGCCCGGTTGGTTGGCGCTGCGGGAGTTGAGCGTCACCCGCTCGACCACACGGCCGCCGAAGTCAGCGCGACCGGAGTCGATCCCGGAGTCGACGATCGCGATCGTCGCGGGCGCCAGCTCATGGCCCTCGAGGCTTGAGAGCAGCGAGGCGATGCCGGCGACGTACGGCCAGTGCTGCTTGAAGCGAGGCTGCGGCCGCGGGATCGCGGTCACGGAGGGCGCGGCTTCCGCGAGCGCGACGTCTCGTCCGCCCAGGCCTCGAGCGGCGACTTCGAGGCGAAGCGTCGCGCCGACGTCGCTGCCGTCCAACGTGTAGCTGGACTCCGTCGCGCCGTCGATGTCGATCCAGCTCGCCCCGTGCGCGTCACAGCGCTGCCACTGGTACGAGAACTCGAGGGGCAGCGTCCCGCCCCAGCTCCCGTTCGCGGCGTGGAGGCTCTGGCCCTCTTCGGTAGTACCGAGGATCGAAGGCGGCGACGTCATGACCGGCGGCCTGGCCGTGACCGGAGACGTGAGCGGCGACGCCTTGCCCTCCACGACGACGCGGAGCGCCAGCCCGAGGTCCTCCGCGGTGGGGCGGTAGCCGGCGCCGCCGGCTCCGGCCACGTCTGTGCAACCCGCGTAGTGTCCTCGCACCTCGCTCGGCGAGAGCGCTCGGTCGTAGACGGCCAGGCTGTCGACGCTGCTCGCGATCCGCAGGCGAGACTGGCCGCCGACGTCCACGGCGAGCGGCGCGGACCCGATCTGGGCGCCGTTTCGGTAGAGCCTGAGGATGCTGCCGTCCCAGGTGACGGCGACGTGCTCTCGGTCGCCGACCGCGGGGCCGACCGATCCCTGGAGGCCGCCGAGGAGCGCGTAGCGACCGTCGTTGTCGAGGTAGAGCGCGATGTCTCTGCTCCCACCGACGGGGAAGTCGGTCATTTCGACGCTCGGCGACCACCGCGAGATCAGGAGCTGATCGTTCGCTGCGGACTCGAGCTCGACCCAGCCCTCGAGCGAAAAACCTGTTGGAGCCGCGCCGGGCGCCGGCTCCTCGAGGATCACGTCTCCCTCGCGGTCGCGGAGCGGCCAGAAGCCGCGCGGCGAGTCGGCCAGCGCCGCCGCCTCCCGGAGACCGGCCCCGCAGCGCTGCCAACGGTACGACGTCGCCGAGCTCGACGTCGCCGTGAGCTCGACGCCGGGCTCGGGATCGCCCGTCACCGTCGGCTCGCCGGTCGCCGGCGGTGGCGGCACTTCTTGAGCCGGCGCGTCGACCGCAACGACCGCCGAATCGCGCGTGATGACGAGAGGGTCTGCACCCTCCGCGAGCGAGACGATCTGACTCCCTGTGAGCGTGGCGGCTACCGCCGGCACGGTCTCGAACCTGTGCTCGAGCACTGTCTCCGTCGTCGCAATGCCCCTGATCTCCGCTGCGATGGCGCTGCTGTCCATCTCTCCCTGGACGATGAGCTCGAACGTCGAGTCCGGCTGCGTACGCGCCGCCTCGAGGAGGCCCGGGGAGAGCACCGTCTGCGCCGCGGAATCAGCGCCTGCGGTCAGCGGCGCGCCGAGTGCGCACGCGCACACGGCCACGAGCGCAAGCCTCGGCCACACCCAAGCGGGGTTCGGTCTTCGGCTGGGGCCATTCGGAGACACGTTGCTCACGGCGACGCTAGGAGCCCGGTGGCGTGGCTCGCCGCCATCGGGGAAAAATCCCTCACCACGCGACCGGGCAGGCTGCATTCCAAACTCCCACTCCAGCCGTCGAATCTCAACTAGCCGTTCGGCTAGGTCCTCGCGTTAGTCGACCGCGCTGGTCCTGTCGAGCAGCGCGTGCAGCACCCAGTTCACGAGCCAGATCACGATCACCGAGCCGACGTACGTCCAGAAGCCGGTGATCGAGAAGTCCGGTGCGATCCACTCGGCGAGCGCGAGCATCGCGATGTTGAGCACGAAGTAGAAAAGGCCCAGCGTCACGAGGATCAGCGGGAGGGTCAGGATGGCGAGGATCGGCTTCAGGATCGCGTTCGCGAGGCCGAGCACCGCGGCACCCAGTAGCAGCGGTCCCCAGCCCCCGATGTCGACGCCGTCGAAGATCCAGTCGACGACGATCAGCGCGACGATGTTCACGCCCCAGCCAACGAGCGCACCGATGGCGAATCGCTGCATCACGGCGCGGAGTATCTCAGGCGACGGCGGCTTCGCCCAGGAGTGCCTTCACCTCGCCGAAGAAGGCGTTCGACGGCTTCACGCGATAGGCCGGCCCGAGCTCGAGGACCTTCGGGCCGAGCGACGTATCGACGTTCAGGATCACCGGCGTCTCACCCGGGAAGTCCTTGACAAGGCGCGCGAGTTCCCCGATCAGGCCGGCCTCCGCCTTCATCGCGTCCACCCGGAGCCGCACCTCCCTCGCCTCCTGCGCGGCCTCGAACGCCGTCACCTCCATCGCGATCAGTTTCGTCTCGCCCTCCTGCTTGTGGTCGACGCGCCCCTTCACGACGAGGATCGCATCCGGCGCCAGCAGCTCCCTCGAGTGCACGTAGACCGAGTTGAACACGACGATCTCGGTACTGCCGGTGAGGTCGTCGAGCCGCACGAAGACCATCGGGTCTCCCTTTCGAGTCGTCAACTGCTTCAGCGCACCGACGATCCCGCCGACCGTGACGATCTCGCCGTCGCGGCGGGCGGCCACGTCCGACATGGAGCAGTCCGTCTTGCGCCTCAGCTGATCCTTCACGGCATCCAGCGGATGCTCCGAGACGTAGAGCCCGAGCGACTCCTTCTCCAGTCGTAGCCGCTCGTTCTTCTCGTACTCCTCCGCGCTGATCGTCGGGTGCTCGACCTCGAACATCGACTCCTGGCCGAAGAACAGATCCTCCTGCCGCTTGGCGCCTGATCCCAGAGCAGCGTCCAGCGCGTCCAGCATCCCCTTCCGCGACGCGCCGGTCGAATCGAGCGCGCCGCACATGATCAGCGACTCGAGCGCACGCTTGTTCACGACCGTCGTGGGGACCCGCTCGGTCACTTCCCACAACGAGGCGAAGGGACCGCCGTCAGCGCGTGCCGCGACGATCGCCGCGGCGGCCCCCTCCCCCACGTTCTTCACGGCGTTGAGCCCGAAGCGGATCTTGCCCTCCACGACGGCGAAGTCCGTCTGGGAGACGTTCACGTCGGGCGGCTCGACCTCGATCCCCATCTCCGCACACGCGTTCACGTACAGCGGCACACGGTCCTTCGTGTTCATCACCGACGAGATCAGCGCGGCCATGTACTCGCAGGGGTAGTTGGCCTTCAGCCACGCGGTCCGGTACGCGATCAGCGCGTAGCAGGCGGCGTGCGACTTGTTGAACGAGTAGTCCTGCGACGCCTCGGTGTTCTTCCAGAGCTGCGTCGCCGCCGCATGGGGGACGCCGTTCTGCGCGCATCCCTCGAGGAACTTCTCCTTCAGGGACGCCATCAGCTCGTGGATCTTCTTGCCGATCGCCTTGCGCAGATCGTCCGCCTCGGCCGGGGAGAAGCCGGCGAGCTGCTTCGCGATCTCCATGTACTGCTCCTGGTACACGGCGATGCCGTACGTGTCCGAGAGGATCGGCTCGAGGCGCGGATCGACGTACGTCGCCTGCTCGAGGCCGTTCTTCCGCTTCGCGTAGGTCGGGATGTACTGCATCGGCCCCGGGCGGTAGAGCGCGACGAGCGCGATCAGGTGCTCGAACTCCGTCGGCCGCACGAGCCGGAGCGCTTCGCGCATGCCCGAGCCCTCGAATTGGAAGACGCCCATCGCCTCCCCGCGGGCGAGCATCTCGTACGTCTTCTTGTCGTCGAGCGGGATCTTCTCGTTCGAGAGCCCGCCGACGAGCTGGTAGGTCTTCTCGATCACATCCAGGTTGCGCAAGCCCAGGAAGTCCATCTTCAGGAGGCCGAGCGCTTCCACGTCCCACATCCCGAACTGCGTCACGACCTCCTGGTCGGCCCCCTTCTGCTGGAGCGGCACGTACTCGACGAGGGGCTTGTCACCGATGACGACGCCGGCGGCGTGGATCGAGTCGTTGCGTACGAGGCCCTCGAGCGGCTTCGCGAGGTCGACGATCTCGCGAACGAGCGGGTCCCCGTCGTACTGCTGCCTCAGCTCCGCCCCGGGCTTGAGACAGTCGTCGAGATAGACCTTCGGGCCCTCGGGAATCGCCTTCGCGATCTTGTCGACGGTCCCGTAGGGGACCTCGAGCACGCGGCCGGCGTCTCGCACCGCGGCGCGCGCGAGCATGGTCCCGAAGGTGATGATCTGGGCGACGCGGTCGCGGCCGTACTTCTCGGCCACGTAGTTGATGACGCGGTCGCGCCCGGCGACGGCGAAGTCGATGTCCATGTCGGGCATGGACTTCCGGCCCGGGTTGAGGAAGCGCTCGAAGAGCAGGTCGTAGCGCATCGGGTCGACGTCCGTGATCTCGAGCGCGTAGGCGGCGATCGAGCCGGCCGCCGAACCTCGGCCAGGGCCGACCTGGATCCCGTTCTGCTTCGCGAACCGGACGAAGTCCCAGACGATCAGGAAGTAGTCGGCGAAGCCCATCTCCTTGATCGTCTTCAGCTCGAAACGGAGGCGGTCGTTCAGCTCCGGCGTCACCTGGCCGTAGCGCTTTTGCAGGCCTTTCTCGCAGAGCTCGACCAGGTAGTCGAAAGCGTCTCGGCCCTCCGGCGTCGGGTACTTGGGCAGCCGGATCTCGCCGAGCTCGATCTCGACGTTCAGGCGCTCCGCGATGTCGAGGCTCGTCCGGAGCGCATCTGGGTAGTCCGCGAAGTCCGCGGCCATCTCGGCCGCGGTCTTGAAGTAGAACTGGTCTGTGTCGAACTTCCAGCGGTTCGGGTTCTTCAGCGAGTCGCCGGACTGGATGCAGAGCAGGGCCTCGTGCGCCTTCGCGTCCTCGTGGCGGAGGTAGTGGACGTCGCCCGTAGCGACGAGCTGGAGCCCGGTTTTCGCCGAGAGCTCGGCGAGCTGCGGGTTGATCCGCACCTGCTCTTGGAGCCCCGCATTCTGGATCTCGACGTAGACGTTGTCCTGCCCGAAGACCTGCGTCAGACGGTCGAGGTCTGACGCGGCGTCATTGGGCCGGTTCTCCTCGAGCGCCTTGCAGACGCGCCCCGAAAGGCAGCCGGAGAGCGCGACGAGACCTTTGGCACGCGTCTCGAGGTGGCCCCAGTCGACGCGGGGCTTGTAGTAGTAGCCCTCGAGGTAGCCGGTCGAGGCGAGCTTGATCAGGTTCCCGTAGCCCTCGTTGGACTCGGCCAGCAGGGTCAGGTGCGCGTAGCCCTTCTCCTGCTTGGACGCGTTGTCGCAGACATAGACCTCGCAGCCGATCAGCGGCTTGACGCCGGCCTTGCGCGCGTGCCGGTAGAGCTGAACGGCGCCGGCGAGCGAGCCGTGGTCGGTCAGCGCGACCGCGGGCATCTCGAGCTCTGCCGCCCGGGCCGCGAGGGCCGGAATCCGGCAGGCGCCGTCGAGGATCGAGAACTCGGAATGGACATGCAGATGGACGAACTCGGCGGCCACGGCCGCGCCATTGTCGCAGGGCTCTCGGCTAGCCCCTGCCGGGCGGCAGACCGAGGAACTCGGCGGCTGCGGCCACCGCCGGATCAGCGGGCGTCAGGGCCCGGATCTCCTCGACCCGCAGGCGCCGCGCCGCGCGGTCGAACAGCGTGTAGTTCGCCCAGAGCGACTCGTGGATCGACCACCAGCGGATG
>DATFQN010000041.1:0-24496 GCA_035264165.1 Gaiellaceae bacterium
TTCTCGGTACGAGAGCCCGCCGCGAACGGGCGAGCCGACACCCGGCGCGACGTCCGGATCGACGATGTCGAGATCCAAGGAGATATGGACGAACGGAGCGGCCGAGACCCGCTCGAGCGCCTCGCGCAGGACCGGCTCGACCCCGCGCCGGTCGATGTCCGAGATCGTGTAGACGGCGATCCCGGATTCCCCGATCGACACCCGTTCGCCGGGGTCGATGCTGCGCACGCCGATCAGTGCGACGTGCTCCAACGCCAGTGCCGGCAGCGGCCAGCGGTTGCTTTCGAACCCGGCGCCCGCACGCCCGAGTGCCGCCGCGACCGGCATCCCATGCACGTTCCCGGTGGGCGTGGTCGCCGGCGCATTGAGGTCGCTGTGCGCATCGAACCAGAGGACGCCACCCGGCCCGTGGAGCGACGCCAGCCCGCCGATCGTCCCGATGGCGACGGAGTGATCGCCGCCGAGGACGAGCGGGATCATCCCGCTGTCGGCGGCGTTCCTGACCTGCTCTGCGATGCGCTCGCACGTCTCCCGGATCTCCGAAAGAAAGCGGGCGTTTCGATCGCCGGGGTCGATCGTCTCCCGGACGTTCGTGAAGACGTTCCCCCAATCCTGCGCGGGGATCCCGAGCGCCTCGAGCCGCTCGCCGAGACCGGCGTAGCGGATCGCCGACGGCCCCATGTCGACCCCGCGCCTGCCCGCGCCCAGGTCGAGCTCGGCGCCGATGATCGCCACGCGTGTGTCAGCCGCCACCGGGCTATCCTGACGAAGGTCTGATCGGCCGCCATCGACTAGCGGTCCAGGTCACACCCCTTTCAAGGCTGTAGCGCGGGTTCGAATCCCGCTGGGGGCATACTCTGTCGAGAAGGGCGGTTAGCTCAGTTGGGAGAGCACCTGCCTTACAAGCAGGGGATCGCGTGTTCGAGCCACGCACCGCCCACTCAGAAACGCCCTGGAAGCAGGGCCCTTCTGTTGTCTCAGGTGGTGTGGGAGGCGGCTGAGACGGGCTGGTTGGAACAGAACTGGAACACCGGCCGCCGAAAAGAGAATGTCCCCGGTGCGCGGACCTCACGAGGGGCGTGCGATTCCGCCCGGTTTTTGAAGGTCTGAGGGAGTGGGCCGATTCGCTCCGTTGCGCCGTTCCCGGGTCAGCTCGCCTCGCTGGCATCAGCTCAGGTCCGCTCAGAACGATTATTGGCCTCATTTGGGCTGACACCAGCGACGTTGCCGGTGCGATTGCCGTGGTGACGAACATCGTCGGAGCGGTTGGGATAATGCTTCTCTTGATCGCCCTTGCCGTCGTGACCCGTCGTCGGCGGCACGACGTAGCGGCTTAGGCCGCGAGCGAAACGGCTCGCGCCTCGTGAGCGCGTGACTCCTTCTGCCCTTTTTGGCTGTGCTACTCAGGTGGGAGGACTCAAACCATCGAGGGACATTCCCGAAGGCTGGCCCAGCCGAGGGCAGTTGGGGTCATGCATCGAGTCGGAGCACGACCTCGTCCGTTTCCTCGTACCTTGTTCGGCGCCCTCATCGAGAGCGCGAGCCGATCGAACGTCAACATCGGCTACCTGCTCGGCGCCGGTCTCATGATTGCCGCCCGGTGTGATCGCGATCTTCCTCGCCGTCCGCGCCGAGCGAAGGGCGCTGGAGGACGTCGCCTCGCCGTACACGGCCGTCCGAGGACGGGGCCGTCCTCGATCGCCGCTCCTGCACCCGCGAGCTAGTGGGAAGAGGCCGGACAGGGCGGCCCCTTCGCCGGGTGGGAGGTTTCTCAGTCGTCGTCGATGCTCCAGACGAAATACCCGAACCTTCGTCTCCCTGGCGGCTTGGGGCTAGCCCGCATGTGCGGAAAGCTACGACAGTCGCTGAAGCATGTCGAGGCGACCGAAACGCGCTGATACGGCGGGCTCCCGCGTTGCCAAGACTGTTGACACGGACGGGCAACATTGAGGCAACAATCGCCTCGCTGTCGTTGCAGGCCGGCGCGTCGAGCGATAGCCTCGCTCGGGTGGGAGCGGCGCGAGGAGCCGGCGACATGGATGAGCGCCCCTCGCTCCAAATGCTGATGCGGCGATCCTGGGATAGGCCGACTCAGCGCGATTGGAGCGAAGTGTTGGGTGCGCTGCCCCTCTTCTCTGGAGTGCCGAAGCGGCACCTTCGCGCTCTCGCCAAGCTGGCTTGGCCCATTGACTTTGCGCCGGCTGAAGTCATCGTCCAGGCAGGGGACCGAGGCAACTCGATGTACCTCATACTCGAGGGTCGCGCGCGCGTGCTCGGAAAGTCCCGCGTCCTGCGGCCGGGCGATTTCTTCGGGGAAATGGCACTGATCGACGGCGGGCCGCGCTCGGCAACGATCATCGCGGCGAGCCAAGTGCGGGCGATGATGGTGCAGCGGCGAGCCTTCCTCAAGGCGCTGAAGCAGAACCCGCAGATCGGTTTCGCGATCATGGAGACCCTGGCCGAGCGCGTGCGTCGACTCGAGCGAGCCGTTTCGGCTTAACCCTGCCCGCCAGGGCTTCCGTACACGTCAACGGGTCGAAGCGCCCATGAAGTCTTACGATCGACCCCTTCTCCCGCGGATCCCTCGAACGTGGGGTGCAGGCGGGCAGGCGCCAGGCCGACGACTACGTCAGCCCCGGCGGATTGGCCGCAGATCCGTCCGGGGCTTTCGCTTTTCCTGGTGGCTGGTCGGCCTAGACCGCGGCCGGCTGGCTGAAGTCAAGGGCGACCTCGCAGCGATCCGTCGCCACGATCTGAGCGTCGACGGCGTCCACGGCCTCGCCTCTCAGACGGCTCGCGCGGATCTCGCTCGCCTCGAGCGCCTCACGGCTCTGCCAGAGGGTCACCGTCAGGGCGGTGCAGTTGTCGGGGTCGATCAGCAGGTAGCCGCCGTTGTTTCCGTCGATCTCCCTGAGTCCCTCGACGGCGTTACGGAACGCCGGAACGACTTCGCCGAAGCGTTTCTGCGGGATCTGGTAGCGGACGACTCGCGCAAACATTTCTTAAGCCTCCTTGTCGGGCGACGGGCTTGATGTACCCATCGTTCCAAATCCGTAAGCTGCCCGCCCGTGGGGGCGCTGGCTGCCAAGAGGGCGATCGTCACCGGCGCCTCGAGTGGGATCGGCGCGGCCACGGCGACGGCGCTCGCCCGTGAAGGAGCAGCCGTCGCAGTCGGTGCGCGGCGGCTCGACCGCCTGAACGAGCTCGGCGACGGTCTCGTCGCGCTCGAGCTGGACGTCACCGCCCCCGACAGCTGCGCCAGCTTCGTCGCCAGCGCCGTGCACCGGCTGGAGGGGCTCGACATCCTCGTCAACAACGCCGGCCTCGCCCTCGGCCGCGACCTCTTCGACGAGAGCGCCGAAGAGGACGAAGAGGCGGTGCTCGAAACCAACATCCACGGCGTGATCCGCATGACGCGCCTGTGCCTGCCGCACCTCCAAGATGGGGGGCACATCGTCAACATCGGCTCCGTCGCAGGCCGACAGGCCTACGAGCGCGGCGCCCTCTACGTGACGTCGAAGTTTGCGCTGCGCGGCTTCACCTACGCACTGCGGGAGGATCTCCTCGGCCGGCCGATCCGGCTCACCACCGTCGATCCGGGGCTCGTCGAGACCAACTTCTCGCGGGTCCGATACCGCGGCGACGAGGCCGCCGCGGCGAAGGTCTACGAAGGGGTCGAGCCGCTCACGCCGGAGGACGTCGCCGAGTGCGTGCTCTTCGCGCTCACGCGCCCGCCGCACGTCAACGTGGACGAGCTCGTGGTCATGGCGCTTGCGCAGAGCTCGGGCGCGCGCATCCTTCGACAGGAGGCATAGGCGCGAGTGGCGATCACGATCCTCGAGGGCTCGACCTTCTGCATCTGCGACGAGCTCGGCGACGTGGGCGCATGGCCGACCAGTGGGTTCTTCACCGACGACACGCGATTCCTCTCCGTCCTGCAGCTGAAGATCAACGGGCGCAAGCCGCTGTTGCTCTCCTCCGGCAAGGTGGACTACTTCTCCGCCGCCTTCTACCTCCGGAACCCGCCGGTCGACGGGCTCGAGCCGGACGAGGTCTCGATCATCCGCGAGCGCTTCGTGGGCGAGGCGATGCAGGACCGGCTCGTCGTCCAGAACCAGGGGATGCGGCCGGTCGCGTTCGACCTCTCACTCGAGATCGCGTCTGACTTCGCCGACATCTTCGCCGTCAAGGACTACGACTTCGCGCTGGGCGACCCGGCGCGCGCCGAGCCCCTCCCGCCGGACGTCAACGCTCGCTTCGACGAGGAGGGGAATCAGTTCCTGCTCTCCGACGCGACCGGCATCCCCGCGCAGACACAGGTGATCTTCTCGCGCCACGGCCGGGTGGAGGGGGGCCGGGTGACGTATCGCATCGAGCTCGAGCCGCGGGCGCGCTGGGACCTGCGCCTCGACATCATCCCGTCGTCCCACGGCGAGGAGGTGATGCCGCGTCTGGCGGAGCGGCGCTTCGGCGATGAGATCGCACGCGTTCGCGAGTCGCTCGCCGCCTGGCACCTCCGGGTGCCGCAGCTCCGCGCGACCTGGGACGACCTGGCGCAGTCTTTCGGCCGCTCTGTCTCGGACCTCGCCTCGCTGCGGATGCGAGGAAGCGACGACGACGGGCTCGGGAAGCTGCCCGCGGCGGGAATGCCATGGTTCATGACCGTCTTCGGCCGCGACACGATCATCACGTGCCTCCAGACCCTCCTCTTCGGCCCGGAGCTGGCAGTTACCGGACTGCAGGCGCTCCGCGAGCTTCAGTCGACCGTCGACGATCCGAACCAAGACGCCGAGCCGGGGAAGATCGTCCACGAGGTCCGGCGGGGGAAGGCGGCGCGCACCTGGCACGGCTCCTACTACGGCACGGTCGATGCGACGCCGCTCTACCTGATCCTCCTCTCCGAAGTCTGGCGCTGGACCGACGACACCGCTCTTGTCCACGACTTCAAGGACAGCGCCATGCGCGCGCTCGATTGGATCGCGACGCGCGGCGACCTCGACGGCGACGGCTTCGTCGAGTACAGGAAGCGCAGCCGCCGCGGGCTCGACAACCAGTCCTGGAAGGACTCGCACGATTCCCAGCGCTTCGCGGACGGGCGGCTGGCCGATCCACCCATCGCGCCGTGCGAAGTCCAGGGTTACGTCTACGACGCGAAGCGGCGGATGGCGGAGCTGGCGCGGGAGGTGTGGCGCGATCGAGAGCTGGCAGAGCGGCTCGACCGCGAGGCCGAGGAGCTGCGGGTGCGGTTCAACGAGAGTTTCTGGATCGCCGACCGCCACGGCTACTACGCGCTCGCCCTCGACGCGAACCATGACCGCGTCGACTCCCTCTGCTCGAACATCGGGCACCTGCTCTGGAGCGGGATCGTTCCGGCGGAGCGCGTGGACGCCGTCGTCGACCAGCTGATGGGCGACGCGCTCTGGTCCGGGTGGGGCGTGCGGACGATGTCCTCCGAGGACCGCGGCTACAACCCGCTCGCGTACCACAACGGCACAGTCTGGCCCCACGACAACTCGCTGATCGCGTGGGGGCTCGCGCGCTACGGACGGTGGCCTGAGGCGCACCGCGTGATCCGCCAGATGCTGACGGCGGCACGGCACTTCGACTACCAGCTGCCCGAGGTGTTCGCGGGGATGCCGCGCACCGAGACGCGCTTCCCGATCGCCTACCCGACTGCGGCGCGGCCGCAGGCTTGGGCGGCCGGCACGCCGGTGCTGCTGCTCCAGCTTCTGCTCGGTCTGCAGCCGGATCGGCACCACAGCACGCTCATGAGCGACGCCCCGCCGGACCTCCCGGCGTGGGCCGGATCGCTCAGACTGTCCGGTGTGCGTGCCTTCGAGCGGATGTGGGAAATCAGGATCGAGGAGAGCAGCGTGCACGTGAGCCCGGCATGAACGAGGACAATCTTCGCGTTGCTGTCGTGAGTCCGGCCTGGTTTCCGGTGCCGCCTTCGGGCTACGGCGGGATCGAGTGGGTGGTCTCCCTGCTCGCGGACGGCCTCGTCGCCGCCGGCCACGATGTGACGCTGTTCGCGTCGGGCGATTCGCGGACGAAGGCGAGGCTCTCCTACGTCTACGAGGAAGCGCCGAGCCAGTGGATCGGGCGGTCACACTGGGAGCTGCACCACTCGTTCGCCTGTTACACGCGGGCGGACGAGTTCGACGTGATCAACGACCACACGGGCTTGACCGGCCTCGTCCTTGCGGGGCTGGTCGAGACGCCAGTCGTCCACACCGTCCACGGGCCGCTCGTCGGGGAGGCGGGCGAGATGTACGAGGCCGCGGCGTCACTCGTACCCAACCTCAAGCTCATCTCACTCTCGATCAACCAGCGGCGCCCGAAGCCGGACCTGCCGTGGCTTGCGAACTGCCCGAATGGGCTCGACCTCTCGGTCTACCCCTGCAAGCCGCACAAGGGCGACTACCTCCTGTTCCTCGGGCGCATGAGCCCGGACAAGGGCTGTCATCGTGCGATTGCCATTGCGATGGAACTCGAGCTGCCGCTCAAGATCGCCGGCAAGAAACAGGAGCCGAAGGAGCAGGAGTACTTCGCGGCTTTCGTCGAGCCGCACCTCGGCATCCACGGGATCGAGTACCTCGGCGAGGTTTCGCACGGGACGAAGGTCGAGCTGCTCCAGGATGCGCGCGCCACGCTCTTCCCGATCGACTGGGAGGAGCCATTCGGCCTGGTGATGATCGAGTCGATGGCGTGCGGCACGCCGGTGATCGCGACGAATCGCGGCGCCGTCCCCGAGGTGATCGAGAACGGGCGGTCGGGGATCATCGTCGAGCACTACCGGGAGATGGACGCGGCGCTGGAGGCCGCGGATGCGCTCGATCCGCTCGAGTGCCGCCGCTATGTCGAGGAGCGCTTCTCGCCGGAGCGGATGGTCGACGACTACGTGCGCGCCTACCGCGAGGCGATGGTCGGCGCTGTCTTGTCCACGTAGCGCCTGATCCCCGCGTAGCACTGCCAGAGCGGCATCGCCTTTTCGCCGATGTCGGCGTGGCGGCTGCTCTGCTCGCGCTCCGATTCGGCCTTGGCGAGGAACTCGCTCTCGTCGGTGCCGTCACGCACCCACGCGGTCCAGGTGTGCAGTCGCTCGCGAAGCTGCGCCAGATGCGCCGCCGGGTCGGCGGCTATGCCGAAATGGATCAGCGCGAGGTGCGTCGGCCGGCGGCGCAGGAGCTCGTCGATAGTCTGGTCCCAAGCCTCCGCGTCGAACTCGGGCGGTGGCGTGGGGGGCGAGACATAGTCGTCGGGTTGGATCCGGACGCCCGCCGCGTCGCCTGCGTAGAGGATGCCGTCCGAGTCGAGGTACGCGACGTGGTGGCTCGCGTGGCCGGGGGTGGGAAAGGTCTCGAGGCCGAGCGTCTCTGCGCCGACGACGTGGACGTTCTCCTCCGGGACCGGCGCGAGCTCGCCCCAGAGGTCGTCGAACGCCTCGCCGTACAGTCGCCGCGCGCTGCGCTCCAGCCGCGAGGGGTCGACGACGTGAGGCGCGCCGATCTCGGAGACGTGAACCTGGAGGCGTGAATGCTTCCGCACGAGGATGCCGGCGGCGCCGGCGTGGTCGAGGTGGATGTGGCTGAGGATGAGGTGGCGGAGGTCCTCGACCGCGAGCCCGCGTTCCGCGAGACCGCGCTCGAGCGCGGGGAGATCGGACGATGGGCCGCAGTCGAAGAGCGCGGGCCCGTCGTCCGTCTCGAGCAGGTAGCAGCCGATGACGCGCTCGGCGCCGAGGTGGTGGAGGTCGATTAGCTCGGGGATCCCGCCATTCTCGCGGCTGGCTTCGTCCGGCGGCGGACGATCAACAGGGCCACGCACATGAGGACAAGCACTGTGAACGCGCTCAGCGTCAGCGTCGGGACGGACCAACGGTCGGCGGATCCGGAGGGGGCCGAGGACGGCAGGCCCGCCAAAACCAGCGTCTCCTTGAGCTGCGGTGCAGCCTGGAACCAGCCGCCGTGCGTCCCGCCCGGGATCTGGAAGATGGTCTGGCCGGGCTTCGTGTAGGTGGCCGGGCCGGAGGCTGCGTACGGATAGAGGTCCTGCGTGATCGTCCAAGTCTCGTTGTCCGGCCCCGGAACCGTGTAGGTGATCGTGTACTTGGGCCCGAGGTCTCCCGCCGGGCGCTTGGCGAGCATCGGATCCGGCTGGCGGGCGAATACCGCCGGGAAGAAGCCGGCGCCGTCGGCGAGGTCGCCGAGCGGCGTGCCGCCTGACTCCCCGTCACCGTTGAAGGTGATCCCGCCGCCGCTGCCCGGGCCGTCGACCGACGCGCCCGAGGGCCCCTTGCCGAGGGCGGCCGCAGGCAGCACCAGGGCGGCCGCGCTGAGGATGAGGAGGACGCGCTTCATCGTCGAGCTCCTTTCGAGGTGGGTCGCCACCTCTACACCGCGCCGCTGCGCCGGGTTCCCTGGGGTCAGGTCTTGCAGTGCAGCACGCGCTGGAGCCCGTGTGGCAATGCAAGACCCTGACCCCGAACGTGACCCCGAACGTGCCGCGTCGTGCTTCAGCGCTACGCGCCGGCTGCGGCCGGTGAGCGTACGAGCGCCTGCTCGAGATCCTCGATCAGGTCGCCGACCGACTCGATGCCGACCGAGAGGCGCACGAGGTTCCGGGGCGCAGCGAAGGGCGCGTCCGCGGTCGAGGCGTGGGTCATCCGCGCCGGGTGCTCGATCAGGCTCTCCGCGCCGCCGAGGCTCTCCGCCAGCTGCCAGATCTTCGTCCGCGCGACGAGCTCGACCGCGGCCTCCTCGGACTCGACGAGGAACGAGATCATCCCGCCGAAGTCGTCCATCTGGCGCTTGGCGATCTCATGTCCCGGATGCGCCGGCAGCCCCGGGTAGAGCACCGACTCGACCGACTGGTGCGTCGTCAGGTACTCGGCAATGCGCTGCGCGTTCTCCGAGTGCTGCCGCATGCGGATGGCGAGCGTCTTGAGCCCGCGCAGGACGAGCCAGCAGTCGAACGGGCCGGGGACGGCGCCGAGCGACTTCTGCAGGAAGTAGAGGCGCTCCGCAACGGTTGGGTCATTCGTGGCGACGAACCCGCCGACGACGTCGGAATGCCCGCCGAGATACTTCGTCGTCGAGTGCATGACGATGTCGGCGCCGAGCTCGAGCGGCCGCTGCAGGTACGGCGTCGCGAAGGTGTTGTCGACCACGACCATCGCGCCGGCCGCGTGCGCGGCCTCCGCCGCAGCGGAGATGTCCACGACGTTCAGCAGCGGGTTCGTCGGCGTCTCCAGCCAGACGATCCGTGTTCGCTCGTCGAGGTGGTCGGCGAGGGACTCGTTGATCGTCGCCGACGACAGGAACTCGAACGCGTAGCCCTTGGGCTCGTACACCTGCGAGAAGAGCCGGTAGACGCCGCCGTAGACGTCGTTGACGCACACCACGCGCTCGCTCGGATGGACGAGGTGCATCAGCGTCGTGACGGCGCCCATCCCCGAGCTGTAGGCGACTCCGTGCTCCGCGCCCTCGAGGGAGGCGAGGCAGAGCTGCAGCGCCGTGCGGGTGGGGTTCGCGACTCGTGCGTAGTCGTAGCCTTTGTGGACGCCGACCGCGTCCTGGGCGAAGGTGGACGTCTGGTAGATCGGGACGGTGACGGAGCCCGTGGCCGGATCAGGCTCCTGCCCCTCGTGGATCGCGCGGGTCTCGAAATCCATGCCTCGATGCTACCCCCGGAGATCGGCCCGGACGACCGCGAGGTCCTTCCACGACCAGGTCGTTGCGGCCTCGAAGCCGGCGTGGCGCAGCCAGTCGAGCTGGTCGCCCAGCGGGTCGGGGCGGTCGAAGCCGGGCGTGGTCGGCGTGACTTCGTCGTCCGGGTTCTCCGGGACGACCACGTCCGCTAGGACGAAGCGGCCGCCGGGGCGCAGCACCTCGGCGACGCGGCGAAAGAGATCGCGCTTGGAGTCGCTGTCGAGATGGTGGACGGCGAGGCACGAGACGACGAGATCGAAGGGCCCCTCGGGAAGCGCGTCCTCCAGCCTCGAGACGCGCAAGTCTCCCTCGAGCTCGGCGGCTTCCAGCATCGCCTCGCTCTCGTCGATCCCCACGAGCCGGGCGCTCGGGTATCGCTCCAGCACCGCCCTCGCCGTCATACCCGTGCCGATCCCGAGCTCGAGGACGTCCCGGACCCCGACGCCCTCGGTGGCGGCTGCGGTCTCCTCCTGGAGCTCGTCGAAGACCGGGATGTCCGCCCGCATGTTCTCGAGGTAGGTGCCTGGCTCGAAATGGAACTGGCTCACGCTGCGATCTCCTCCGCGCCGAGAAAACGAGCGAGACTCCGTAACGGGCGCTCGAGTGAGAGCGGCCGCGCTCCATCTTCCCACCAGACGTTGTTCACGCGCAGCACCCCGGTCTTGCGGTCGAAGACCGGTTCGATGCGGCCGACGAGGCGATCCCCTCGCAGGATCGGCAGCACGTAGTAGCCGTACTCACGCTTTGCCTGCGGCACGTACATCTCGAGCCTGTAGCGAAAGCCCCACAACGCCTCCGCGCGCGCGCGGTCGTGGATCAGACGGTCGAAGGGCGAGAGGAAGGTTGTGTGCGGCGGCACGGACCGCGCGTCTGCTTCACCGTGCACCAGCAAGCGGCCTTTCTCGAGCTTGACGCCGAGCGCGCGAAACCGCTGCTCCTCGAGGGCTCGCCTCGCTTCGGCAAGCGGCACCGTTTCCGTCTCCGGATACCAGCGCTCCGCCAGATCCCAGAGGCGCTGGCCGCCACGGCGGCCCGCGACGGCGATCAACCCGCGCCGGTGCAACAGCTCCAGCATCCACGTGAGCTGGGCCCGCGTGCCCCACCAGACGTAGCGCTCGTCGGCACGCGCCTCAGGGTGCTCCAGGTCCCGCGAGAGGGTCGGGCCGCGCCGTTCGAGCTCACCGAGCACGTACCTCCTGAGCTTCCCCTGCTCCTTGAGAAACTCGGCGGCCCAGCGCTGCCACTTGTAGTGGCCCCAGCGTTCGCGCATCCGTGCCCTGATCAGCGGCAGGGTCTCGATCGGCCAGATGAAAGCGTTCCATTCGAAGAGCTTCCGCTCCTGCCACAGGAGCCGGTCGAGCTCGCCGGGATCGAAGGGACCGAGGCGACTCCACAAGACGAGCTGCTGCGGCGGCGCAACGACGGAGATCGGATCGAGCTGGAGGAAGCCGAGGCGCCGGACGGTGGAGAGCACGTCCGTCGAGGGCCCGTCGAGGAGCTGTGCGCGGACAGCGATTCTCCGCGCCTGTGCGAGGCTGATGTCCGTGGAGCTCACGGAGTTCGTACTCTCGCAACTGCCTCCGGTTCCGGCGCGAGTGCTCGAAGTCGGATGCGGTTCCGGTGCCCTTGCTCGCGACCTCGAGGCTGCGGGCTACGAGATCGTCGCGATCGATCCAGAGGCGCCGGACGGGGCGTTCTTCCGGCGGGCGACGATCGAGGCCTTCGATGACGAGGGGCGGTTCGATGCGGTGGTCGCCAGCCTGTCGCTGCACCACGTCGAGGATCTCGGCGGCGTGCTCGACAAGCTCGTCCGCCTGCTGCGCGGCCCGTTGATCCTCAACGAGCACGCGTGGGACCGGCTGGAGCCCATGACGCCCGAGTGGGAGGAGGAACATGCGGGCCTGCACGGCTACGCCCAGATGCGCCCCGAGCTCGACGCTCGCTTCGAGGAGCGCTTCTTCGAGTGGCGGCCGTACCCGGTGGACGGCGAGGACGTCCCGGGGCTCGGGTTTCGCTACGCGGGGGAGCCGCGGTGAGGGTCAGACCCGTCACCGAAGCCGACCTGCCGGCGCTCGCGGACCTCGCGCGGCGAACATGGCTGGACGCCTTCGGCGACTCGGTGCGGGAGGACGAGGCCGCCGCCTACGCCCACGCGACCCGCTCGGAGCACTACTTCCGCTCGGCGCTGCGCACCGACACCATCCTCGTCGCAGAGGCGGATGGGGAGCTCGTCGGCTACGTGAAGTTCGGCGACGTCAAGATTCCCGAGGTCGAGGCCGAACCCGGGGACGCCGGGCTGCACCGCGTCTACGTCGAGACTGCGCTGCAGGGCAGTGGCATCGGCGGGGAGCTCGTGCGGGCCGCCCTGTCGCACCCGCGCATGCGCGCGGCGCCGCGCGTCTACCTCGAGGTCTGGGAGGAGAACCGCGTCGCGGTCCGGCTCTACGAGAGCTTCGGGTTCCGGACGGTCGGCACGACGCGGGTGACGATCGGCGCGGAGGAGGTCGGCGACGACCTCGTGATGGCGCTCACTCAGAGATGACGCCAGGGCCCGGCCGCGTCCTCCGGGTTCGGGATCCCGCTCTCTTCGACGGAGCGAATGACGTCGGCGGCGTCAAAGGGGACGCGCCTGAACTCGACACCGACGGCGGAGTCTTCGACGGTGAGGATTGCGTACTCGGCCTTGACCTCGGCCCGCGTCGGGCCGGTCTGCAGGTGGTCGACCGGAAGCCCGACGCTGCCGGGGTTGACGTAGTACGCGTCACCGAGTCGCCGCGCCCACTGCTCGTGCGTGTGGCCGCCCGCGAACACCGTGGCGTCCACGCCCTCGAACGGCGCACGGAACTCCTCCTCCTGCATCCAGGGGCTGACGAGCTCCTCGCGCGACCGCGGAGTGGCGTGAAATGCGAGCAGTGTCCGTCCGTCGCCCAGGTCGAGCTCGGCCGTCGGCTCGAAGCTGCGGTGGAACGCGAGCAGGTCGTCCGAGAGCTGCAACTGCGACCACTTTGCGTTCTCGATCTGCGCCTCGGTGACCTCTTCCTCGCCAGGATCGAGCGTCAGCAGGAAGTGGTCGGAGTTGCCCATGACCGCGGGGCAGCCGAGCTCACGCAGGAGCTCGAGGCAGTCGGCGGGCTCCGGACCGCCTTGGGCGTGGTCGCCGAGGCAGACCATCGCGTCGACCCCGCGCTCGCGCAGGTCGCCCAGCATCGCGCGGAAGGCGACGCCGTTGCCGTGAACGTCGGAGAAGAGGGCGACGCGCAACTACCTGTTGTGCGCGAGGAACTCGAGCAGGTCGGTGCGGGTGAGGACGCCCACAGGCCTCCCGCCGCGCGCGACGACGACGGCGTTGCGCTGGCCCGTCAGCGTCGAGAAGACCTCGTCGAGCGGGTCGGTGGCGTCGATCGCGGCAAGCGGCGGCTGCATCGCCGCGACGACGTCCTCGTGCAGCGCGTCCGCGTTCTTGAACACACGGTCGAGCAGGTCGCGGTCCTGGAGCGAGCCGATCACGTCGGCGAGCGACTCGACGTCGCCGTCGCGGACGACGGGGAGCTGCGAGATCGAGTAGCGCTGCATCAGGTCGATCGCCTCCCCGACCTTCTGCTGCGAGCCGATCGTGACCAGATCCGGGATGTCCGGCTCCTCGGTTCGCTTTGAGCTGAGCACCTGCTCGACCGTCGGCACCGGCGCACGGCGCTCGAGGAAGCCGTGGTCGAGCATCCAGTTGTCATCGTAGAACTTCGAGAGGTAGTTGCGGCCGCTGTCGGGGATCATGGTCAGGATCCGCGCGCCCGGGCCGAGCTTCTTCGCGATCGCCAGGGCGGCCCAGACCGACGTGCCGCCTGAGCCGCCGGCGAGGATGCCCTCCTCGCGCGCGAGCCGCCGCGCCATCAGGAACGAGTCGCGGTCCGAGACGCGGATCCACTCGTCGACGATGTCCTTCGCCATCGTCCTCGGCCAAGTATCCTTGCCGATGCCCTCGACGAGGTACGGGTGGATGTCGCTCTCCTCGACCGCGGTGTAGACGGAGCCCTCGGGGTCTGCGCCGACGATGAGGATGTCGGCGTTGCGCTCCTTGAGGAAGCGACCGGCGCCGGAGATCGTCCCGCCGGTGCCGACGGAGACGACGAAGGCGTCAATCTCGCCGCCCGTCTGCTCCCAAATCTCGGGTCCGGTCTGCTCGTAGTGCGCGTCCGGGTTCGCCATGTTCGAGTACTGGTCGGGCTTGAAGGCACCTGGGATCTCCTCGGCCAGGCGGTCCGAGACCGAGTAGTAGCTCTCGGGTGAGTCGGCGTCGACCGCGGTCGGGCAGATCACGACTTCCGCGCCGTAGGCGCGCAGGAGGGCGATCTTCTCCTGGCTCATCTTGTCCGGCATCACGAAGATGCAGCGGTAGCCCTTGATCGCGGCGGCGATCGCGAGCCCGACGCCCGTATTCCCGGAGGTCGGCTCGACGATCGTCCCGCCGGGCTTCAGCTTCCCTTCGCGCTCGGCCGCCTCGATCAGCGGCAGGCCGATGCGGTCCTTCACGGAGCCGCCGGGGTTCAGGTACTCGAGCTTGACGAGGAGCTCGGGCTCCAGCTCGCGGCCGATCTTCTGGAGCCGGACGATCGGCGTCCGGCCCACGAGCTCGAGCGCCGCTGGGTACTCCCGCGCCATGCGCGCGAAAGCTTAGACCTGCCCTTGCTGCCGGGACCTTGGGGTCAGACCCCGTGTCGGAGGTGCGCCGATCGTGTGACGAGAGAGCGACGGCGGCGTCCAGCTTTGCCTTCGCCAAGCCGATGGGCATGTCTGTTCGTGCCGTCTTCCGATGGAGCGATTGTCACAGGCTCGTCACGGGGTCTGACCCCGTGAAGCGAGTTGACGCTCGGGGTCAATGGCGGAAGTGGCGGCGGTGGGTGAAGACCATCGCCGCACCCGCGCGCTCCACGGCTTCCACGACCTCCTCGTCCCGCTTCGCGCCGCCGGGCTGGATGATCGCGCCGACTCCGGCCTCGAGCGCCAGCTCCGCCCCGTCTGCGAACGGGATGAAGGCGTCCGACGCCAGCACCGAGCTGTTGAGGTCGTGCCCGAACCCCCGTGCCTTCTCGATCGCGATCCGCACCGAGTCGACGCGGCTCGTCTGCCCACCGCCGATCCCGAGCGTCTGCAGGTCCTTCGCGATCACGATCGCGTTCGAGACCACGTGCTTGCACACCCGCCAAGCGAAAAGCAGGTCGCCCCAGACGGCCTCGCTCGCCTCGCCCGCGACGAGATCCATCAACGAGCGGTCGTCGACTTCGCGGTCGCCGTCCTGGACGAGCAGGCCCCCGATCACCCGCTTGTACTCGCGCTCACCGAGCTCCGCGCGTCGCCGTTCACGGTCGACGAGGATCCGCGTCGCTTCCTTCTCGCGCATCGCTGCGAGCGCTTCGTCGGAGAACGCGGGCGCGATCACGACCTCGACGAACTTGCCGGCCAGCTCCCGCCCGAGCGCCCCGCCGACCGGACGGTTGAGGGCGAGCACCATGCCGTAGGCCGAGACCGGGTCGGCGTCGTGCGCCCTCGCGAACGCCTCCTCGATCGACGCCGCCACGCCGACGCCGCACGGGTTCGCGTGCTTGACGACCACGCACGCCGGCAGCTGGAACTCGCCCAGCAGCCGACGCGCGGCGGAGAGATCGTTGAGGTTGTTGAACGACAGCTGCCGCCCGTGCACCTGCTCGACGCGCGAGAGGAGGTGTCGGCGGGCGCCCTCCTCGGCGTAATACGCCCCGCGCTGGTGTGGGTTTTCGCCGTACGGCAGCTCCGCCACCTTCCGGAAGCTCGGGATGAAGAGCTCCGGGAACGACTCGCGGCCCAGGAACCAGCGCGCGATCGCCGCCTCGTATGCCGCGGTGGTCGCGAACGCCTCCGCGGCCAGGGTCCGCCGTGTGTCGTCGGACAGAGCCCCGTCCCGACGAAGCTCGTCCAGGATCTGCGGGTAGCGCTGGGGACGGCAGACGGGCACGACGTGCGCAAAGTTCTTCGCCGCACCGCGCAGCATCGACGGGCCGCCGATGTCGATCATCTCGACCGCGTCCTCCTCGCTGACGCCGTACCGCCCCGCGATCTGCGCGAACGGATAGAGGCTAACCGCGACGAGGTCGAACGGCTCGATCCCGTGTTCGTCGAGCGCCGCCAGGTCGTCCGGGTGGTCGCGCCGCGCGAGGATCGCAGCGTGGATGCGCGGGTGGAGCGTCTTCACCCGCCCCCCGAGCATCTCCGGGATGTCCGTCAGATCCTCGACTCGCGTGACCTCGATCCCGCACTCGCCGAGGAACTCCGCCGTCCCGCCGCTCGCGACGAGGTCGACGTCCAGCTCCTGGAGCCCGCGCGCGAAGTCCTCGAGCCCGGTCTTGTCGAACGTCGAGAGCAGCGCCCGGTTGATCAGGAGATGAGCTCCCGGACGGTCTGGGGCAGCAGTCGATGCTCAACGGCCTGGACCCGAGCGCGAAGCGTCTCGACCGTGTCGCCCTCGAGCACGGGCACGCGCTCGGCGACGATCACGTGCCCCGTATCGACGCCCTCGTCGACGTAGTGGACCGTCGCGGCCGATTCGCGCACGCCCGCTGCGAGCACGTCTTCGATCGGGTGCGCGCCGGGGAACTCCGGCAGCGGCGCCGAGTGGGTGTTGACGATGCGGCCGCCGTAGCGATCGAAGAAGGGCTTGCGCAGCAGGTGCATATAGCCGGCGCAGACGACGAAGGTCACGCCGCACTGCTCGAGCCACTGCGCCATCGCCTCGTCGCGTTCCTTGCGACTCGCGAAATCGTCGGAGTCGAATACCTCCGCAGCGATCCCGGCCGCACGCGCCCGCTCGAGAGCGCGAGCTCCTGGTCTGTTCGACGCAACTGCGGCGATCGGCAGCCGTGCGTCGATCAACGCCTGCAGGTTCGTCCCCTCGCCGCTGACGAGGACGCCGATCACGCGCGGACGATCCGGCCGATCGCGCGCGCCTCGCCGGGATCCGGCACGACGGCGCAGTACCCGATCCCAAGGTTGAAGACGCGCCGAAGCTCCTCCTCCTCGACGTGGCGCGCGAGCCACTCGAAGACCGGCGGGCGCTCCCACGAGGCCCAGTCGATCTTGGCGCGGAGGCCTTCGGGGACGATGCGCTCGAGGTTGCCGACGATCCCGCCGCCGGTCACGTGCGCGAGCCCGTGGACGTCCGACAGCGCGCGCACGTCGTCCAGGTACAGCCGGGTGGGCGCGAGCAGGTCGGGGCCGTCGTAGTCGTCCTCCTCGAGCACGCGGCGCACCAGCGTGAAGCCGTTCGAATGGACGCCGGCCGACGGGAAACCGACGACGTAGTCGTCCTCCCGGATGCGCGAGCCGTCGATCAGCCGCTCGCGCTCGACGATCCCGACGCACGTGCCGGCAAAGTCGAGCTCCTCGGCGCGGTAGATCCCGGGCAGCTCCGCCGTCTCGCCGCCGATGAGGGCGACACGCGCGGCACGGCAGACCTCCGCCGCTCCCTCGACCAGCTCTGCGACCTGCGCCAGGTCGATCCGGTTGGCCGCGACGTAGTCGAGGAAGAAGAGCGGCTCGGCGCCCGTCGTCAGGACGTCGTTGATGCAATGCGCGGCGAGATCGGCCCCGCAGTCCCGCAGGCGCCCGCGCTGCCGCGCGAGGATCAGCTTCGTACCGACGCCGTCGGTCGAGGCGGCGAGCAAGCGACGGTCGCCGAGCGGGTAGAGCCCGGCGAACGCGCCGAAGCCGAGAGCGCCCGTCGACTCGGCAGCCGCGCGGAGACGCTCGACGACCGACTCCGCCGCCGCGAGTGAGACGCCCGCCGACTCGTAGGTCGTCCTACCCTCCAACTGGCATGCACTCTAAAGCCGCCGAATGACGGGCTTGCTGCAACTCCTCCCGATCGCCGCGCTCGGCTTCGTCTACTGGCGCCGCGCACGCACGCTCAAGCGCCGCGGCACCACGGTCCCTGCCTGGCGGCAGGGCATGTTCGCGCTCGCGCTCGTTCTGCTCGCGATCGCCGACCAAATGCCCTTCGAGGACGAGTACTTCTGGGTGCACATGCTCCAGCACGTCCTCCTTGGCGATCTCGCCGCGCTGGCGTTCGTGCTCGGCCTGACCGGCCCGCTGCTTCGCCCGATGCTCGCGATCCCGGTGCTCTCGCGGCTCCGCGTCCTCGCGCACCCGCTGGTGGCGCTGCCGCTGTGGACGGTCAACCTCTACCTCTGGCACGTTCCGCGGCTGTACGAAGGCGCGATCCACCACGGCGCGCTCCATGCCCTCGAGCACGTCTGCTTCTTCGGCACCGGTGTGCTGATGTGGGCGGCGGTCGTCGAGGTGCTGCCGGGCCCGGAGTGGTTCGGCACGGCGGCGAAGTTCGGCTACGTGGTCGCGGTGCGCCTGATCGAGACGGTGCTCGGGAACGTCTTCATCTGGTCCGGCACGCCCATCTACAGCTCGTACCACGGCGCTGCCGACCAGGGCTGGGCGGGAACGATCATGATGGTCGAGGGCTCACTAGTCACGATCGGGGCGCTCGCCTGGCTCTTCCTCAAGCTCGCCGCCGAAGGCGAGCTGCGGCAGCGGCTCCTCGAGCAGGGGCTCGACCCGCGAGCCGTGCATCGCGCGGTTCGCTACGGGCGTGGGGAGGAGCTGGAGGGCACAGGCTGAACCGGGGGGACTAGCAACATGCGCTCGACCGGCGTCCACCACGTCGACCTCGTGGTCTCCTCGATCGAGCGCAGCCTGCCCTTCTACCGCGACCTCCTCGGGCCCCTCGGCTGGCACGGGCTCTCGGAGGTGGAGGGTGAGCGCGGCGAGACGATCTGGTACCTCTGGGGCACCGGCACGTCCGTCGGGCTGAGGGCGGCGCAGACCGACACAGCCGGCGGCTTCGACCGATACCGCATCGGCCTGCACCATGTCGCGTTCGAGGCGTACTCGCGCGGGCTCGTCGACGAACGTGCCAACTGGCTGCGCGAGAACGGCGCCGAGATCGAGACCGAGCCGCAGGAGTACACCTACACGCCTGGGTACTACGCGGTGTTCTTCTACGACCCAGACGGGCTCAAGCTCGAGATCGTCCATATTCCCGGCCAAGCGGCCTGACCGAGAAAGGAGCTACATGTCCACGACTCCTCCCGAAGAGCCGACTCAGACGACGCCTCGCTCCTACGGCGGTGGTGGAGTGACGGTCGACGTCGCCCGCCTGCCGATCCCCGGCAACGCGGAGTTCGCGCTCTACCTCGTGGTGCTGATCGTCGCCTGGATCGTCGCGTGGGCCTCGGACGTCCTCAATGCAGCATCCTGGTTCGACTTCTTCCAATGGGTGACGATCGGCTACATCCTCTCGCGCGGGATCGCCAAGGCGAGCCGCGTGCTCGAGCAGTAGCGGTCTAGACGGCAGCCGGTTCGAATCGGAGCTTCGCGAGTGTCCGGCCCGCGGGAACGCGGGTCGGGTACTCCTGCGTGAAGCAGGCCCGGCAGAACTCGGAGCCGGGACGGGACGTCGCCTGCTGCACGCCTTCAAGCGAAAGGTGGGCGAGCGTCGTCGCGCCGATCTGCCGCCGCGTCTCCTCGATCGTCTGGCCGGCGGCGACGAGCTGCCGGTCGTCGCCGAAGTCGATCCCGTAGAAGCAGGGCGAGACGATCGGCGGCGACGAGACCCGGATGTGCACCTCCGTCGCGCCCGCGTCCCGGAGCATCGCGACGAGCTGCCGCATGGTCGTCCCTCGCACGATCGAGTCGTCGACGACGACCACGCGCTTCCCGGCCACCTCGGCGAGCGGGTTGAACTTGAGCTTGATCCCCTGCTCGCGGAGACCCTGGTCGGGCTGGATGAACGTGCGGCCGACGTAGCGGTTCTTGATCAGGCCTTCGCCGAAGGTAATCCCGGAGGCGCGGGCGAAGCCGATCGCGGCCGGCGTGCCGGAGTCCGGAACGGGCATCACGAGGTCGGCTTCCACGGGCGCCTCGCGCGCGAGCGCCTCGCCCATGCGGACGCGCGCGGCGTAGACCTCCTCCGAGTCCAGCCGGGAATCGGGGCGTGCGAGGTAGATGAACTCGAACAGGCACGACGCGCGTTGAGCAGGTTCGGCGAGCTGGTGGGATTCGAGCTCGCCGTCGATGGAGACGAGCTCTCCCGGCCGGACGTCGCGCTCGTGCTCCGCGCCGACGAGATCGAGCGCGCAGCTCTCCGAGGCGAGCACCCAGTCGTCGCCGAGGCGGCCGAGGGCGAGCGGGCGGAACCCGTACTCGTCACGGAAGCCCAGCAGCCTTCCTTCGGCGACGGCGACGACGGTCGTCGCCCCCTCGATCCGCTCGAGGGTGTTGCCGACGGCCTCCGGCAGCGGCGCGGGGTCGTTGGCGATCAGCGCCGCGATCAGCTCCGAGTCGGACGTGGTGGAGACCGTGACGCCGTCATCGGCCAGCTCGGCGCGCAGCTCTTCGGCATTGGTGAGGTTGCCGTTGTGCCCGAGCGCGACGGTGCGAGCCCTCCCATGGTGGACGAGCGGCTGGGCGTTGGCCCAGTGCGTCGAGCCGGTCGTCGAGTAGCGCGTGTGGCCGATCGCGATGTCGCCCTGGAGCCCGTGCAGCGTCTGCTCGGAGAAGACCTGCGCGACGAGGCCCATGTCCCGCAGGACCGTGAGCCGGCCGGCGTCGGAGACGGCGATCCCCGCCGATTCCTGGCCGCGGTGTTGGAGCGCGAAAAGCCCGAAGTAGGCCACGCGGGCGACGTCGCGGTCAGGCGCGCGGATCCCGAAGACGCCGCACATCTAGATCTGACCCACCTGTTCTGCGAACTCGGGCACCTGGGGCCCCGCGAGGAGGAAGCGAACGGTGTCTGCGTCGGGCACGTCCAGCACCGCCTCGACCCCGCTCCATTCGGCCATCTCCCGAAGAGCTATCTCGACCCCGCCGTCGGAGACATCGTGGACGAGCGAAAGCCCTGCAGCCGCCCGCCAAACCAGCGCAATCAGGTTTGCTTCCACTTCGAGCCCTTCTTCCCCAAGTATCACAGTGTTACTTGGCCCGCGAACCACGCTCACCTGGTCCCCTCGGCGCCAGCCCTGCGGGATCCGGCGAACGTCCGGCACGAGGCCGACGCAGCCGACGACCGGCGTCGGCGGGATCGAGCGGCCGTCGGTGTCGTTGTAGAGCGAGACGTTGCCGGAGACGACCGGGATGCCGAGCGCCTCCGCCGCCTGCGCGATCCCCTCGATCGCCTGCTCGAGCTCCCATGCGACCTCCGGCTTCTCCGGATTGCCGAAGTTGAGGCAGTCGGTGAGGCCGATCGGCTCGCCGCCGCAGCAGGCGACGTT
The DNA here is from genome assembly GCA_035264165.1 of Gaiellaceae bacterium. Lineage (GTDB taxonomy): Bacteria > Actinomycetota > Thermoleophilia > Gaiellales > Gaiellaceae > JACDAN01. Next base: position 21,020 of record DATFQN010000041.1, read on the forward strand.
TCGCGCCGCGTCGAGCACCGCGAGGGCGCCGGCGCGGAAGGGATCCCGCTCGCCGACCGGCGGCCCGTCGAGCGAGACCGCGAGTCCCCGGAACGAGGGCCGAAGCCGCAGCACGGCGGCGTCCAGCCCCGGCCTGCGGACCGTCCGAGAGCCGACGAGGTGGTCGTATCGCTCGTAGACCCACTCGCGGCTGCGTAGGTTGGGCTCGACCGGCGGTTGCGTCGCGGGCGTCTCCTTCGGCAGCGTCGGTACCCGGTAGCGAGGACACTCGTCGGTCAGGAACCGCGCCGGAATCTCGCCGACGAGGTCGCCGTCCCAGAAGCTGCGTAGCTCCCCGGTGTCGGTGACCTCTGCGATGACGGCGTGGTGCAACTCCCACTTCCGACACACCGCAGCGACCTCGTCGGGCGTTGCCGTCACGCACACCATCCGCTCCTGGCTCTCGGAGATCATGACCTCCCAAGGCTCGAGGTCGTCCTCGCGGAGCGGCACTTCGTCGAGCTCGACGTCGACGCCCGCGCCGTCGCGCGCCATTTCCGCGAGCGCCGAGGCCAGGCCTGCGGCGCCGCAATCCTGGAGCGAGTCGACGAGCCCGAGCTCGACGAGCTCCTGGCTCGCCTCGATCAGCTTCTTCCCGGTGAAGGGGTCGCCGATCTGGACCGTCGGGCGCTTGTCCGCATCCTCCTCGCCGAGCTCTTGACTCGCGAGCACGCTGGCGCCCCCGATGCCGTCGCGGCCCGTCGTCGCGCCGTAGAGGACGATCGAGCGACCGGGCGACGTCGCCCCGGCACGCGTCAACCGCTCCTTCGGCAGCAGCCCCACGCACATGGCGTTGACGAGGCAGTTTCCGCGGTAGGCGTCATCGAAGACGACCTCGCCGCCGACAGTGGGGACACCGACACAGTTTCCGTAGTGGCCGATGCCCTCGACCGCCCGCTCGAACATCCAGCCGGGCTCGCCGAAGCGCAGCCCGTCCAGCAGCGCGATCGGACGCGCCCCCATCGCGATGATGTCGCGAAGGATTCCCCCGACTCCAGTGGCTGCGCCCTGGAACGGCTCGACGGCGGACGGGTGGTTGTGGCTCTCGACCTTGAAGGCCACCGCCTCGCCGTCGCCGAGGTCGAGCACGCCGGCGTTCTCGCCGGGCCCCTGCAGCACCCGCTCGCCGCCCGACGGCAGCCGCTTGAGGAGCAGCGCCGAGTGCTTGTAGCCGCAGTGCTCCGACCAGAGCAGCGAGAAGACGGCGAGCTCGAAGTGGTTGGGCTCGCGGTCGAGCAGGCCGCAGATACGGTCGAACTCCCCGTCCGTGAGGCCGAGGGCGCGATGGAGCGGCTGTTCGACGACCCGCGTCAGGTGTCTGAGTCTAGACGCGTCTGCGGACGGTCCTGAAGAGGTGGGGGGCCGCTGGCGCGCGGCCCCCGGAACCACGTGCCTACGCTTTCTTCGCCGCGTTCTTCAGCTTGTCGCCGCCGGCCTTCACGTTGCCCTTGACCTGCTCGCGGCGGCCGGAGGCGGCGAGGCTCTCGTTGCCGACGGCCTCGCCGGTCTTCTGTTTCACCTTGCCGGTGGCTCGGTCGGTCTTGTCGCCCATCGTGGGACCCCTTTCGTGGATTGCGGCTCTCCTCGGTTGGTACCCGAACGCCCACGCGTTACACGTGCGCTTCAGCGGGTAGGTCAACGTCCAAGCGCGACACGAGAGAGGTGGATTCCATGACGGATCCAGCCGTCGAGGAAGTCCAGGAAGCGGCGGGAACGGAAGAGAACGGAAGCCTTGCGCGGAAGGTCTTGATCCCCGCCTCGGCACGCGGCAGGCGCCGGCACGCTAGCGGCGACCGTAGCGGCATCCCGCGCCGCTGGACCTCGGCGAGCACGCGCTCACAGGCTGGCGGAAGCGCCTCGCGGACACGACCGCGCCTCGGATCGCGAAGCGCACGCCGCTGAGCGAGCGTCACATCCGCGGCGCGCTCGGCCTGCTCTTCGTCGCCTTGGCCGTACGCCACCTCGCCTTGACGGTCAAAGGCTTCGTACAAGAGCGTCGCAGGAGCTAACCCGCGCCGGCGGGTTCGCTCCGCCGGCGCCTCACTTGGCGGAAGGCTGCGCGCGTTTCTGTCGTTAGGTTGAGATAGTGAGCCGCGCGTACGCCGGACCCCTGCTGCTGCTCGCCGCCATCTGGGGGTCGTCGTTCATGTTCATCGAGATCGCGCTCCGCGACCTCTCCCCGGCGGCGACGATGACCGGCCGGCTGCTCTTCGCGTTTTCGGCGCTCGGCACGATCCTCGCCGCCCGCCGCGGCCCACGGCAGGCCGTTCGCTCTCTGCGCCAGTTCGGGTGGCCGGGCGTCGTCCTCGGCGTGATTACGACTGCACTGCCGTTCTGGCTGATCGCGTGGGGCCAGACCCGGATCGACTCGGGGATCGCAGCGATCGCCAACGCGTCGATGCCGATCTTCGTCGCGCTCCTCGCAATTCGCTTCGCGCAACACGAGCGCGTCACAGGCTGGCGCGCCTTCGGGATCGCGCTCGGAATCGTCGGCGTCGGCGTCTTGGTCGGGATCGATCCGCAGGGCGGCTGGTCGGGCGTCGTCGGGACGCTGGCCGTGATCCTCGCCGCGATCTCCTACGCCGCGGGATCGCTCTACAGTCAGCACAAGCTCGGCGACTCCTCGGGCCTGCTCGTCTCGACGGCGTCGGTCTTCTGGGGGCTGCTCGTGATCCTGCCCTTCGGCATCGCGCAGCGGCCCGACACGTTCCCCGGCTGGGAGGCGATCGCCGCCGCCGCTGCGCTCGGCCTCCTCGGTACGGCCGTCGGCCTGCTGCTCTACCTGTACCTGCTCGAGCACCACGGCGCGGCGCGCGGCAGCCTCGTCGTCTACCTGCTGCCGCCGGCGGCGCTCGTCTACGGCGCGGTCTTCCTAGACGAGCCGATCCGCCTGACGGCGCTCGTGGGGCTGGCGCTGATCCTGGCGGGCGTGGCGCTGGGTTCCGGCGTGGTGCGGCCGATGCGTCGCCGCGCGCCCGTGCCCGCACCGAGTCCGTGAGGATTCGAAGAGCCACCGAAGACGACGTCGACTTCATCGTCTCGTTGCTGAACGCCGAGGACGTCGAGCCGTTTCTGGCAGCCTCGAGGCCCCGAGATCGCCACGCCGTGCTCGAGGAGATCCACGAGTCGCAGTCGAAGCCCGACGAGAAGGGCATCTTCGTGATCGAGGTTCCCGAGGGCCGGGCCGGCACGATGGCCTTCACGCTCGCCAACCGCCGCAGCCGGATTGCCCAGCTCGGCGGGCTCGCGATTCACCCCGAGTTCCGGGGCCGCCGCCTCGCCGACGAGGCGGCACGCCTGTTCCAGCGCCACCTGATCTTCGACCTCGGCTTCCATCGGCTCCAGCTCGAGTGCTACGGCTTCAACGAGCGCGCGATCCGGCATGCCGAGCGCTCCGGCTTCGTCCGGGAGGGGGTGAAGAGGAAGGCGTACGAGCGC
>DATFQN010000042.1:0-7810 GCA_035264165.1 Gaiellaceae bacterium
CTCTGTCTCGAGTCGAAGTCGGTGAAGCTCTACCTGATGCAGTTCCGCGACCAGGGGCACTTCTGCGAGGCGCTCACGGTGCGGATCCGGGACGACGTCGCGCAGGCGCTCGACCTGCCGCCGGCGCGCGTCCGCGTGACGCTGGTTCAAAAGGCCCGCGGCGGGATCACGATCACGGCGAGCTCGTAGGCGTGCGCTGCTCCCCCTTCCTAGGCATGGCCTCAAAGGAGCGACGGGCCGAAAGAGCGCTCGTGCGCCGCCTCGCCGCCGTCTTTCTGCTCATCGGCAGCCTCGTCCTCGCCGCCGCCGCGCTCGGCGGGCCGCCGCGGCTCGAGCAGAAGCGGCTTCGACCTGCCGACATGGCGCTTGCCCGCAACGTTGCGCTCAAGGCGCGGGACCTCGCCGCCGGCTGGAGCAGCACGACGCCGTCGAATGCTCCAGCGCAGGTTCCACATTGCCCCGGCGCCGATCTCGACTTCTCGCGCTTCACGATCACGGGGCAGGCGCGTTCGGCATTTGCGAAGGGGCCATCGAGCGTCCAGTCGTTGGTCGAGGTTTTCAAGAACCGGCGCGACGCCGTCGGCGACTTCCGCAAGGCGACGGCGCCGAAGGTCCTCGCGTGCCTGGGCCCGGAGCTCGAGCGACAGGGCCGCCAGCAGGGGCTCGACGTCAATGTGGAATCCTTGCGATCGGCCGGCCGCCCCGCGGTCGGAGAGCGCGCCTTCGCGGTTCATGCCGTCCTGTCGGTTGCCGGTGGTGCCGGACGCGTGCGGATCTATATGGACGTCATCGGCGTCCAGCGCGGCAGGAGCGGCGTCGCCCTCTACTTCATGGGCACCTCACCGGTGCCGGGGCGCCTCGCCGTCGCGCGCTCAGTCGCGGCGCGGATGCGTTAGCTCGCGGACGAACGTGCCGCCGCCGATGACGCGCTCGGCGCGTCCGCCGGCGCGCTCGCGAAGCCCTCGATCCGACGTGACCAGCCAGTAGGGCTCCGTGAGCTCCGCGGCCTCGCGCGCGATGCGGTCGTCGGCCGTCTCCTGGCCCTCGAAGACGACGACCGCCTCGACGCCTTCGCGCTCGCGCCACGCCTCGACAAGCTCGACCAGCTCGTCACGACCGAGGTTGGGCCAGGTCGAGCGTCGGACATTCTCGGCGTCGACGAAGACCCTTATGCGGCCCGTAACGCCTCGATCTCGCGATTGACGGCGAGCCGCTCGAGTGCCTCGGCCTCGAGCTGCCGGACGCGCTCGCGCGTCAGCCCGAGGTGGCGTCCGATCTCCTCCAGCGACTTCGGGTCGGCGTCGCCGTTCAGGCCGTAGCGCAGCTTCACGACCTCCTGCTCGCGCTCCGGCAGGCTGTCGATGGCACGCCGCAGCGTGTCCTCCTCGAGGCTCACGTGGAGCGTCTCCTCCGGTGTGGGCTCATCGCCGGGCATCAGGTCCCCGAACGAGGACTCGCCTTCGTCGCCGATCGGACGGTCGAGACTCGTCACCGCGCGCGCCGCATGGCGGACTTCCCGGACCTGCTTGAGCGGCAGCTTGGCCGCCTTCGCGACCTCCTCCTCCTCGGGTGGACGCCCGAGCTTGGCCATGAGCTCGCGCTCGGCGCGCGCGATCTTGCGCTCCCGGTCCACGATGTGAACCGGAATCCTGATCTCACGCGCCTTGTTCGCCACCCCGCGCTGGACGGCCTGGCGGATCCACCACGTCGCGTACGTGGAGAACTTGAATCCCTTGCGCCAGTCGAACTTCTCGACGGCGCGGATCAGCCCGATGATCCCCTCCTGGATCAGGTCGAGCAGCGAGAGCCCGTGCCCCTGGTACTTCTTCGCGATCGAGACGACGAGGCGCAGGTTCGAGTTGACCATCAGGTCCTTGGCTTCCTTGTCCCCGCGCTCGATCCGCTTCGCGAGCTCGACCTCTTCCTCGGCGGTGAGCAGCTTGTACTTGCCCATCTCGTTGAGGAAGAGCTGCAGGGCATCGGTTGTCGACTCCGCCAGGTTGCCGTTCACGTAGGTCGAGTCCGCCGTCTCGGTGCGGCCACAGTCGTCGCTCAGTTCGATGCTGCGCTGCTGCAGCTCCTCGTACAGCCGCTCGACCTCCTCTTCGTCGAGCTCGTACGTCTCGGCAATCCGCGAGACCTCGGACAGCTCGACGCAGCCCTCGCGCTCGCCCGCCTCGATCAGCGCGTTGATCTGTTCGTCGAACATCTCTCCAATATTGTCGCCCACTGTGGGCGAAGCGAAACAGCAGACCCAGAAGGCCGCGCGGAGCTGGTGGGGAAAAGGACTTGCGCGCTGGGGCCTGGTCTCCAGAGACGCCTTGTACGTGCTGGTGGGCGCGATGGCGGTGCACGTCTCGATCGGAGGCGCGGAACGCGTGCGGGACCGCGGCGCGGCACTGGCGGTCGTCACCGACACATGGCCGGGCAAGATTCTGATCGCGCTAGTCGCCGTCGGACTGCTCGGGTACGCCGCTGTCGGCCTCGCCATCGTCGGCGCCGGCGTCTTCAACTCTGGCGTGGGCTCACGGCGCGCTTCCGCAAGCGGCTGAAGCTCCGGAAGATGGGCGAGGTCGAAGACCGCGTCTTTACCGCTGTCGGCGTCATCGGCCATCTGGCACGCGGCCTCGTGTTCGGGCTGATCGGGTTCTTCCTGGTCCGCGCCGCGTACCAGTACGACGCCAAGGAGGCGATCGGCCTCGACGGCGCGCTCGCGAAGGTGCTCGAGCAGGACTACGGGGACACGCTGCTTGGCTTCGTCGCCGCCGGCCTGCTTGCCTACGGGCTCTAGTCGTTCGTCGAGGCGAGGTACCGCGAGATATAACGGCTGCGCAATTCCAGCGCCACGTATAGGAGCGCGAGCCAGGCTGTCCCGGCTGCGAAGCCAGCCAGCACATCCGAGAGGAAGTGGACACCGAGATAGAGGCGGCTGAAGCCGATCGCGAGGACGAACAGAGCCGTACCAGCGAGAAGGATCGCTCGGCGCAGGGGTGAGGAGATACCGCGGGCGACGACCAGGGCGATTGAGCCGTAGACGGCGAGCGAGACAAGGGCATGCCCGCTCGGGAACGAAAAGGTGCGCTCGGTTGCCAGCGGGTCCGGGAAGAAGGGACGCTCGCGCCGGAAGCCGAGCTTCATCGCGTTCGACAGCACCTGCCCACCGAGAAAGGCGAGCGCGACGAACGTCGCGTCAGTGCGCCGCCGGCGGTACCAGAGGATTGCCATCGCGACCAGGGTCACCGCAAGCAGCGTCACGAAGTTGCCCGTCCAGGTGATCACGTGAAAGACGTCTGTGAGCGGGTCCGTGGCGCGGCCGTGTAGCCACTCCGCGAGGCGCTCGTCTGTTCCTGTCTCGCCTTCGATGATCTGCTCGTCGACGATCTGCCCGAACGCCCAGAGGCTTGCTGCGAGGATCAACAGCGCAGCGAGCAGCGGCAGGCCGAATGCGCGCAGGCGCTCAACCATCGGGCCATTGTTACTGTGGCTCACGTGAGTAGATCCGTGATCGTCAGCGCGGTCCGCACGCCGTTCGGGAGGCTCGGCGGCGGGCTGAAGGACTACGAAGCGACCGAGCTCGGCTCGCTCGTGATCCGCAACGCGCTCGACCGCGTCGGGCTCGAGAACGACGAGGTCGAGTACGTGATCATGGGGCAGGTGCTCCAGGGCGGCGCCGGGCAGGCGCCCGCGCGCCAGGCGTCGATCGGCGCCGGCTTGCCGATCGAGGTGCCGGCCGACACGATCAACAAGGTCTGCGCGTCCTCGATCCGGGCTGTGCAGATCGCGGACACCATGATCCGCGCCGGCGACCACGACGTGATCGTCGCCGGCGGCATGGAGTCGATGTCCAACGCCCCCTACATCCTCAAGAAGGCCCGCTTCGGCTACCGGCTCGGCGACGGGACGCTGATCGACCTGATGACGCACGACGGGCTCACCTCGACCTTCGACAAGCGCCACATGGTCGAGCAGGCGTCGTTCGTCTCCCGCGAGCTCGGCATCCCGCGCGAGGCCCAGGACGAGTGGGCGCTGCGCTCGCACCAACGGGCGGTCGAAGCGATCGCCGAGGGACGCTTCAAGGACGAGATCGTCCCTGTGGGCGACGTCGACACGGACGAGGGACCGCGACGCGACACCTCGATCGAGAAGCTCGCCGCGCTGAAGCCGGTCTTCGATGCCGAGGGCACGACCACCGCGGGGAACGCACCGGGTGTGAATGACGGCGCGGGTGCGCTCGTCGTGACGAGCGAGGAGTTCGCCCGCAAGCGCGGGCTCGAGCCGCTCGCCACCATCGTTTCGCAGGCCTACGTCGCCGACGACTTCGCCTACCTCGCGCGGACGCCGGCGAACTCCGGCCGGAAAGCGCTCGAGAAGGCGGGCAAGACCATCGACGACGTGGAACGCGTGGAGCTCAACGAGGCGTTTTCCTCGGTCGTGCTCAACTCGACGGAGATGCTCGGCGCCGACCCTGAGAAGGTGAACGTTAACGGCGGCGCGGTGGCGCTCGGCCATCCGATCGGCGCCTCCGGCGCCCGGATCCTCGGCACCATGATCTACGAGCTCCGTCGCAACGGCGGCGGCCTCGGACTCGCAGCGATCTGCTCCGGCGGCGGGCAGGGTGACGCCCTGCTTTTGGACGTCTAACGCCGCCTTTTTCGCGGCCGTTTAGTTCTCGAAACCGTTCTCACCCGGAGGGTGATCTTTTTGGACGGGGGCCAACCGCCGCCGCAATAGTGCGTCTGAGCAGATGATGGGGAGGATGCCCCCGCGCGAGCGGCCGCGCCGGGGGGCCTGGAGGGGGAGCCGACGGGCGAGAGCCGGCGCCGCAGCATGCCTTGCTGCGGTGATGGTCGTCCTCGTGTTCCCGGGCCCGCTGCTGCGTACCGCTGTGGCGCGACCCAGGCGCCCGACGGTGCCCAGGCGACCGCGATGTTCCAGGACTGCCGCGCCGAGGCGCCGCCACGCCGGAAGCGGCCGAACAAGCGGGGCAGCGTGAGCAGCCTGACGGTGCTCGTCCTCGCCGTCGCGGCCGCCTTGCTGCTCCCGATCGGCGCCCGCGGCATCCCCTACAGCCTCGACCCCTACAGCAGCAAAGACCGGCCCTACTGATGAGGGTTCGGCCCGGCGACGAGCGGCATTACGCCGAACCGTCAAGAAAGTCGAGCACGAGTTGAGCAAGCTCCTGCGGCGCCCGCCACTGAATCATGTGGTCGGCCTCCTCGACTACGGCGCGCCGAGCGCCGGGGATGTCGCGCGCGAGCACGTCGCCGACCTCGTTGATCGCCGGAACGTCCCGCGAGGCCGTGACGACAAGCGTCGGCGCGGCGATCTCCCCGAGCCTGCCGACGGCCGGCAGGTCCGACGCGGGGTCGTGCGCATTGGAGGACTCGGCGTTCTCGAAGAACATCGCACGTAGCTCGTCGTCGGCGCCCATCGGCGCCCAGATCTCCAGGTCGAGCTCGGCGAGCGCGATTGCGTCGCCGGCCGCCTCCGCCGCCTCCCAGCGCGCCTCCTGGTCCGGCGTGCCCTCGATCTCGAGCCGGTAGCCCGGGAGGGCCGAGACGGCCAGCACGAGTGCCGAGACGCGCTCGGGGCGCTCGATCGCCGACTGGATGGCGATGCCGCCGCCGCGGGAGGTGCCCACGAGCGCTGCCTGCTCGACTCCGGCCGCGTCGAGCACCGAGACGAGGTCGTCGACGGCGGAGTACGGCCCCTCCCACCTCGGCGAGCGGCCGAACCCGCGCTGGTCGTAGCGGATCGCCCGCACGTGGTCGGAGATGTGCCGCAGGAACGGCACCCAGATTCGCGAGTCGACCACGCCTTCGTGCAGGAGCACGAGCGGCGCGCCGGAGCCCGTCTCGTCATACCAGAGATCGGTCATTCCGCCGGACGTTAGCCTCCCGCTCGTGAGATTCGACCACGTCCTCGTCGTCGGCGCCGGCCAGATGGGCGGCGGCATCGCGCAGGTGACGGCTGCGGCCGGCAGCCGCGTCTCGCTCCACGACGCGGCGCCGGGGGCGGCAGACCGCGCCCTGGAGACGATCCGGAAGAGCCTCACGAAGCTGGCCGAGAAGGGCGGCCCGGAGCCGGAGAGGGTGCTCGCACGGATCGAGCTCGTGGACGACCTCGTGCCCGCCGACCTGATGATCGAGGCGGTCGTCGAGGACGCCGCGGTCAAGGAGCAGATCTTCTTCCGCGCGGATCAAGTGCTGCCTTCTGACGCAATCCTCGCCTCGAACACCTCGTCGATCCCGATTACGCAGCTGGCCGCGGACACCGTCCGGCCGGATCGGGTGATCGGCATGCACTTCTTCAACCCGGTTCCGGTGCTCAAGCTCGTGGAAGTGGTCCGCGGGCGGGAAACGTCTGACGAGACCGTCGAGGCGATCGTCGCGTACGCCGAGGAGCTCGGGAAGGTGCCCGCGCTCGCGAACGACTCTCCCGGGTTCGTCTCGAACCGGATCCTGATGCCGTTCATCAACGAGGCGGCGTGGACTCTCCATGACGGCGTCGCCGAGGCGGAGGCGATCGACACGATCGCGAAGCTCGGGTTCGCGCATCCGCTGGGCCCGCTTGCGCTCGCCGACCTGATCGGACTGGACACGTGCGTCGCGATCATGGAGGTTCTGCACGAGGGGCTCGGCGACGACAAGTACGCGCCCTGCCCGCTGCTGCGTGAGCACGTCGAGGCCGGGCGGCTCGGCGGGAAGTCCGGACGCGGCTTCTACGATTACTCGTAGGTGGACTTCCAGCTCGCCGACGACCAACGGGAGATCCAGGCGCTCGCGCGCGACTTCGCGCGCGCCGAGATCGACCCCAACGCGGGTGACTGGGACCGCGCGCACGGCTTTCCGCGAGAGCTGATCGCCAAGCTCGCGGAGCTCGGGTTCATGGGCGTCTGCATCCCGGAGGAGTACGGCGGCGCCGGCGCGGACTTCCTCTCCTACATCCTCGTGCTCGAGGAGCTCTCGCGCGCCGACGCGGGAGTGGGGGTGACCGTTGCCGTGCACACGAGCGCCGTGACGCTGCCGATCCTGAACTTCGGCAGCGACGAGCAGCGCTCTCGCTTCGTCCCGCCACTCGCCCGCGGCGAGGCTGTCGGGGCGTTCGCGCTGACGGAACCGGAGGCAGGCTCCGACGCCGGCTCGCTGCGCACCTCGGCAATGCGGAACAGCGACGGTTGGACGATCTCCGGTGCCAAGCAGTGGATCACGAACGGCGGCTTCGGCGGCACCGTGCTGCTCTTCGCGCGCACCGACCCGGAGACCCCGGGGGCCAAAGGCGTCTCCGCGTTCATCCTCGACGGTTCCGCCGTGACCGTCACCCGTGAGGAGGAGAAGCTCGGCCTCAACTCGTCCTCCACCGTCGACCTGCTGATCGAGGACGTGCCGGTCGAGCGGGACCGGCTCCTGCACGAGGAAGGGAAGGGCTTCACCGTCGCGATGGCGACGCTCGACGGCGGGCGGATCGGGATCGCCGCGCAGGCGCTCGGGATCGCGCAGGCCGCGTACGACGTCGCTCGCGAGTACGCCCTCGAACGGCGGCAGTTCGGCAAGCGGATCGCCGATTTCCAGGCGATCCAGTGGAAGCTCGCCGACATGGCGACCGAGCTCGACGCTGCCCGGCTGCTCGTCTACCGCGCGGCCTGGCTGAAGGAGCAGGGCCGGCCGCACACGGAGGAGGGGGCGAAGGCCAAGCTCTTCGCCTCCGAGATGGCGCGCCGCCAGACGGCGGAGGCGATCCAGATCCTCGGCGGCTACGGCTACACGAAGGAGTTCCCGGTCGAGCGCTACTACCGCGACGCGAAGATCAC
>DATFQN010000043.1:0-31328 GCA_035264165.1 Gaiellaceae bacterium
ATCTTCATCTCCTCGTCCACCTCGGTGAACTTCCGCCCCATGAAGCGCTTGATCGAGAAGACCGTGTTCTGCGGGTTCGTGACCTGCTGGCGCTTGGCCGGCGGGCCGACGAGCCGCTCGCCGTCCCCAGTGAACGCGACGACAGACGGGGTCGTGCGCCCGCCCTCGGCGTTCGGGATGACGGCCGGCTCACCACCCTCGAGCACCGCCATGCAGGAGTTTGTTGTGCCAAGATCGATGCCGATCGTCTTTGCCATTCGCAGCATGCCTCCGTTGAAGATTTACGTGTCGTGAACCGAAAAAATCTAAGCCGGATCCTAGCAGGTTTCTCTCCGCTAGGCTTCCCGGCCGCCCGTGGCTGACCCGCGCGTCCAGGAATACGCCCGCCTGATCGTCGAGCGCTCGATCGACGTTCAGCCGGGCTGGCAGGTGATGGTGATCTCGCAGCCGGCGGCACGACCGCTGCTCGAGGAGGTCGTCCGTCTGATCGCGCGGCGCGGCGCCTACCCCCTCGTCCGCTTCAGCTACACGATGGAGCAGCTGCCGTTTCGGATCCTCTGGGCCGAGGAGGCACCGCTCGAGCTCCTCGGCGAGGTTGCGCCGGCTGACCAGCACGTCTGGGACACGATCAACGCCTGGATGCTGCTCGGCGCTCCGGAGAACTCACGCGACGGCGCGGACCTCGCGCCCGAGCGTCGCGACGAGATGGCCAAGGCGCAGCAGGCTTTTCTCGCCAGGCGACTGCGCATGGAGATCCCCTGGATCACCTGCCGCTTCCCTTGCCCTGCACTCGCCCAAGAGGCGAACATGAGCCTCAAGGCGTTCGAGGACTTCCTCTTCGGCGCCGTCCTCTTGGACTGGGACGCCGAGGGCGAGAAGATGAAGCGCATCAAGGACCGCTTCGACCGCGCCGATGAGGTGCGCATAGTGGGCGACGAGACGGACCTCCGCTTCAGCCTCGCGGGCCGCGAAGGCGAGGTCGACGACGGCCACGCGAACCTTCCGGGCGGCGAAGTCTTCTTCAGCCCTGTCGAGGAGTCGACCGACGGCGTCGTCAGCTTCAACGAGTATCCCGCCGTCCAGGAGCCGGACGTCGTGGAGGGCGTCCGGATGGTCTATCGAGACGGCAAGGTCGTCGAGGCCTCGGCATCGTCGAACGAGGAGGCGCTGCTCTCGAAGCTCGACTGGGACGACGGCGCGCGCGTGCTCGGCGAGTTCGGGATCGGCTGCAACCCCGGAATCCAGCGGCACATGAAGAACACGCTCTTCGACGAGAAGATGTACGGGACGATCCACCTGGCGATCGGCGCCGGCCTCCCCACGATCGGCGGCCGGAACCAGTCGGCGATCCACTGGGACATGGTCAAGGACCTCCGCAACGGCGGGCGAATCGAGTGCGACGGCGAAGTCGTCCAGGAAAACGGTGAGTGGACTTTCTGAGCGCGTCGAGCTGAGGGAGTACGACCCGAGCTGGGCGGAGCTGTTCGAGGAGGAGAGCGGGCGGCTGAGAGGCGTCTTCGACGGACAGGTCGTGGCGATCGAGCACATCGGCAGCACGTCGGTTCCCGGCCTGTGCGCAAAGCCGATCGTCGACGTCCTCGTCGGCGTGCACGAGCTCCAGCTCACCGACGAGCAGGTTGCGGCGATGCGGGGCCTGGGCTACGAGTACTTCGGCGAGTACGGACTGCCAGGCCGGCTCTTCTTCCGCAAGGACCCCCACACCCACAACGTCCACGTCGTGGAGCACGGCGGAGAGCACTGGGAGCGCCAGCTCATCTTTCGCGACGCACTCCGAAGTGACCCGGAGGAGCGTCAGCGGTATGACGAGTTCAAGCGCCGCCTCGCCGCCGAGGGCCATCCGCGCCCCGTGTACACGGAGCTGAAGACCCCGTTCATCCGCGAGATCGAAGCCCGGGCTCGGGCTCGGGGCGTCCGGCCATCCGCCTGAGCACCGCCGCCGCGGCGGGCTCCGCGAGCACGATCCCGGCGAAGATCGCGGCGCAGCCTGCGAAGCCGACGGCCCCGATGCGGTCGCCGGCGAAGAGGTAGCCCGCCAGGCCGGCGAAGACGGTCTCGAGCGAGAAGATGATCGCGATCCGCGTCGCGCTCACCTGCCGCTGCGCCCAGACCTGGACGAGGTAGGCGAAGGCCACGGCGAAGAGGCCGGTTACGAGCAGCGCCGCCCACACGGTGGCCCCGTGAGGCACCGAGAGGTCTCCGCGCGCAACAGCGATTAGGAGGAAGATCACGCAGGCTCCCGCGACCTCGACGAACGTCAGGGCGACGGCGTCGAACCGATTGGCGTAGCGCTCGACCATGACGATCTGCAGCGCCTGGGCGACGGTGCTCACGAGGACGAGCGCGTCGCCGACGCCCGAGCCTTCGGGGACGCCGGAGAGGAGCGCGAGGCCTAAGAGGGCCAGGCCGACGGCGACCCAGAGCTCGCGCGGGATCGGCGTTCGGAAGAGCGCGAGCGCTAGGAGCGGCGTGAAGAGGACGTAGAGCCCGGTGATGAAGCCGGCGCTCGTCACGGTCGTGCGCTCGAGACCCGCCGTCTGCAAGCCGATCCCGAGCGCGATGAGCGCACCGAGGATCGCACCCGCAGCCAGCCCCTCGCGTCCGAGCGTGCGGATACGCCGGACGGCGACCGGCGCCAGCGCCGCGCTCGCGATCAGGTAACGGACGGCGAGGAACGCGAAGAGCGGATAGAGCTCGACGGCGTCCTTGACCTGAACGAACGTGAACCCCCAGACCGCCGTGACGAGGATCAGCGCGGCGGTCGCCACGCGCGGAGCTTAGAAGGTCGGGCTCGAGGACTTTAGGGCGGCGGCTGCGCGATCCGAGGATCGGCGGTTCGGGCTTCCGTCACCGCCTCCTCGATCTCGTCCGCCGGGTCGTCCTGGTCCTGCTCGAGCGGCTCGTCGACCGCGTCGCCCGTCCGGTAGTTCGGGCTGAGCTCGTCTGGCTCGTGCTCGCTCATCACGTCACCTCCTGACCCTCTTCACCTTCGTGTGGGCTCGGCTCGTTCTCCTCGGGCTGTGGAGGCTCCATCTCGGCGCGCTCGTCGTCGGGCTCGGGCGGCGCGTCCTCGCGGAGCTCGTGGTCACTCATCGCTGACTCCTCCGTGGACGAGGGCGCCGGGGACCGGCGCCCTCGGCAAGCCGCCGGTTAGGCGGTATCGCTCGATTCCTGGTCGTCCATGCCACCGCTCTCGGAGCCGCCGCCTTCCATGCCGCCGCCCTCGGAGCCGCCGCCTTCAGTACCGCCTTCCATCCCGCCGCCGGGGCCACCTTCCATCCCGCCGCCTTCCATCCCGCCGCCCTGGCCGCCTTCGATGCCTTCGTCCTGACCTTCCTGCTGCCAATCGGACATGTCGTCTCCTTTTCGGGTTGACGACCCCGTTGTTTCTCGCGAAGGCAACCCTAAAACCAGCGGCTACGCTCTTGCCTATGGGTTCGCTCACCGACGGGTGGGGCCGGGAGATCAAGAGCGTCCGCGTCTCCGTCACGGACAAGTGCAACTTCCGGTGCCGCTACTGCATGCCGGCGGAGGGCCTCGAATGGCTTGGCCGCGACGAGATCCTCAGCTTCGAGGAGCTGGCGCGGATCGTGCGAGCGCTCGCCGCAATGGGCGTCGAAGAGGTCCGCCTGACCGGAGGCGAGCCGCTCGCGCGCCGCGACCTGCCGGTGCTCGTCTCGATGCTCGCCGACATTCCGGGCGTCACGGATTTATCGCTGACGACGAACGGCGTGCTCCTCGACCGGTTCGCTGAACCGCTGGTCGACGCCGGCCTGCGGCGGCTCAACGTCTCGCTCGACTCGCTCTCGCACGTCCGTTTCGCGGAGATCACGCGCCGGGACGCACTCGATCGCGTGCTCGTCGGCCTCGAGGCGGCGGAGCGCCACCCGCAGCTCCGGCCGATCAAGGTCAACTGCGTCGCGATCCGCGGGTTCACGGAGGAGGAGGTCCCGGCGCTCGCCGAGCTCGCGCGCCGGAAGCCCTATGTCGTCCGCTTCATCGAGTTCATGCCGCTCGACGCCGAGGAACGCTGGGACGCCGACGACGTGCTGACCGGCGCCGAGATTCGCGCGCTCATCGAAGAGCACTGGCCGTTGGAGGAGATCCCGGCGAAGCCGTCGTCGACGGCGCGCAGGTTCCGCTTTACGGACGGCGCGGGCGAGATCGGCTTCGTCAACCCCGTCTCGGAGCCGTTTTGCTCGTCGTGCGACCGCATCCGCCTGACCGCCGACGGTCAGCTCCGGACGTGCCTCTTCTCACGCCGCGAATGGGACCTGAAGACGGCTCTGCGCGAAGGCGCGACCGATACGGAGCTTTCGGACTTGATTCGCTGGGCAGTACGGCACAAGGAGCTCAAGCACCGGATCAGCGATTCTGGGTTCGTGCGCGCGTCGCGCTCGATGAGTCAGATCGGGGGCTAGCCCTACTGCGCAGCCGCCGAATGGACTACTAGGATCTGGCAATGAGCTCGGTCGCCGCCACCGAACATCGTGTACTGCCGCGCGGGTGGCTCGACCTTGTTCGCCAGGTCGTCATCTGGTTCGGATTCGTCCTTGCCTACCAGGTAGCCCGCGGCATCGCCGACCGGAGCCCGTCGGTGGCGTTCGACAACGGCCGCGGCGTGATCGACTTCGAGCGGCGCGCAACCGGCCTGTGGGAGCTGACGCTCCAGAGCTGGACTGAGTCCTTCGCGACCCTCGGACGACTGACGTCGTGGACCTACTGGCTGTCGCAGTTCGCCGTCGTCGGCCTCGCGCTCCTCTGGGTCTACTTCCGCCGCTACGAGCACTTCATCCGCTTCCGCAACCTGCTGATGCTCGCGAACGTCCTCGGGCTGGTCGGCTACGTGCTGCTGCCGACGGCGCCGCCGCGAATGTTCCCGGAGCTCGGATTCGTCGACACGCTCGCCTCGTTCGGGACGCCGAACCACGGCTCGACGCTCGTCGAGCTCGCGTCGAATCCGTACGCCGCGATGCCCAGTCTCCACGCCGCCGACGCGCTCATCGTGGGCGTGACGCTCGCACTTCTCGTGCGTCCCGTCTGGCTCAAGGCGCTGTGGCTGATCTGGCCGGCGTGGGTGTGGTTCTCGGTGATGGCGACGGCGAACCACTTCTGGCTCGACATCGCGGCCGGCATCGCGGTGGCGGCCGCCGCCGCAGTCGTGGTGCACCGCCGCCTCGTGGTCCGCGCGCTCGCGCATAGCGGGTAGGTGGCGTATCAGGCGCGCGTCCGGCAGATAGCGTCGCGCAGCGTCGTCGGCCTCGCGCGCACGCGTGTGACCCCCGACCTCCTGACCGCACTCGGACTGACTCTCTGCGCGTTCGGTGCGATCGCCGTCTACTTCGAGTACCACAACGAGATCCTCTGGTTCTGGGCGGGCGCGTTCCTGTTCTGGGCGGGCTCGCTCCTGGACATACTCGACGGCGCGCTTGCCAGGCAGAGCGGCAAGGGCACGCCGTTCGGCGGATTTCTCGACTCGACCACCGACCGCCTCGGAGAGGCGTTCATGCTCGGCGCGATCGCGCTGGTCTTCGCGCGCGACGGGAACGAGATCGCGCTGGGCGCGACCTTCGCGGCCATGACAGGCTCGTTCCTCGTCAGCTACACGCGTGCGAAGGCGGAGGCGCTGACGCTCAAGGGCGAGGTCGGAATCGGGAGCCGGGCCGAGCGCGTCTTCGTGATCGTCTCCGGGCTGTTCCTCGCGCCGTGGGGCCTCCTGCCCTGGGCGGTCTATCTCCTCAACGTGACTGCATGGGTCACGGTCGTCCAGCGAATCCTCCACGTCCGCCGCCAGCTGAAACAATATTGAGGTAATCTTGCTAGCACTTGAGTGCTAGCAAGAAGGACGTGCTCGTCCGCATGCCGGGCGAGCTCAAAGAGAAGCTCGCTGAGGAAGTCGCCCGCGCTGGCGCGAGCCTCAATGACGTCGCCGTCGGCATCCTCGCCTCCCGCTTCGGCGTTCCCTTCGAGCCGAGCGGCCGCAAAGGCGCACCCCCGAAGGGCAAGGGCGACATCCTCCTCCGGATGCCCCCGGCGCTCAAGGAAAAGCTTCAGACCCGGGCCTCGGGGCGAGGCCGCGGCTTGAACGACCTGATCGTCGAGATCCTCAGCGAGCGTCTCGGCGCCGCCATCCCACGAAAGGAACGCATGCCATCGAGAAACGGAAGCTCACCGCCCAGCGAGGACAACGTCCGCGTCGCGATCATCGGCGTCGGCAACTGCGCGAACTCGCTCGTCCAGGGCGTCGAGTTCTACAAGGACGCCCCCGCCGACGAGTTCGTTCCAGGCCTGATGCACGTCGACCTCGGCGGCTACCACGTCCGCGACATCGAGTTCACCGCCGCGTTCGACGTCACGACCGACAAGGTCGGCAAGGATCTCGCGGACGCGATCTGGGCCCGCCCGAACGACACCTACAAGTTCTCGGACGTCCCGAAGACCGGTATCAAGGTCTCGCGCGGGATGACGCACGACGGGATCGGCACGTACCTCTCCGAGGTCGTCGAAAAAGCGCCTGGCGACACGGACGACGTCGTTCGGATTCTCCAGGAGACCGGCACCGACGTCGTCGTCAACTTCCTCCCGGTCGGGTCGGAGGAGGCGACGAAGTGGTACGCCGAGCAGATCCTCAACGCCGGTTGCGCGATGGTCAACTGCATGCCGGTCTTCATCGCGAAGGGCGGCTACTTCCAGAAGCAGTTCGAGGAGCGGGGCCTCCCGATCATCGGCGACGACATCAAGTCGCAGGTGGGCGCGACGATCACCCATCGCGTCCTGACGCAGATCTTCAGGGACCGCGGCGTTCGCCTCGACAGGACGATGCAGCTGAACGTCGGCGGCAACTCCGACTTCCTGAACATGCTCGAGCGCGACCGCCTCGAGTCGAAGAAGATCTCGAAGACGAACGCCGTCACCTCGGTGCTCGACTACGACCTCGGGGAGGAGAACGTCCACGTCGGGCCCTCGGACTACGTGCCCTGGCTGACGGACCGCAAGTGGGCCTACATCCGCATGGAGGGCACGACCTTCGGCAACGTCCCGCTGAACCTGGAGCTCAAGCTCGAGGTCTGGGACTCGCCGAACTCCGCCGGGATCGTCATCGACGCGGTGCGGCTCGCAAAGCTGGCGTTGCTGAACGGGATCTCCGGCGCGCTGGAGGCACCGAGCGCGTACCTGATGAAGTCGCCGCCCAAGCAGATCCCGGACGCCGAGGCCCGGGACGCGGTCGAGCGCTTCATCACGCAGAACGCGCGCCGGAAGACGCGCGCGAAGGCTGCGACGGCATAGAGAGGGGGCCGATGTGGCCCCGGCCCCCTCCTGCCGCAGCTTTGCTAGCGCCGACTGGTCGTGAAAAGTAAACGCGGTATTTTCCGATTTGGATACGCGTTCGTCGAGGGTTTCTCATTCGTTACTTGACTGACAAATCAATCTAGGCAATTTCCTATAGATATTTAGGAAGAATCGGTAGACTCGACCCGCGGCTAGACTCCGGCTCCGTGGCGCTTCGCATCTGTCTCGTCACGCCGTTTTCGTGGTCGAAGCCGCACGACGTCAACGAGCACGTCGCCGGCGCGGCCGGGGCGCTCCGCGAGCTGGGGCACGTTGTCAGCATCCTGGCGCCGTCGAATCGCGCCGCGGATCTGGTCGCGGGACGCCGCGCGCTTCAGGATGGAATCGCTGGAGACGTGATCGCGCTCGGCCCCGCCGTCCCGATTTCCCGCCGGAGCCGAATCGGGATCCCCGTCGGCGTCCGGGCGAACCTCGCGCTCGCCCTCGCGCGCGGCGACTTCGACGTCGTGCACGGCTTCGAGCCGGGCCTTCCGAGCCTCTCCTACCTCGCGCTCCGCGATGCGCGATCGCTCGCGGTCGCGACCTTCTTCTCGCCGGAGCGGCTCGGCTATCCGCCGGGAAGAACCCAGCGCAAGCGGCTACTCGGCAGGGTCGACGCGCTGCTCGCCACCTCCGCTCTCGCCGCCGACGCGGCGGCGGTGCGCTTCCCCGGCGACTACCGATCGGTCTCCCTCGGCGTCGACACGGACCTGTTTCGCTCGGAGACGAAGCGCCGGCTCATCGTCTGCGAGTGGCGCCCCGGAGAGCGCCCCTTGACCCGCGCAGTCGTCTCTGTGCTGAAGGAACTGCCCGAGTGGGAGCTGATCCTCCTGCGCACGAAGCCGCTCTCGGGACGACCGTCGATCCCGCCGTCGGTGCGGACGCAGGTCCACGTCCGGACGGCCCTTTCCGGCGCGGTGCGGGCACCGCTCCTGAACGAGGCGGAGATCTTCGTCCCCGGCATCGAAGGCGTGCAGCGCCTCACACTCGAAGCCCAGGCAGCCGGCGCAGCCGTAGCGGCGCCGCCGGGCGTCCGCGAGCAGCCTGCTCTCGCCGCGGCGGCCCTCGCGCGCCTGGCCGAGAACGACGAGCTGCGGGAAGCCGCGCAGTCCGACGCTCGTGCCTATGCCGAGACGCAGAGCTTCGCCAAGCTGGGGCGCGAGCTCTCCGACCTCTACGACGGGCTCGCGCACCGCCGGCGGACGCGTCCCTCGTCCCACGATCCGCTTGCCGACAGGCCCTGGATCACCTGTGACCTGCACACGCATACGTCGTGGTCGAACGACTGCCGGGTCGAGCCGGTCGAGCTCCTCGACGATGCCGAGCGCCAGGGCCTGAGAGCGATTGCGGTCACCGACCACAATGCGTTCGGGGGCGCTCTCGAGGCGCTGGAGCTCGCGCAGGATCGGGACCTCATCGTGATCCCGGGCGAGGAGGTCAAGACAGACGGCCAAGGCGAGGTGATCGGCCTCTTCCTTACCGAGGAGATCCCGAGCGGCCTGCCCTTCGAGGACACGATCGCCGCGATCCGCGAACAGGGCGGGCTCGTCTATCTCCCGCACCCATTCGACCGCATGCACGCCATCCCCGACGCCGCGACGCTCCATCGCCACCTCGCGGACGTCGACGTCTTCGAGGTCTACAACGCCCGCCTCCTCTTCGAGCAGTACAACGACGAGGCGCTCCGCTTCGCACGGAAGTACAACCTGACGATGGGCGCGGGCTCAGACGCCCATGTCCTCCAGGGACTGGGCACCGGCGGCCTGCGCATGCGCGCCTTCGGCGATCCCGAGGAGTTCCTCGTCAGCCTGCGGACGGCGGAGGTGCAGCGCCGACCACGGTCGCTCGCATACCTCCAGGCGCTCAAGTGGAAGGCCCAGGTCAAGGAAAGAGTTCGCTAGGAGAGAAAGCAGGCGTGTCGCCCTTGCCAGTGCCAACCGACGAAATCCACGAGCGCTACCTCCAGAAGGCGATCACCGAGATCAACGAGCTCGGTGACGAGATCACGCGGTCCGGCGAAGGCCGCGTGCCGGCCCTGGGCTCGGGTCACCCCCTCGCCGACATCCTCCTGCTGAAGTTCCGCCCGCAGCACTCGGAGATCCAGGAGGGGGTTGCGTTCTTCGGCCGAGGAGGGCAGGCGATCCTCAAGTCGCTGCAGCGGCTCCACGTCGACCCGATGGCGGTCTACGGCACGAACTGCTTCAAGTTCGACGGCGGCGACGAGGAGGAGGCTGCCGCATGGCTGACGCGCGAGCTTCACATCGTCCAGCCCAAGCTCGTCGTCGTCATGGGCGAAGACGCGCTCGCCTTCCTGAACGGGCTCGCGTTCCCGCTCGCCGCCGAGCTCGAGGCGACCGTCGGTGAGCTGCAGCAGTGGACGCCGACGGTACAGGCTCTCTACGTCCCCGACATCGACGCCTCGCTCGACGAGCAGGCGGCGAAGACCCGCTTTTGGCAGGCGCTGAAGGCGCTCGGCCCCTGGTGGGCCGAGCTTCCTCCCTACTAGGCGGCCGCCGCGCCGCCGCATTCGCGGCCTTGGGCGTCGTCCTCGGCGTCTACTACGCCGCGCACGAAGCGCTCGACGACCTCTCCTTGTGGGGCGACGTGGCCTTCTTGGCGCTCTGCCTGATGCCCGCCGTCTTCGCGCTGGTCTGGCTGGCGCTCCCGTACCGGCAGTCGCGGCGCCTCGCGTGGCTGACGATCGCATTCCTCGTCGCGACGGTCGTCTTCGAGGCCGCCGACTTCGGCGCACTCGCCAACTTCACGAAGCTCGGCCTCATGACGAGCTTCGGCTTCTGGTTCCTCGGGTTCTTCGAGAGTGTGCTGTGGGTCACGCTCGTCGCGCTCGTGATCCCGATCGTCGATTCGTTCTCGGTCTGGCGCGGGCCGACGCGGCACATCGTCGAGAACGAACCGCAGATCTTCGACGTCTTCTCGTTCGCGTTCCCGTTCCCGGGCCAGGAGGCTTCGGCGAACCTCGGCCTGCCCGACCTGCTCTTCTTCGCGCTCTTCCTCGCCGCGGCGGCACGGTGGCGGTTGCGGGTCGGCTGGACCTGGGTCGCGCTCACGGCCTCGATCGGGCTGACGATGTGGCTGGCCGTAGCGTGGGACGTCGCCGGCCTGCCGGCGCTCCCCGGGCTCGCCTTCGGCTTCCTGATTCCGAACGCGGACCTGCTCTGGCGCGAGTTTGGACGCTGGCGCGCGCTGCGGCGCTCAGCGAATGCGTAGCGTGTTGCTCGAGCCAGGCGCGTAGCACGTACCCGCCTCGGCCTGAGTCAAGAGAGCGCGAACGCGCCAGTCGCGCCGAACGCGGCTCCGGAAGCTCGCCGTCGTCACCATCGTCCCGGCTGCGGGCGTCTTGGCCGTGCCCAGCTTCGCGCGCTTGACCGTTGCCCAGCGCTTGACGGCCGGCCGGTACCGCTGCAGGAAGACGAGCTTCCCGGTGAACCCCTGCGCCGCGGTGACTCGGACCGTGAACCGGGACCCTCTGCGTGTGAGCCTGAGCTTCGGGCTCACCTTCACCGTCACCGTCGGGCTGTCGCTCGCGCGCCACCGGGCCCGATAGACGGTGTTCAGCGCCGGCTTCACGATGAAGCTCCAAGCGCCGCCGGCCGTCGACGTCGCGCTCCCGACCTGCGTGAACGTGGTCTTGCCGCACTCCTGTGCGGAGACGGAGACAGTTTCGCCGGTCTGTTGGCTCGAGACCACGCCCGAGAGGGTCAGCGGAGCCGCGAATGGAACCATCGGCTTCGGCGCCGCGAGTGTCACGGACGTCTTCGGTCCCGTCACGGTCACCGAGCCGCGGAAGGTGTTCCCCTGGCCGCCGGGATCGCGGTAGTTGAACTTCCCGCCGGCGTGGAAGAGGCACGATCCGCTCGCGCCCGGCTGCACCGTGAGGTTGCAGGGCGCCTTGTCGAAGACGACGCGGTGGGCCTTCGAGTCGGTGTTGCGCCAGGTGACCGAATCGTGCGCCGCAACCGTCACGTCACGCGGCGAGAACCCCGTGCTCGCGATCGTGACTGCGCGATCGGCCGCGCTTGCGGCCGGCAGTGCTGCGAGGGCCAAAACGAGTGCGGCGGCGAATTTCTTGCCCATGCCTAAGGCAATGCCCGTCTCACCCGGAAATGCAATCCCTCTTTACAAAGGTCTTACGGGCGCTCGAGCAGCGCAACCGTCTCCACGTGCGGCGTGTGAGGGAACATGTCCACCGGACGCGCGCGGCGCAGCTCGTAGTCCCAGTCGGCCGCGAGCTGCTTGACGTTCCCCGCGAGCGTCGTGGGATTGCACGAGACGTAGACGATCCGCGCGGCGCCGATCCGCCCGAGTCGGCGTACGGCCTTGTTGCTCAGCCCGGCCCGGGGAGGATCCACGACGACGACGTCAGGAGCGCCCGAGCGATCCTCCAGCTCCTCGATCGCCTGACCGACCTCGCCGGCGTAGAAGGCCGCGTTCGCGATCGCGTTCAGGTCGGCGTTCTCGAGCGCGCAGGCAATCGACTCCTCCGAGATGTCGACGCCCCAGACGGTCAAGGCATCGCGCGCCATCGTCAGCCCGATCGTCCCGATCCCGCAGTAGAGGTCCCAGACCGTCTCCTCTCCCGTGAGCTGCGCGTACTCCACCGCCAGCTCGTAGAGCCGCTCGGCCATCGCCGTATTCGTCTGGAGGAAGGCCGTCGGCCTGACCCGGAAGCGCAGGCCGCCGATCGCCTCCTCGATCGCCTCCTCGCCCCAGAGCAGCGTCGTCGGGAGGTTCGTGACCTCGGCGGGGGACTCGTTCACGGCGTGGTGGATCGAGCGCACCTCTGGGAACCGCCGCAGCGCCCGGGTAAGGCCGTCCGCGTCGTGGAGCTCGCCCGGAGCCGTCACGAGCTGCACGAGCACCTGACCCGTGTTCCGTCCTTCCCGGTAGACGAGGTGCCGCAGGTAGCCGGTTCCTTCTGCCTGGTCGTACGCGCTGAGGCCAGCCTCCCGCGCCCAGTCGCGCACCGCGTGGCGGACGGCGTTGCCGAGGTCGGTCGTCAGCCAGCAGCGCTCGATGTCGAGCACCTCGTCCCAGCGCCCGGCCTTGTGGAACCCGAGCGAAGGTCCCGCGGGAGTGGACGTGAACGAATACTCCAGCTTGTTGCGGTAGTAGAAGATCGACTCCGCCGCCACGATCGGCTCGAGCGGCGGCTCCCGGATGCCGCCGATCCGCGTCAGCGCGTCACGTACCTGGTCAGCCTTCGCCTCGAGCTGCGCTCCGTAGGCGAGGTCCTGGAAGCGGCAGCCGCCGCAGGCCGGGTAGTGCTCGCACGGCGCCTCGACCCGCAGCGCGCTCGGCTCGAGCACCTCGACGGCCAATGCCTCGGCATGCCGCCGCTGCACCTTCGTCACCCGCGCCCGCACTTTGTCGCCGGGCAGCCCGCGGCGAACGAAGACCACGAAACCGTTCAGGCGGGCAACACCGTTGCCGCCGAAGGCGAGCGACTCGACCTCGAGCTCGAGCTCCTGGTCGCGGGTGACGGGGGCGCCCACCCCGGGAGGCTACGCGCTACGGGACGTCGCGCTTCAGAGCGGAGACGAGCCCGAGCGCCGCGAAGAGCGCCGCGTACCCGACGGCGAGAAAGCCTGCGGCCCAGAGGCCGAACGCGTAGTCCGGTCCCGCCACGATCCCTTCAGATCCGATCTCGACCGACGCATCCGTATTGACCAGGCGGTCGACGACGTTGCCGGGGAAGTAGTCGCCGACGCGGACGTCGGTCAAAGCGTCGATCGTGTGCCCCAGGAGCGGCTCGGCGACGAGGAACCAGACGAACGCCGTGACGATGGCGCCCACCTGGGACTGCATCAAGGCGCCCAGGCCCGCGCCGAGGACGCCCCAGACGGCCGCCGCGAACACGATTCGCCCGATGAGCTCCCAGTGCGCGCGCTCGAAGTCGAGCGGGATCCAGAAGCTCGCGACGATGAGCGCGAGCACGAGGGCCACGAGAGCCAGAGCGGCGCCGGCGAGGAGCGAGACGACGTCTTTGGCCGCGACGACGCGCTCGCGCCGCGGCGTCGTCAGGAAGGTCTGGGTGATCGTGCCGTGGCGGTATTCCCACGTCACGACGAGGATTCCGAGGATCAGCGTGAAGACCGGAACGATCGCGAGGATCCTGATGACGTCGAAGAGCCCCACTTCGTTCCCGAACGGGAGCGAGGAGTCGGCGTCGTGGGCCGTCGAAGCGCTGCCGACACCGATCAGGAGGAGCAGGCCGAGCACGAGCCCGAGCGACGTCCGCGGCGCAGTGCGGATCTTCAGGAGCTCTCCGTAGACGAGCCTCACTCGGTCGTCTCTCCCGCCGTCAGCTCCAGGAACGCCTCTTCGAGCGTCGCGCGCTCCGTCGCGAGCTCGTGAAGGACGATTCCGTTCGCGGCGGCAAGCTCTCCGACGCGCTCCGCCGTCCCGTCGCTTACCGTCAGGGCGCCCTCGTCGGTCTCGGCAACCCGCATGCCGGTTCCGGCCAGCAGCTCGCGGAGCCGCGCGGCCTCAGGGCTTCGAACCCGAACCGCGCCGGCCGCCCGCTCTGCAAGGTCGTGGGTTGTCGACTGCGCCACGAAGCGACCGCGGTGGATGATCACCACCTCGTCCGCGATCTGCTCGATCTCTGCGAGCACGTGGCTCGAGATCAGAATCGTCCGCCCCTGAGACGCAAGGGAGCGGAGGAGGTCGCGCAGCCAGCGGATCCCGGCAGGATCGAGGCCGTTCGCCGGCTCGTCGAGAACGAGCAGCTCGGGGTCGCCGAGCAGCGCCGCGGCCAGCCCCAGCCGCTGCCGCATCCCCATCGAGTAGCCGCCGACGCGCCGCTTGGCCGGCTCCTTCATCGCCACGAGCTCGAGGACTTCCTGGACTCGACTGCGCGGGATCCCGGCCTGCGCCGCGACGACGCGGAGGTGGTTGCGCCCCGAACGCCCAGGGTGGTACCGGGACGTCTCGAGCACCGCGCCCACGCGGTGGAGCGGATCGTCGAGGTCGCGGTACGCCTTGCCCAGCAATCGGGTCGTGCCGGAGGTCGGATGGACGAGGCCGAGGATCGCCTTCAGCGTCGTTGTCTTGCCGGCGCCGTTCGGGCCGAGGAAACCCGTGATGCGGCTTGGCGTGACCTTGAAGCTCAGGTCGTTGACGGCGATGGTCTTGCCGTAGCGCTTGGTGAGGTGGTCGACTTCGATCATGCGAGCGCAGTGACGAGGACGGTGCGGCTGCGGGGACCGTCGAACTCGCAGAAGAAGATGCCCTGCCAGGTTCCCAGCGCGAGCCTACCCGCGTCGAGCGGCACGACCACCTGCGGGCTCATCAGCGCCGAGCGGATGTGCGATGGCGCGTTCTCCTCCCCCGCCTCGATGTGCTCCCAGCCCCAGTCGTCCCCGACGATCCGCTGAAGGGAGCGCTCGAAGTCCCGGGCGACGGCGGGGTCGGCGTGCTCGTTGATCGTCACACCCGCGGTCGTGTGAGGGACGAAGACGAGGGCGGCCGAGCCGTCGGCACCGGCAAGAGCAGCCGCGACGTCGCTGGTGATGTCGATGAGCTGCGTGCGCCGCTCACTCCGGAGGGTGATCTCGCGCACGGTGCGTCTTCAGGTGATGGTGCCGTGCTTCTGCCGAGCGAAAAGCAAGCCAGAGCGCGGACTCGGGACGCGTCCATATCCAGTGATATGGGCGCGGCCTGAGGCTACGGGCTGGCGCCGCTTTGCAGCCGGCAGAAGTGCGGATGACATTGCCTGGAGACGCACATAACTATCCTACGGCGACTTGACGGACACCCACCTCTCAACCCGCGAGCTCGACGGCTACCGCGAGAAGGTCGACCGCTTCATCGCGGAGCTGGACGAGGAGTACTACCTGCACTACGCGGGCCTCAAGGACACGCTCGCCCTCGAGCCGATCTACGAGCGCTACCCCGAGCTCTCGAGCCTCGACCAGGCGCAGACGCTGGGCGCAGCGGCGAACGGCGACCGCGGAGTCTCCGAGCTGTGGCGCTTCGCCTCCGAGAACTTCCTCGCCGAGCTGACGCGGGAACACAGCGAGCGAACCGCCGCGCTGGAGGCCGAGCTCGAGGCGACCGCCGACGGCGAGACGGTGCCGTATCGGATGATCCGCCCGGTCATGGCGAACTCCGACGATCGCGCGAAGCGCGAGCGCCTGGAGCTCGCGAGGAACCGACTCACCGACGAGCACATCAACCCGGTCCTCGCCGACGCCGTGCGTCAGGCGAGCCTCGCGGTGCCCCAGCTCGGCTCGGCGACGTACCTCGAGCTCTACCGGCGCTTCGGCTTCCCGCTCGACGACCTCGCCGAGCAGTGCCGGGCGGTTCTCGAGTCGACCGAAAAGCTCTACGAGGAGACGGCCGACCGACTGTTCCGCAGTCGGGCCGGCGTCCCGCTGGCCGAGGCCGAACGCTGGGACGTCGCGCGCGTCTTCCGCGCGCCCGGCTGGGACGACGCCTTTCCCGCGGAGAAGATGATTCCGGCGCTCGAAGTGACGCTTGCCGACCTCGGCGTCGACCTGCGTGCCCAGGAGAACGTCGAGCTCGACATCGAGCAGCGGCCGAAGAAGAGCCCGCGCGCCTTCTGCGCGCCGATCGAAGTCCCCGATCGCGTCGTCCTCGTCATCCAGCCGATGGGCGGCGCCGACGACTGGCGCGCCCTCTTCCACGAGGCCGGCCACACGGAGCACTATGCGCACGTCTCGGCGGACCTGCCCGTCGAGGCGAAGCGCCTGGGAGACGTCTCCGTCACCGAGGCCTGGGCGACGATGATGGAGCACCTGCTGCTCGAGCCCGGCTGGCTTTCGCGCCGGCTCGACTTCCCGAAGCCCGACGAATTCGCTGCGGAGGCTGCGAGCGGCTCGCTCTATCTCCTGCGTCGCTACTGCGCGAAGCTCCTGTACGAGCTCGAGTTCCACGACACGGCCGAGCTCGACGAGAAGGCGATGTCGTCGCGCTACGTCGAGCTGCTCGCCGACGCGTTGAAGATCGAGCCGAGCGCGACGGATTACCTCGGCGATATCGACCCGAGCTTCTACGTGACCGGCTACCTACGCTCGTGGGCGCTCCAGTCCCAGCTGCGCGAGCACCTGCGGAAGCGCTTCGGCTCCGCGTGGTTCGCCGATGCGAAGGCCGGTGGGATGCTGCGCGAGCTCTGGTCGGAGGGCCACCGGCTGAACGCGGACGAGCTCCTCGCCGACGTCACGGGCGAGAAGGTCGAGCTGGAGGCGTTCGCCGAGAGCCTGCGCGAGCAGCTGGGGCGCTAGGCAGGGCTAGAGCGCGCCGCCGGCGGCCGGCGGTGCACCCGCCTCGAGGGGGCTCTCCTCCCCCGTCGTCCGCGCCAGCAGCTCCTCGACAAGCAGCAGATTGTCGCCGGCGCGCTCGAGCGTCGCTAGCAGGTGGGACATCGACGAGACCTCCTCGCGCTGCTCCTGGAGGAACCAGTGGAGAAACTGCTCGCCGACGAGGTTTCCCTCCTCGCGCGCCAGCCCGACGAGGCCGACGATCTGATCCGTGACGCGTTTCTCTTGCTCGAGGGCGAGGGCGACCGCGGCCTTCGGGCTGTCGAACTCCGTCTGCGGCTCTGCCACGCCCGGGATCCGAATGTGTTCGTCTGCGTCGAGCAGGTACTGCACCATCATCATCGCGTGATTCCGCTCCTCCACCGCCTGGCGGTAGAAGTGGGCGGCGAGCTGAGGCAGCGACTCCGCGTCGTAAAGGACGGCGATCGCGACGTATTGCTGCGCGGCGGCGAACTCGTTGGCGATCTGCTCGTTCAGCGTGTCGGTGAACCGCGCCACGGGCCGAATCTAGCCGACTGGCCAGGGCACGACGTCCTGCAAAGTGAATACGCTTTATTCAATGTCGCATCGAAGACGGGTCCTGATCGCGGGCGCGGCCGGCCGGGACTTTCACAACTTCAACCTCGTCTACCGGGGCCGCCCGGAGCTCGAGGTCGTGGCCTTCACGGCGACGCAGATCCCGAACATCGAAGGGCGTGTCTATCCCGCTGAGCTCGCCGGCGATCTGTATCCCGCCGGGATCCCGATCCGTCCCGAGTCCGCGCTCGTGGACCTCGTCCGCGAGCAGGAGGTGGACGAGGTCGTCTTCGCGTACTCGGACGTGACGCACGAGCACGTGATGCACGTCGCCTCGCGGGCGCTCGCCGCGGGCGCGTCGTTCCGGCTGCTCTCACCACACGAGACGACGCTGACCTCGTCGAAGCCGGTTGTCGCCGTCTGCGCGGTTCGGACGGGCTCGGGGAAGAGCCAGACCACGCGCCACATTGCCGCGCTCTTGCGCGAGGACGGCAAGCGCGTCGCCGTGCTGCGGCACCCTATGCCCTACGGGGACCTGACGAAGCAGGCCGTCCAGCGCTTCGCCGACTATTCCGATCTCGACGCCGCCGAGACCACGATCGAGGAGCGCGAAGAGTACGAGCCGCACATCGCCGAGGGCAACGTCGTCTTCGCCGGCATCGACTACGCCGCCATCCTCGACCAAGCCGAGCAAGAGGCCGACGCGATCCTCTGGGACGGCGGCAACAACGACACGCCGTTCGTGAAGCCGAACATGCACGTGGTCGTCGTCGATCCCCACCGGCCCGGCCACGAGCTCCGCTACCACCCAGGAGAGACGAACCTGCGCATGGCGCACGTGTGCGTCGTAAACAAGGTCGACACGGCGCCGCCCGAAGGGGTCGAGGCCGTCGTCGACGCGATTCGGACGCACAACCCCGGTGCGAGGATCGTCCTCGCCGCGTCGCCGTTCATCGTCGAAGAGAACGGCCTGACGATCGCGGGCAAGAAGGTGCTCGCGATCGAGGACGGGCCGACCCTGACGCACGGCGAGATGACCTACGGCGCGGCGGTGCTCGCTGCGAAGGCCAACGGCGCGGCCGAGCTGGTCGATCCGAGGCCGTTCGCTGTCGGTTCGATCGCGAAGACGCTCGAGGAGTGGCCGCACATCGAGGGGCTGCTGCCGGCGATGGGCTACGGGCGGGCGCAGGTTGCGGAGCTGAAGGAGACGATCGAGCGCTCCGACGCCGAGGTCGTCCTGATCGGCACGCCGATCGACCTCAGGCGCGTGATCGACTTCGACAAGCCGGCGTTGCGAGTGACGTATCGCCTGCAGGAGCTCGGTGAGCCCACTCTTGCCCACCTCCTCGCCGAGCACGGACTGATCAGCGGGACGCCAAGAGCCGCCGTCGCTTGACCACCGTTGTCGCGCTCGGCGGCAACGCGCTGATCAGGCGGGGCGATCGAGGCACAGCTACCGAGCAGGCCGCTCGACTGCGGGAGGTCGCGCCGTCGCTCGAGCCGCTCTTCCGCGAGCAGCGTCTCGTGATCACCCATGGCAACGGGCCGCAGGTCGGCAGCGAGCTCCTGCGCCAGGAGCGGGCCACGGAGGAGGCTCCGCCGCTTCCGCTCTACCTCGCCGTCGCTCAGACCCAGGCCCTGATCGGGTCGCTGATCGAAACCGAGCTCGCTCCGGCGCTGCGCCGCCGGATCGCGTGCGTCGTCACCCATGTGGTCGTCGAGGCGGCTGATCCCGCCTTCAGCCGGCCGACAAAGCCGATCGGCCCCTTCTATTCCGGCGACGAGGCGCGCGCGCTCGAGCGGGAGCGCGGCTGGACGGTGGTGGAGGAGAGCGGCCGCGGCTGGCGGCGGGCAGTGCCGTCGCCGGCGCCGCTCGAGGTCGTCGAGCTCGACGAGGTGCGCGCGGTGCTGGATGTGGGGGCGGTGCCGATCGCCTGTGGCGGCGGGGGCATCCCCGTCGTACGGCGCGACGGCCGGCTCGACGGGATCGACGCGGTGATCGACAAGGACCGGGCCTCCGCGGTGCTCGCGGCCGCGCTGGGCGCCGAGCGGCTCCTGATCCTGACCGACGTCTCCTCGGTGAAGCGGGGCTTCGGCACGCCGTCCGAGGAGGAGGTGCGTGAGCTGCGCGCAGACGACGCCGAGGTACTGCTGCCGGAGCTCGCGGAGGGCTCGATGCGGCCGAAGGTCGAGGCGGCGATTGCGGTCGCACGCGCCGGCGGCGAGGCGATCATCACCGCACTCGAGAGCGTCGACCGCGCGCTCGCCGGGGAGGCAGGCACGAAGATACGGGCGTGACCACGCCGCTCACCCGCTACGCGCCCTCAGAGGGCGGGTACGTGGCGTACCAGGTCTTCGGCTCGGGCCCGAGGGACCTCGTGTTCGTTACGAGCTGGGCGACCAACCTGGATGTCATGTGGGAGGAGCCGCGTATGGCGGCGTACCTCAACCGCCTGGGCTCGTTCGCACGCGTCCTGTGCTTCGACAAGAGAGGCTCGGGCGTCTCGGATCCCGTGCCCCTGACGTCGCCCCCGCCGCTCGAGGAATGGATGGACGACGTCAGGACGGTGATGGACGCCGTGGGCATGACGCAAGCCGCGCTCTTCGGGGACGCGGAGGGCGGGCCCATGGCGATGATGTTCGCCGCCTCGAACCCGGACCGCGTGCCGGCGCTCGTCCTGTCCAACACCTATGCGCGCTGGCGGCGCGCCGACGACTATCCGATCGGGATGCCCGACGAGACGTGGGAGAAGCTCGTCGACCGGTACGAGCAGAACTGGGGCGTGACCAGCGAGATCCTCGGCCTCACCGCCCCTTCGCTGGCGAACGACCCCACCTTCAGCAGCTGGTTCATCCGCTACCAGCGTGCGGGCATGGCGCGCGGCGCCGCGACGGCGATGTACCGCGTCGTGACGAGCATGGACGTCCGATCGATCCTGCCGGCGATCCGCGTCCCGACGCTCGTCCTCCAGCGCGCGCAGGCGCACCACTATCGGCCGGCGTTCGGGCGCTACCTGGCCGAGAACATCACAGACGCGAAGTACGTGGAGGTGCCAGGTGCGGACACGTTCCCGTTCGGCGCCGGCGACTCGACGGAGCTCCTCGACGAGGTGGAGGAGTTCCTGACGGGGACGAGATCAAAGCCGGTCCACAACCGCCAGCTCGCGACCGTCCTGCTCACCGACATCGTCGGCTCGACGCGGCTCGCAGCCGAGCGGGGCGACGCAGCCTGGACTCGCGCCGTCCGGGAGCACGACGAGCTGGTACGTGAGCATCTACGCGCCTACCGCGGACAGGAGGTCGATCACACAGGTGACGGATTCCTCGCGGCGTTCGACGGACCGGCGCGCGCGGTCACGTGCGCCATGCGGCTGGCCGAAGAGCTCGAGCGGCGAGGGATCACGATCCGCGCCGGCATCCACACCGGCGAGGTCGAGCTGGCCGACGGCAAGCTCCGAGGCCTCGCCGTGCACATCGCAGCGCGAGTGATGGCTGCCGCGGAGCACGGCGGCGTCCTCGTCTCCGGGACCGTCCGCGATCTGGTCGTCGGCTCCGGCATCGAGTTCGAGGACTGCGGCGAGCGCGAGCTGCGGGGTGTCCCCGGCACCTGGTTGCTCGCGCAGGTCGTGAGAGCTCCGTAGGGACCGAACCGGTCCCTGCCGCTGAGCGAATACGCCGCGACCCCCGAGTGAAAGGAGCCGCATCTCCCATGCGCACTCTCGTATTCGCCATGTGCGGCGTCGCGCTAGCAGCCGCCGTGCTCGTCCTCAGAGGCCCCGCGCCCGAGGCGGGCAAGGCTTCGAGCCACCGCGAGGCGCCGCTGATCGCCGAGGATCCCTCGGCCGACACGACCGACCTGTACGCGTTCAGAAGCCCCGACGCGCCGGACGCGCTGACGGTGATCGCGAACTGGATCCCCGCCGAGGACCCAGCCGCAGGGCCGAACTGGTACCGCTTCTCCGAGCGGGCGAGGTACCTGATCAAGATCGACCGGAACGGCGACGCGAAGCCCGACGTCACCTACCGCCTCCGGTTCACGAACCGCGAGGATTCGCTCTTCCTCGGCAACACGGTGCAGGACTACACCGTCACGCGCGTGACGCGCGGTGACGAGGAGGTCATCGCGCGCGGCGTCACTCCGCCGAACAACATCGGCCCGCGGTCGACACCGAACTACAACCAGCTGGCGCAGAACGCGGTCACGCCGCTTCGCGGCGGCGGCAAGGTCTTCGCCGGCCAGCGCGAGGACGCGTTCTTCGCCGACATCGGCGCGATCTTCGATCTCGTCGCGATCCGCAAGGGCACCGGGAACATGGGCGGCGGGAAGGACTTCTTCGCCGGCTATGCCGTCCACGGGATCGCGCTCCAGATCCCGATCGCGCAGCTCGACGATGCCGATCACGTCGTCGGCGTCTGGGCGACGACAGAGCGACCGCGGCTGAAGATCCGTCAGTACCGGCGCAACGGCGTCCGGCGCTTCCACCAGGAGCGGCACTGGGTTCAGGTCTCGCGCCTCGGTAACCCGCTGATCAACGAGGTGGTCATCCCAACCACGCTCAAGGACCGCTGGAACCGCCTGAGCCCGGACAGCGATGCGCAGTTCGAGCAGTACTACCGCGAGCCGATCCTCGCGAAGGTGATCAACCAGCTGTACGGCCTCGGCGTCCCGGAGACGAACCGTGACGACCTCGTCGCCGTGCTGCTGACCGGCGTGCCCGGGCTGAACTTCACCGGCTCGAAGCTCGCGGACATGCTGCGGGTGAACCTCTCGGTCGCGCCGACGGCGACACCAAACCGGCTCGGCGTCCTCGGTGGCGACACCGCCGGCTTCCCCAACGGCCGGCGGCTGGAGGACGACGTCGTCGACATCGCCGAGCGCGCGGTAGCCGGGAAGCTCAAGGGCCATCCCGCCGGCGACCTGCTCGGTGACGGCGTCGACGGGAACGACGTGACGAGGCTCGGCAGCTTCCCGTACGAGAACGACCCGCCGAGCGGGTTCGACAATTCCAAGGGCCAGCAGAAGCCGTGACGCGGGCCCTGATCGCAGTGGTGGTGGCGGCGCTAGCCGCCACCACCCTGCTCGTCGGCGGCGCGGTCCGCGGGAGCGACGACGCGGCCGCGCTACCCGGCTCGAAGCAGCTCGTGCGCGCCGGGCTGCAGGAACAGCAGCTCGCCCGGCGGTCGGGAGAGCCCGAGCACTACACGCGGTCGGAACGGGCCCTCCGCCAGGCGCTCGACCGCGACCCGAACGACCTCCACGCGCTTATCGGTCTTGCCTCGCTCGCCAATACGCGCCACCACTTCCGTGAAGGGCTCGCCCTCGCGAGACGTGTCCGGTGGCTGTCACCGGACACGGCCCTTGCGTACGGCGTGATGGGCGACGCGCTGATCGAGCTCGGCCGGTACGAGGCTGGCTTCCGTGCGTACGACCGGATGGTCGCGCTGAAGCCGAGCATCGCGGCGTACGCCAGGGTTGCCCAGGCCCGCGCGTCGCTCGGCGACGCCGCGGGAGCGCGCAGGGCCATCGAGCTGGCGCTCGATGCCGCCGTCGATCCGCAGACTCGCGCGTGGGCGTACGTCGAGCTCGGACGGCTGGAGCGCTCTGCGCGTCGGCTGGGCTCGGCCGCGCGACGATTCCGGCAGGCGCTGGCGGTCTCGCCGGACAACGCCATCGCGCTCGAGGCACTCGGCGGGACGGAGGCGGCGCGCGGAAACCTCGTTCGGGCAATCGGCCTCCAGCAGAGGGCGGTCGCGCTGCGGTTCTCGCCGCAGTTCGCGGCGTCGCTCGGCGATCTCTACGCCGTCACGGGGCAACGGCAGGCGGCTCGGCGCGCCTACGCCCTCGTCGCCGACCAAGATCGCCGGCTCGCGGCGAACGGTGTCGACACCGACCTCGACCGGGCGATGTTCCAGCTGGAGCATGGCATCGACCTCAGCGGCTCCCTCGCGCTTGCGCGTCGTGGCTACGCGAAGCGGCCGGGCATCGAGGCGAACGAGGTGCTCTCGTGGGCGCTCATCCGCAACGGGCGTTGCACTGAGGCGATTCCGTACTCGGATGCCGCGCTGCGCATCCCCGACGGCCACCGGTATTTCCACCGAGCGATGCTCGAGCGGTGCCTCGGGCGGGAGGGCCGCGCGCAGCGACTGTTCCACCAGGCGCTGGCCACGGATCCCAACTTCTCGTCGATCTGGGCAAGCTATGCCCGGAGGCAGCTGCGCTGAACGAACTTCACGACCTGGCGGCGGCGTACGTCCTCAACGCGCTCGACCCAGAGGACCGCTGGACCTACGAACGGCACCTCGACAGCTGCGAGCGCTGCCGGAAGGAGGTCGCCGCGCTCCGAGAAGGAGCGGCGCAGTTGGCGTACGCCGCCGAAGGTCTGGAGCCGGGGCCCGAGCTGCGCGAGCGCATCCTGCGGGCGGCGCGCGACGAGCGGCCCGCACGAGTAGTGCCGCTGCGGCGGCGCTGGATCTTCCCGGCGACCGCCCTCGCAGCTGCGGCCGCGGCTGTCGCCGCAGTCGGCCTCGGCCTCTGGGGGAACTCGCTGCGGGATCAAGTCGACCGGCAGCGGGTGGTTGCCTTCGAGGGCGGCCCCGGCCGGCTCGTGATCTCCGGCGACGACGCGTCCCTCGTCACCTGCCTCAACCGGGCGCCCGCGAGCAAGACCTACGAAGCCTGGGTGATCCAGGGGAAGACTCCGCGCCCGGCCGGTGTGTTCCCCGGCGGCTGCGGGACGCTGAAGCTGACGCACCCGGTCGAGCCCGGCGACGTCGTCGCCATGACCCTCGAGGACGAGCCGGGCGCGGACACGCCCCACGGCGACATCCTGATGAGCGCCAATGTCTGAGGACGCGTTGGCATTGGCGCCGCTTGCCGGCCGCAGGCGCACGCGCGACCGGTCCGACGAGGAGCTGCTCGAGGCCATCGGCGCGGGCGACGAGGCGGCGCTGGGTGCGCTGTACGACCGCTTCGGCCGCGTCGCGTACGGCGTCGCCCTGCGGATCCTGCGCGACCAGGCCCTTGCCGAAGACGCCGTGCAGGAGGCCTTCCTCGCGATCTGGCGCTCCGCCGACAGTTATCGCCGGGAGCGCGCGAAGCCGTCCACGTGGATCCTGACCCTGGTGCACCGACGCGCCGTCGACCTCGTGAGACGCGAGGACCGCCGGCGAGGAGATGGGCTGGCCGAGACGCCCCAGGCTCTCGCCGCGGCCGTACCAGAGGAGGCGCTGCTGCGCGAGCGGCGGGTGGCGGTGCAGTCGGCGCTCCAGGCGCTCCCGGGCGAGCAGCGGCAGGCGCTCGAGCTCGCCTACTACGGCGGGTACACCCAGTCCGAGCTCTCCGCGCACCTCGGCGTACCCCTGGGCACCGTCAAGAGCCGGATGTTCGCCGGGTTGACGCGCCTGCGCGAGCTCGTTCCCGAGCAATGAGAAGGGCGGCCTCGCGGCCGCCCTTTCGCCGTGGATCGGGGTTGAGGGAGAGAGTTAGGAGTGCTTGGACTTCCCCTCGATCGTCGCCTTGTCGCCGCTCCCGACCTGGATCCGGCGCGGCTTGGGCGCCTCGGGCTTCTCGACGGTGATCTCGAGCACGCCGTCGTGGTAGTCCGCCCTGACGTCGTTCTCGCTGACGCCCTGTGGCAGCCCGACGGTCCGGGAAAAGCTGCCGAACCGGCGCTCGTAACGGTAGAAGCGGTCGCTCTCGGCCTCGTCGGTGCGCTCGCGCTCACCGCTGACCGTCAGTGAACCATCGTCGAACTCGACGGAGATCTTGTCCTCGGGGATCCCGGGCAGATCGAACGCGTACACGAGCTCGCCCTCGGTCTCCCAAACGTCCACGGCGGGCACCCACGTGCGGCTGTCCTCACCGTTGGCCTGGCCGAGGAAGGCGCTCATCAGCCGGCCCATGTCGTTCTGCAGGGCAGCGATCTCGCGAAACGGCTCCCAGCGAACCAGTGTTGCCATCGTCATTCCTCCTGTGGTTACGAACTTAGCTACGACGGAAGAATAAAACCTAAGCGCGTGCTTGTCAAGTCACCTCAAGTCTAGTATCGACGCCGTGCCAGGCCTGCCGGAGACGCTCAAGGGCCGGAGCTTCACGCGCGTTGCCGACTTTGCGTCGGAGGAGCTCGAGCTCGTCCTCAACGTGGCGGAGCAGCTGAAGGCATTGCCGCGGCAGGAGCAGCAGGTCCTCCCCGGCCGCGCCCTCGGGATGATCTTCCAGAAGCCCTCGACGCGGACACGGGTCTCGTTCGAGGTCGGGATCGCGCAGCTGGGTGGCTACGGCCTCTACCTCCGCGCCGACGACCTCCAGCTCGGGCGCGGCGAGACGATCCGCGACACGGCGACGGTGCTGTCTCGCTACGTGGACGCGATCATGATCCGGACCTTCGCGCAGTCGGACGTCGCCGAGCTCGCCGAGCGTGCGCAGATCCCGGTGATCAACGGCCTAACGGACGAGACCCACCCCTGCCAGGCCCTCGCCGACGTGCTCACGATCAAGGAGCGCCTCGGCGGGCTCGCAGGCGTGCGTGTGGCCTACCTCGGCGACGGGAACAACGTGTGCTCGTCGCTGATGGTTGCCGCCACCCGACTTGGTTCGAGCTTCGTTGCCGCCACCCCTGTCGGCTATGAGCCGGACGGGCGCGCCGTGACGATCGCGCGGGAGTCGGGCACCGTCCACCTCACGCATGATCCCGTCGAGGCGGTCCGCGGGACCGACGTCCTCTACACCGATGTCTGGACGAGCATGGGGCAAGAGGAGGAGCGCGAGCGGCGCCTCCACGATCTTGCGGGCTTCGGGATCACGGACGAGCTGCTGATCGAAGCCGGCGAGGATGCGATCGTCCTTCATTGCCTGCCGGCCCACTACGGCGAGGAGATCGCCGAGGACGTCCTCTACGGGCCGCAATCAGCCGTCTGGGACCAGGCCGAGAACCGCCTGCATGCCCAGAAGGCGCTGATGGCGCTCGTCATCCCGTAACGGATGCTCCCCATCAAGGACAACGCTCCGACACGGTCGTTTCCGATCGTCACTGTCGCGCTGATCGCGATCAACACGGCCGTCTGGCTGCTCTACGAGCTGCCGAACCTCGACCATGCGGTAAACCAGCTCGCGTACCAGCCGTGCGAGGTCGACCGGTCCTGCTCCGTCGTCGGCGAGGATTGGCCCGTGAACATCGTCACCTCGATGTTCATGCACGGCGGCTGGGTCCACCTGGCGGGAAACATGCTCTTCCTCTGGATCTTCGGGAACAACGTCGAAGACGCGCTCGGCAAGGTCCGGTTCGTCGTCTTCTACCTGCTCGGCGGCTTCGCGGCGACGGCCCTGCAGACCGTCGTCACCCTCTCCCTCGGCACCCCGGCGGACGCCCAGATCCCGAACCTCGGCGCGAGCGGCGCCATCTCGGCGGTGCTCGGGGCCTACCTCGTCCTGCTGCCCCGGGCCAGCGTCGTCACGCTCATCTTCTTTTTCTTCATCATCATCCGCGAGTTCCCCGCCTGGGTCTTCCTGATCGTCTGGTTCGTGCTTCAGCTCTGGGCTGGCGGCTTCTCGCTCATCCAGCCGCAGGAGGGCGGCGGCGTCGCGTTCTTCGCCCACATCGGCGGGTTTGTCTTCGGCGTCGTGGCTGCACCCGTATTCCGAAAACGCCAGCCGCTCGCGCCGGCCTATTGACCGACTTCGAGGAACACGTGCGCGCGGCGCTGGACGACCTCCCACCGGAGCTCGCAGCGGCGCTCGAGAACGTGGCGGTCGTCGTCGAGGAGGAGCATCCGGACGAGCCCGACCTGTTCGGTTGGTACGACGGCGTCGGGCCCGGGCGCGATCCCGCCGGCGCTCTGCCCGACCGGATCGTGATCTACCGCCGGCCGCTGGAGCGAGCGTTCCCCGCTGTCGGCGAGCTGCGCCGCGAGATCCGGATCACCGTCCTGCACGAGGTCGGTCACTTCTTCGGGCTGGACGAGGATCGGATCGACGAGCTCGGGTACGGCTAGTCGGCGACGTCAGGCCGCCAGTCGAGATAGGCGGCGTACCCGTCGGCGATCACGAAGCGACGCCGCTCGTGCTTGTCCAGGTCAATGAGGTAGAGGCCGACGAACTGCATGTTCTCCAGCGCCTCCTGCATCGAGAAGGCGACCTTCTTCCCGTCCGGCGACCACTCGATGTCGATCGCGTTCGACTGGCCGTAGTTCTCGACCTCGGTTCCGTCCGGCCGGATGACGTAGATCAGGCCGCCGTTCGTGTACGCGACGAGATCACCTTTCGGCGACCAGTCGTAGGTCTCGCCGACGCTGTTCGCGATCTTCTTCTTGGCGCCGGAGAGGGAGATCGTCCAGAGCGGGCCGCCGAGTCCGCCGCGGCGCTCCAGCACGGCGATTTCCGAGTCGCCTGGAAGCCAGGACGGTTGCGTGTACTGGCCCTTCAGGCCGGTCTGGGAAAGGCGGCGAAGCCCGCTGCCGTCCACGCCGATCGTGAAGAGCTCGGTCTTGGTCGTGATGCAGCACTCGCCGCCGGGCTTGCGCTTGTAGGCGTAGCGGACGAACGCGACCCGCTTCCCATCGTGCGAGACCGCCGGCGACGAGCCGACGACCAGCTTGCGCGGCGCAGTCTTCCCGTCCACGGAGAGGACGTAGATGGTCGAGAGCTTCGGCGCCGCAAGCGGGCGCTCGACCACGAGCGAGGTGCCGCCGTTAGCCCATCCCGGCAGCGTTCCCTCGGCGATCTCGCGCTCCCCCGTACCGTCCTCGTTCACGATCGAGGTCATGAGTGAGCTGACCCCGCCCTGTGGTCGATACCGCACGAATGCGATCTTCTGCCCGTCGGGCGACCAGATCGGCAGTGCGGGATTCGCGCCCCGCTTCGCGCCGCTCACCCTCCGGGCCTTCTTCCCGTCGTCCTGGACGACGATGATCCGCGTCGGGACTTCGTCGCGGACCGTGCTGTAGGCGATCTCGTCGTGCTTCTCACCGCCGCCGCAGCCGCCGACGAGGATTAGTCCCAGGAGAGAGAGGGAATGGCCGATCAGGCTCCGTCGTTTTTTCATGCGTGAGAACACTTACCGAAATTCGTAGCGAGATCGAGCGCGCAAGCGAGGAGCGTGCCGCTCTCCTGCACCGTCTGTCCGAAGGACATGACGCTGTCCTCGCCGCCCAGCTGCGCGAGCTCGACGACCGAATCTCCGAGCTCTGGGACGAGCACCGCTTGGCCCGCGCCCAGGCCCGCTTCGGCGATCGCGACGAGATCATCCGTCGCGCCCGCCTCGAAGAGCGCATCGACCGAGCCGCCTAACAAACGAAAACGGGGAGGGGCGCCGAGGCGCCCCTCCCTGCAGAACCGATCAGTCCTTCGGCTTGACGTCGACGAAGGCGTGGCTGACGTTGGTGTGGCCGAGGCTGTCCGTCGCCTCGATCCGCACCTCGTAGGTGCCGCGGTGCTGGTACTTGTGCAGCACCGTCGGCCCTGCGGTGGTCTCGTACGCCGTCCCGTCACCGAAGTCCCAGCGGTACTTCGTGATCCCTGCGCCGACGCTCGACGACGCAGACGCGGTCATCGTTGCCCGCTTGCCCGGCCCGTCGGACGAGGACGCGAGGCCGACCGAGAGCCGGTCGAGCAGCCAGTCCATCGTCCGGTCGCCGAGCTGCGTCGCCGTGGTCCCGCCGGTGAGGCCCTCGACGCCAAAGCCCATCGAGGCGGCGCGGTAGAGGTACTCCTGCCGCTCCTCGTCGAGGGTCGGATCCGAGGTCCGGCCGTGCGAGACGCCGGCGCCCGCTCCCGTCTGGAAGAAGCG
This sequence comes from Gaiellaceae bacterium, assembly GCA_035264165.1. Classification (GTDB taxonomy): domain Bacteria; phylum Actinomycetota; class Thermoleophilia; order Gaiellales; family Gaiellaceae; genus JACDAN01. The sequence continues at coordinate 28,949 of DATFQN010000043.1, forward strand.
CTGCGTTGTGTGGCGCGAGTTGTACGTATCGGTATCGAACGACGGTGACGAGCTCCCCTCGACGGAGGTCTGGGAAAGCCCCAGCGCCATGCCGGCGAACGGACCGAGACCCGTCGTCCCGGCGGGGTTGACGCTGTCCGCCTCGTACGCCAGCCCGAGGTAGCCGCTGTAGATGCGGCCCCGGTCGAGGCGAGAGTGATACGTGCCGCTGTCCTCGGCGAGGGCCAGGTTCTGCCCGAGCGCCCAGATGCGGCCGCCGCTGTCGAGCCATTCGGCGAGGTTGTCGTGATCCTCGCCGAAGAACCCGCTCAGCGCGTTGAAGTCGTTGTTGTCCCCGGTGAAGAGGACAACTGCCCGGTACTTGTAGAGGTTCATCAAACCGGGCTTTGCCTGCGGCGTGAACGGCGGCAGGCCCATGTCGAGGTAGTCGTAGGTGAGCCCGAGCGAGTCGAGCATCGCCGTGTATGCCGCCTTGCGATCGGCGAGACCGCCCGTGCTCGAGCCGTCGTCGTCGATCAGCAGGACGTCCTTCTGGAGGGTCGGCAGGACGCGGAACCACACCGGGATGTGGAGGCGCTTCGTGCCGTTCACGAGCACGACCGAGCCGTCGTAGTCGCCTACCGGTGCCCCGGCAACCGACTCGAGAGTGACGTGGATCGAGCCCGTGTGGCCATTGCCCAGTGTGAGCGTCGACGGAGTGGCGGTGATGTTGAAGTTCGCCGTCTTGGCGGCGTCACCCGTCTCGGTCGTCGAGATGGTCCATGTGCCGGTGGCGCCGCTGATGTTCGTGGCGCGAACCGTGAACGACCTCGACTGGCCTCCGCCCCTCTGCTCGCCTCCGCTGAGGCTCGGCTTGTCGAAGGCGAGGCCCGGGCTTCCCGCCTGCGCCAGGTCGATGCGGCCCGCTCCACGATCGAGCACGCCGGCTCTCGTGGTCCGGGCGGTCGTCGTGAAGACGTCCTCGGTCGCCGTCGACATCAGCGCCGACTTGATCATCGCCGGAGCCCACGACGGGTGGAGCTGGAGCAGAAGCGCAGCGGCGCCCGCGACGTGCGGGGTCGCCATGCTCGTGCCCGAAGCCGAGCCGAACCCGACGAACGGCGCCGGGAAGGCACCGGCCGAGTAGCCGCTCGAGAGAACGTCGACGCCCGGGGCGACGACGTCCGGCTTGACCGTCTTCTCCTGCGTCGGCCCGCGCGAGCTGAAGCCCGCCATGACGTCACCGGGGTTGGCGCCGCTGTGCGGGTTGTAGAACAGCTCGGCTTGAGCCGTGGTCGGATTCGCGGTGTAGTAGTCGACCATCGCGAGCCCGTTGCTGCGGCGCAGCAGCACCGACGGCTTCGTCACGTCGGCGGCATGGACGCCCGCGCCCATCGTCTGGAGGCTGTCGCCGCCCGCCGTGTTGTTGTAGATCAGGGTGCCGATGGCGCCGGCGCGCTCGGCGTTGAACGACTTCTCGCTGAAGTTGCAGACGCCGCGCTCGATCAGGGCGAGCTTGCCCGCCATCGAGCCGGCCGGGAACGGGCTCACGTCGCTCGCGAGCGAGCACCCAAGTGTGCGGTTCGCCGGCAGAACCTCCGGCTTCGCAACTGCAGCCGCGGGCACGTAGCCGGTCGGGCCGAGATGCACGCCGTTCATCGACGGACCGTATGCGGCGGGGCCCGTGTCGAGGTTCTGGAGATTCGCCGGCACCGGGGTCGGTGCAGTGACGTTCACGGTGGACTCGATCAGCGTCGCGTACTTCGTGACGGCGCCGACCGAGATCACCTTGTCCGACGACGACGGCAGGTTTCCAGTCCCCGTCGCCGGACCGCCGTTGCCCTGTGCCCAGACGCCGACGACGCCTGCGTCGACGGCGGACTCAGCCGCCTGGACCATCGGATCGGGCCAACCGAACGTGTTCTGGTGGCTCGAGCCCCAGGAGTTGCTGAGCACGTCCGCCCCGTCGGCGACCGCGTCCTCGATCGCCTGGACGATCTCGACGACCCAGCCGTTGCCGTTCTCGAACCCGTCCGGGCTCTGGCTGGGATAGAAGATCCGGTAGTTCATCAGGTACGCCGCCGGAGCGACGCCGCTGATCGTGATCGTGCCGAGCCCTGTCGGCGTGTTCGCGTTACAGGCAACGGTGCCGCCGGTGTGAGTCCCGTGCGGGCTCCCGCCCGGACCCTGAACGGGCGTGTCGTTGCCCGCGGTGGGCGGAGCGAACGGCGCTGGCCGGAAGTACGCGCGCGCAACGATGACCTTGTTGTTCGTGAAGCGCGTGTCGCCCTTCGGATAGCCGGGCGGCGCCGTGTAACCAGCGTCGTTGAAGCACGGATTGCCGGCGTAGTTGCCGTTCGCGTCCTTCGTGACGTAGACGCCGCTGTCGATGATCGCCACC
>DATFQN010000044.1:0-14440 GCA_035264165.1 Gaiellaceae bacterium
AACAATGGGATCCGTCCGGCGACGTAGTCGCTCTGGTCGACGAAGGCGGCCGTCAAACCGCCGACGTGCACGCCCGGGCCTGCGAGGTCGCGAAGCCGGTCGACGAGGTCCGCCGTTTCGGCGTCCTGGGGCGAGGTGGTCGGCATGACCGACAAGAGCGCCACCCGGCCGTCCGGACTCGTGCGGACCGGAGTGACGAAGGACACCCCTTCCTCGCCGCGCATGCGCTGGGCGACGCGGTCGAGCGTCCGAGGGTCTTCGGAGACGACGAGCAGCGGCCCGGTCGAGCCGGGCCCGAACCCGCGGCTGACGAGCTCGTAGGCCGCACGGGTGGAAGATCCGTCCGGGTCGTTCCCCTCGTCCGGGAAGCCGTAGCGCAGCCCGAGCACCGGCAGCGTCAAGAGGATCAGCGCGGCCGCGCCTGCCACGGCGGCTGCTCCCGCCCGCCGCTGGACGAGCTTGCTCCAGCGGGTGGCGAGCGTCCCGCCGTCCGTTCGCAGAGACCGTCCGAGGCCGGGGATGCGGAGGCGGTCGACCCGCCGGCCGGCGATGGCGAGCAGCGCGGGCAGCAGGGTGATCGAAGCGAGGACGACGACCAGCACGGCGAGGCTCGCGGAGATCGCCACGCCGTAGAGGAACGAGACGCCCATGAACGTCAGTCCGAGCATCGAGATCACGACGGTGCCCCCGGCGACGATCACGCTGCGCCCGGCGGTGGACACCGCCTCCGCGAGCGCACTGCGCTCGTCGGCCCCGTGGAGCATGGCCGTACGGAAACGAGTGAGGATCAGCAACGAGTAGTCGATCCCGACGCCAATGCCGATCAGGCCTGCGACGGCCGGCGCGAAGTCGGGGGTATCCACGAGCAGGGCCACGATCCCGATGAGCGTCGCCGAGATCCCGAGCCCGAAGATCGCAACGAACAGCGGCAGGCCGGCCGCGACGACGGACCCGAAGGCGATGAGCAGGACGACCGCGGCTGCGAGCAGGCCCATCAGCTCCGGCGGCTGCCCCTCCTGTGCGTTCTGGATCAGGTTGCCGCCGAGCTCGACGCGCAGTCCATCGGTTGATGCGTCGTCGGCCAGCTCGATCAGGCGTTTACCCGAACGCGTCTCGATCTCCATCGTCGGCCGGTCGAGCCGGAGCTGGACCAGCCCGATCGTGCCGTCGCTGGAGTAACGGGGCGGGGACGCGCTCTCGATGCCGTCGACGCGCCGGGCGTCGGCGAGCAAGCGGTCGATTGCCGCCTGGGCCTCGCGAGCGCCTCCGCGGGCTTCCCAGACGACGTTGACGCTCTCGCCGGAGCTGCCGTCGAAGTGCTTCTCGATCAGGTCGGCGGCAGCCTTGCTCTCGCTTCCCGGCGTGCCGAACTCGACGCCGTACTCGCCCGCGAACTGCGGGACGACGACGAGGGTGGCGACCAGGATCGCGATCCACGCCGCAACCACGCGCCAGCGGCGTCGGTAGGTGAGATCTGCGAGACGTGCGAGACCGGATGCAGGCTGTGAAGTCGTCATGGCGTCCACGCTAGAAACGCCGACCGCTGCGCCACAACGCCCGGAGGGAGGACCTTCGACGTCCCCCCGTGGGAGGACTGAGACCACCCGCAGGTGGTACGAAACCCCCGCTACGCTCGACGTATGCGCAAGGAACGCGCGATCGACGTCGGGATCGCGCTCGGCGTATTCGCGCTCACAGTGGCGACGCTCTCGAGCGGCGGCGTCTCGGGAGACGAGGAGGCAAGGAACCTCGACGGGCTCGGGGTCGTTCTCGCCGCTCTCTCCTCGTTGCCGCTACTTGCGCGCCGCACTTCCCCACTCGCCGCGTTTGCGGCCGCTGCGAGCGCCAGCGCCGTGATCAACTCGCTCGGCTACGCACCGGGACCGCCGATCGGCCCCACGGTCGCGCTCTTCTTCGTCGGTCTCTATGGAGATCGGTCGAAAGACGGCGGCCGGCTGACGGCGTCTGTCATCGCACTCTTCTTCCTCGTCCACGTGCTCGCGGCCGGCTATGGCCGTGACCAGTTCCCGGTCGTGCCAGCCCTCTTCGGAGCTCTCGTCTGGGGTGGGGCCTGGGTCTTGGGCGACCGCATCCGGTTGCGGCACGAGCGCGTAGCGAGACTCGAGGAGCGAGCTCGCCAAGCCGAGCGCGAGATGGTGCGCGAGCGGCGCCTCGCAGCCGCGGAAGAACGGACGAGGATCGCCCGAGACCTCCACGACTCGGCGGGGCATGCGATCAACGTCATCCTCGTCCATGCAGGCGCCGCCCGGCTGCTGGCCGAGAAGGATCCCGCGCGTTCCCGACAGGCGCTTGCGACCATCGAAAGCCTCGCCAGAGAGACGCTGACCGAAATCGACGGGCTCGTCCGCGCGCTCCGCGAGGACGAGGAGCGGCCGCAGGCGCCGATCGGGCTCGCGGCGCTGGACGGACTCGTCAGACGCCACCGGGACGCCGGCCTCAAGGTCGACGTCGAGGTGCGTGGGCAACCTCACGCGTTGGCTCCGGCGACCGACCAGGCCGCCTACCGGATCCTGCAGGAGTCGCTCACGAACGCACTTCGACACGGGGTGGGTCGCGCCGAAGTCGGGCTCGCCTACGACAACGACGAGCTCGCGATCCAGGTCGAGAACCCAACCGGCCGAGACGGGCCGGCGGCAGTCGGGCATGGAATCGTCGGGATGCGAGAGCGCGCGTCGCTCCTGGGCGGCACCGTCGCCACCGAGACGGCGAACGGGCTCTTCCGGGTCCGCGCCCGGCTGCCCTACAGCGGCGGGGAGCCGCGGTGAGCGACGAGCGCGTTCGCGTCCTTCTCGTCGACGACGACGACCTCATGCGAGCCGGCCTGCGCTCGGTCCTCTCCAGCGACGACACGATCGAGGTTGTAGGTGAGGCCGCAGACGGCGGCGAGGCGCTAGACGACATCCGCACGAGGCGACCAGACGTCGTGCTGATGGACATCCGCATGCCCGGCGTTGACGGCATCTCCGCGACGCGCGACGTGCTCGCGGACTCGCCCGAGGTGAAGGTCGTCGTCCTGACCACCTTCGAGGACGACGACTACATCTTCGAGGCTCTCAGCGCCGGCGCCTCGGGCTTCCTGCTCAAGCGGACGAAGCCGGAGGAGCTGATCGCCGCGATCCGCACGGTGGCCGACGGCGACTCGCTGCTCTCTCCGTCCGTGACCCGCCGCGTGATCGACCGGATGGCGACGCAGCCCGTTGCCGGCCTCTCCGGTGCGCGGCTCGACGAACTCACGCCGCGAGAGCGCGAGGTACTCGAGCTCATCGGACGCGGCCTCTCGAACCGCGAGATCGCCGAGACGTTCGTGATCGAGGAGTCGACGGTGAAGACGCACGTGAAGCGGATCCTCATGAAGCTCGGTCTCCGCGACCGCGTGCAGGCGGTGATCTTGGCCTACGAGACTGGCCTGATCCGGCCGGGCCCGAAAACCGGCGCCATGCGGCCTGAGCGACATCCGTAACGACAGGAAGGAGAGAAGCGATGACCGACCACAAAACCGGAACGCGCCAAGAGTGGCTTGCCGCTCGGCTCGAGCTGCTCGACGCCGAGAAGGACCTCACTCGCCGCAGCGACGAGCTCGCACAGCTGCGGCAGGAGCTGCCCTGGGTTCCGCTCGACAAGGAGTACCGCTTCGAGACCGACGAGGGCACAGCGACCCTCGCCGATCTCTTCCGCGGACGGTCGCAACTCCTCGTCTATCACTTCATGTTCGGGCCCGATTACACGGCGGGGTGCGCGGCCTGCTCGGCGATCGCGGACGGCTTCGACGGCTTCGCCGTCCACCTCGCGAACCACGACGTCATGCTCACGGCGGTGTCGCGCGCGCCGCTCCCGAAGCTGCAGGCCTACAAGCGACGAATGGGTTGGCGCTTTCCCTGGGCGTCGTCGTTCGAAAGCGACTTCAACTACGACTTCCAGGCGGCAGTCACCGAGGAGGAGCAGCAGTCGGGATTCGTCGAGTACAACTTCCGCACGAGCGACGTCCGGCCGCAGTTGGAAGCGGGCAAAGAGGGCCCCCTCGCCGAGTTCGCAGCCGGCGCCGGCACGGACTGGGTGACGTTCACGCGGGAGTCGCCGGGGATGAGCGCGTTCGCGCTCGAGGACGGCGTCGTCTACCACACCTACTCGGCTTACGCGCGCGGGGTGGACGGGCTGTGGGGCATGTACCAGTGGCTCGACCGCGCGCCACGTGGGCGCAACGAGACAGGTATCTGGTTCCGCCGCCGCGACGAGTACGACACCGAGTGACTCGACAGGAGCGGCACGTCCGCCGACGCCCGCGGCGCCGCCGCTCCTCAGCCCCGCGTTCGATAGGCCTATTGCTCGAGTCTGGAAGAGGTCTTCTGCTCTCTCTAACGCGTGGCAGTTGACTTGTGCACTACCCACCCGAGGCGCGCGTCGGGCTGCGCCTCGAGGTTGCGCAAGTCCGTCAGCCCGGCACGCACCTCATCCTCGGCGACGCCGGGCAGCTGCGCGAGCACGGGAAGCGCGCTCTCCATCACATCCGCGGCGTAGGCCGCTTGACTGGCGAGATCCTCGTCGTGCCACCAGAACGGCCGCTCGCCCTCGTCGACCTCGCGGAAGCCCGCTTCGGTTAGCCAGCGAGGAAGCCGCGTGCCGGCGTCGCTCCAGCCCGAGACCGCCATGCCCTGCACCATCGCGCGAAACAGAGCCTCCATGGCCGGCGTCGACGGCTCCGCACGACATGTGGAGTAGTCGACCTCGATCGCGGTGATCCGCCCTCCGGGGACGAGCACCCGTCGCGCTTCGCGCAGTGCGGCAGGCGGGTGGGCGACATGCTCGAGGAACCACATCATCCAGACGTGGTCGAATGACTCGTCCTCGAACGGGAGCGCGAGCGCGTCCGCTCGGCGCAACGTCGCGTCCACTCCCGCCCGCTCGAGGTGTCTCCTCGCGAACTCGAGCTGCTTCTGCTCGATGTCGACGCCGGAGAGCTCGATGCCCGGGTATTCCTGCCCAAGCACCGCCAGAACCGCGCCGACGCCACAGCCGATCTCGAGCAAGCGCGTTCCCGGCTCGAGTGCGGTACCGTCGGTGATCAGCCGGTGCCGCCAGTGCTCCGCCTGAGCCACGAGCCGCTCCTGCTCAGGAGTCCCGTACCCGTGCACGTAATGCGTCACCGCCCCACCGTAGTCCCTGCGGGGGAGTTAGGCGCTCGTCAGAGGCTGTGCCTCCACGCGCTCTTCCGCGGAAGCGAAGCGATCGCGGGCCTGCCAATCCCACGCCATGTCGAGAGCGAGGAGCGCCAGATTTCCACCGGCTGCCGCGCCGGCGATCGTCGTGATGACGGCAAGCAGGCCTTCGGTTGCGTTGAACCCCAGGTGAGCGCCGACGAGCGCGCCCGCTGCCGCCGCCGCGAACCCTGAGACTTTGGTCGTGGCCGTCCAGTCGCGGTTGACCCAGGCGAGGTAGAGACCCAGCCCGATCGGCACGCCGATGGAAAGCGCCGCGAGCAGCTCGTCGTCGAGCGGGAGACCGGGCATCGTCGAGATCGCGATCAGGACGCCGAGGAGCCACCCGCCCAACCCGAGCAGGATCGGATACACAGACCGGAGCGTCGTACTCGCCTTGCGTCCGAAGGCGCCGCGCCGGCGCACCCGGAGCGCCATCCACAGCAGGGAGAACACGACGAGCGCCGCCAAACCGAGCATCACGCCGAGGACGATCTTGGCGACTGCATCGTGGCTGAACACGGGCGTGAAGTCGACCTTCGTCCGCGTGTAGCGGGAGCTGTCGACGCGGCCGCTGTCGAAGAACGTGTTGATCAGCCGGCTGCTCGCCTCGGGTTGGTAAGCCCAGAAGTCGTCGCTGTGGCCGATGTTGTCGAGGACGACCTCGCGGCCGTTCGGCAGATGCGGGAGCAGTTCGCGCGTCGCCCACTGCGGCGGCGTGGCGAAGTCGAGCTGACCGCCGATCAGGAGCGTCTGGACGTTCGAGTCATGGACCCGTGCGTACTCGTCCTCGTCCGGGTTCGCAGGCCAGGCATCGACGAGCCCGCCGCCGGCCCAGATCAGGTCGCTTCCGGGGTTGCCGATGATCGACTCGCTGCCGGGGGTCGCGAAAGAGCGGCGGGCGCGGGCCGCGTCGGTCCGGCCGGCCGCGGCGACGTCACCCCAGACCTGCTCGCTCGGGAAGGCCATCTGCGCCAGCAGCGACAGGAACCAGGCTCCGCTTCCGTCGCCCTGACCCGCGGAGAGCAGGGTGTCGATCGTCCAGGGCGCTGCGAGCGGGCCGGCGCCGTCGGTGGTCGCGTTCATCAGGCCGAAGAACGCCGCGGCCTTGACGTTGCCCTCCTTGATCGGGAGGAACCACCAGCGGTCCGGAATGTTCTCGGAGGCCAGCCGAAGCGAGGCTGCGAGGTCCGGCGTGCGCCTGCGGCAGGCGGGATCGTTCGCGCACAGCGCGGCGTACCGGCCGATCTGTTCGTCGGTCGTCTTCTCGTCCCAGACGAAGTGGCCGGGCGGGTTCACCGCGAGCATCACCGAACGATGGATGCTCCTCGGGTAGCGCCAGGAGTAGATCATCGCGATGCGCGTCCCCAGGCTCTCGCTGAGGAGGTCGATACGGCCGTAGCCGAGCGCCTTGCGCGCGGCCTCCAGATCGTCGACGCGCTGCGGAAGGCTGTAACCGGCGAGATCGACGCCGTCGTCCGAGAGCCGGTCGGCGCAGGCGCGAAAGGCGTCGGCGCGCTCCCGGAACGACTTCTTCCCCAAGAAGTCGGTCGAGCGCTTGAGCGCGGACTCCACCTCCGGGCAGTCCAGCACGGAGGAGCCGTCCATGCCGCGGTAGCCGACGAGGACGACATCGCGCTCGTCGGCGAACCGGCTCGCCTGGCGGAAGTCCATGTTCGTGATTCCCGGGCCACCCTGCAGGCGGAAGATCGGCTCTGCCGGCTGGCCGGAGCGGGCCCGGATCCGGGTCACCGGCAGCGCGATCAGGCGCGACCGCGGATCCGCACGATTCTCGGGCACGACGAGCGCTCCGCAGTCGGCTGTATAGCTGCCGTCCTCGGTCCCGTAGCCGCAGCGCTTGAGAATCAGGTCGCCCGCTTTCGCCCCAACCGGGACGGAGACCGCCTCGGCGTCAGGCCCGAAACGGAGGTATGCCAACCCGGCGACCGCAAGCCCGATGAGCAGCAAGGCGACGATGCGCGCCGGAGTGAAGACCCGGCTTGTGCGCTTCCTGTCTGGTGAGACGGTCATCGCGCTCCTTTCGCGGGCAGCCCCGGGCCGTAAGCCCGGGGCTGACCTTCGTTTAGGCGGAGACGGTGGTCGGCCTGGACTCCGGCGGCGCTGCCTCGTCGTCGGACACGTCGAAACGGGGCAGCCATTCGAGCCAGCTCGGCAGGTACCAGTTCCAGTCGCCGAGCAGCTTCATCGACGCCGGCAGGAGGATGCCCCGCACGATCGTCGCGTCGATCAGGATCGCCACCGCGAGCCCGACGCCGAACTGCTTGAACATCAGCATCGACAGCGCGATGAAGACGGCGAACACGAACACCATCACGATCGCGGCGCTCGTGACGACGCCGGCGGTCGTCTTGATTCCGTGGGACACCGCTTCCTCGGTGGACTCGCCGCGCTGGACCGCCTCTCGGATGCGGCTGAGGAGGAACACGTGGTAGTCCATCGAGAGCCCGAACAGGATCACGAACAGGAGCAGCGGGACGACGGGGTCGATCCCTGCCGTCGAGCTGAACCCGAGCAGGTCCTTGCCGACGCCGTGCTGGAAGACGAGCACCAGCACGCCGTACGCGGCGCCCACCGAGAGCAGGTTCAGCACGATCGCCTTCGCCGCGATCACGGGCGAGCGGAAGGCGACGAGCATGAGCAGGAACGCGAAGACGAGCACGAAGGCCACCACGGGGGGCAGATTCGCCTTCAGCTCGTCGGTCGAGTCGATCCAGCTGGCGGTAAGGCCGGTCACGCCCGCCTCCGCGTCCGGAAGGGCGCCCACGGTCGTGGGCACGATCTCGTCGCGCAGGAGGGCGAGGGACGCGTTCGATTCCGCGTCGGTGCCCTTGCCCTTGATCGGCACCGTGATGTCTGCGACCGTCCCCGCCTCGTTGACGTCCACGGTGATCGGCTCGTACATCCGACCGCTCGCCAAGGCCCGCTGCTCGAACCGTTGGATCGCGGCCCGCATCGTCGGCGCGTTCACGTTCGGCGCCTTCACGACCACGTTGGCCGGGAGCGCCTCGCCGGGGAAGGCCTGCTGCATCCGGTCGTAGGTCTGGACGGCCCGGAGGGACTTCGGGAACGTGTCCGGGCCCGGCTGCGCCATCCGCAACTGGAGCGCCGGCAGCGCGAGCACGACCAGGAACCCGGCGGCGAGAAGGGCCGAGAGCCTGGGCCGACGCATGACGCGATCGACGATCCCGCCCCAGATCCTCCCCTCGCCATCGTCGCGGCGGAGACGGCTGACGAACGGGATGCGGACCCGGTCAACGTTGTCGCCGAGCCTCGACAGCAACGCCGGCAGCACCGTCAGCGAGCCGAGCATCGCGACCGCGACGACCAGGATCGTCGCGACGCCGAACGACGCGAAGATCTTGTCGCCCGTCAGGAACATGCCCGCCATCGCAGTGATCACCGTCAAGCCCGAGATGAGCACCGAGCGGCCGGAGGTGGCCGCGGCGGCTTCGAGCGCAGCCCGCTCGCTGCGGCCGGCGGCGCGTTCCTCCCGCTCGCGCCGGAGATAGAACATCGTGTAGTCGACGCCCACCGCAAGCCCGATCAGCAGCACGAGCGCGGGCGCCTGCTGGGCCACGGGGAGGACATGGCTTGGCAGCGCGATCAGCCCGAAGGTTGCGAACACCGCCGTCAGCGCGAGCAGCAGCGGGATGCCGGCCGCCACGAGCGCGCCGAAGGCGATCACGAGGATTGCGAGCGTGATCGGGAGCGACAGCAGGCCCGCCTTCCCCAGGTCGTCGCCGGCAGCCGTCTCGACCGCGTTCGCCGCGCTTGCATACCCGAATTGGCCGACGAAGAACTGCGGGTGAGTCCGCTGCACGTCGTCGACCTTGGCGAGGATCGGGTCGATCTTGTCCGCGGCGTCGTCGGGATCGCCACGAATCTCGAAGTCGACGAGGGCCGCGTGCCTGTCCTTGGAGATCTCCCCGGCGCGGACGTTCTGGACGGCTGCGACGCCGGAGATGCCGGCGACAACGTCCTTGATCGCTGCGACGAAGGCTGGATCGGTCGTTCGGAGCGAGGGATGCTGGATGAAGACGCTTTCGGGCGCCGGCTGATTGAAGCCCTCGTCGAGGATCTTTTCCATGCGGCCGGACTCACCCGGGCCGGGCGCGTTCGGATCGGTGAACTTCGTCCCGATCGCGCCGCCGAGGGCGAAGGCGACGACGACGAACGCGAGCCAGCCGAACGTCGCCGTCTTCCAGTGATCGGCGCTCCAGCGGCCCATGCGCGCCGCCACGTTGTTGGGCTTTCCTGCGGACATGCCATTCCTCCTTCGCGTTTCGGGAATCACGTGATCGACGGTAGGACGGCGGCCGCGCGGCCACATCGTCGGAAGGCCGGAATCGCGCTCGGACCATCTGATGAGCTCTCCTCCTACTCGGGTAGGAGGCGGCGCGAGACCTCGTGGAGTACGTTCATGGCGTGAGGACCAGAGTTTTCGCGAGGAAGTACTGGTTCGACCTGCTGATCGCCGCCCTCGCGCTCGCCGCGATGCTCGAACTCATCGTCGGGCGCGAATCGGCACAGACGACGCTGTGGTTCGGCCTCCCCGCCCTCGCGATCCTCGTGCTTCCGATCTTCGCGCGTCGGCGCTTTCCATTCGGCGGTCCCGTCGGCTACTTCGTGCTCGCGGCTGCCGTCTCGCTGATCGACTGGCAGCTGGTCCCGTCCCTGGAGGCCTTCTTCGTGGTCGGCCTCGCGGTCGCGTTCCTGCTCGGGAACCTGCGCAACCCCTGGCAGGCGGCTGCCGGCCTGATCGTCGCCGTCAGCAGCCTCGTGTTCATCGTCTACGAGGTCCCTGACCATTCCACGAGCGAGCTCGTCTTCATCCCGCTCGACTTCGTGGTCGCCTGGGTTGCCGGCTTCGCGTTGCGCGAGCGCTCCGAGCAGGCCGAGGCGGCGGAAACCCGCGCGACGATCGCCGAGCGCGAGCGCGACGCAGCGGCACGTGTCGCCGTCGCGGAGGAGCGCGCGCGGATCGCGCGCGAGCTTCACGACACCGTCGCCCATGCCGTCAGCGTGATGGTGCTCCAGGTCGGGGCAGTCAGGCACAAGCTTCCCGACTCCGAGGACCGTGACGCCCTCACGGGCGTCGAGCGCGCCGGCCGCACGGCGCTCACCGAGATGCGCCGGCTGCTCGCCGCAATGCGCGACGACGGGGACGAAGCCGAGCTCGGGCCCCAGCCCGGCCTTGACAGCCTCGACTCGCTGCGAGAAGAGATCGGTCGCGCCGGGCTTCCCGTCGAACTGCACGTCGACGGCCAGCCGTTCCCGCTCCCGCGGGGGATCGACCTCTCTGCCTATCGCATCGTCCAGGAAGGCCTGACGAATGCGCTCAAGCACTCCCGTGCGACGAAGGCCGACGTGATCGTGCGCTACCGGCCCGACGAGGTGCAGCTCGAGGTGCGCGACAACGGCGTGGGCAGCTCGACGACCGACGGCCTCGGCCACGGCCTCGTCGGAATCCGCGAGCGCGTCAAGATCTTCGGCGGCGACATGACTGCAGGAACCGCCAACGGGGGAGGCTTCGTCCTGAACACTCGCCTCCCGCTCAGCCGCGACCGAGCATGACGATCCGAGTGCTCGTAGCGGACGACCAGGCGATGGTCCGCGCGGGCTTTCGGATGTTGCTCTCCCGCGAAGAGGACGTCGAAGTCGTAGCGGAGGCGAGCAACGGGCTCGAGGCGGTCGACAAGGCGGCTCGCTTCCAGCCCGACGTCGCGTTGATGGACATCCGGATGCCCGAGCTCGACGGCCTCGAGGCGACGCGGCGGATCCTCGCCGCCGACGAGACGGCCCGGATCCTGATCCTGACGACGTTCGACCTCGACGAGTACGTTTACGAAGCGCTCCGAGCCGGCGCCAGCGGGTTCGTCCTCAAGGATGATCCGCCTGAGCAGCTCCTCGGGGCGATCCGCGTCGTCGCCGGCGGAGATGCGCTGCTCTCGCCCGCGATCACGAAGCGCGTGATCAAGCGGTTCGCGCGGGTGCCTCAGCCCTCGCCGCCCAAGGAGCTCGAGGAGCTGACGGAGCGGGAGCTCGATGTCTTCCGCCTCATCTCCCGCGGCCTCTCCAACGCCGAGATCGGCCAGGAGCTCTACATCACGGACACGACCGTGAAGACACACATCACGCACATCCTCCAGAAGCTCAACCTCCGCGACCGCGTCCAGGCGGTCGTGCTCGCCTACGAGACTGGGCTGTTCGACGGCGAGCCCAGTCGACGCGGCTAGCTTCTCGGGAACACCTAGTTAGGAGGAGCCGTGGCGGATACAGAGCGAAACAAGCAGACGGTGGCGCGCGTCTTTGACGCGTTCCGCGCCGGCAACGTCGACGCGTTCGACGACCTGATCGCCGAGGACTACGTCCAGCACAATCCGCAGGCCGACAACGGCTTGCAGGCCGTGAAGGAGTTCTTCAGGCCGGTGGGACCCGTCGACGTCGAGGTCTACCGCGTGATCGCCGAGGGCGACTTCGTCGTCGCGCACTCGTACTACAAGACGTGGAACACGGCGGGCGTCGACATCTGGCGGTTCAACGACGAAGGCAAGATGATCGAGCACTGGGACGTCCTCCAGGAGGTGCCGGAGACGACCGCCAGCGGGAACGACATGTTCTCGCAGCTCTCGTAGACATCGCTGCCGGCGCTCAGCGGACGAGCGTCCCGCCCGGGCGGACGACCAGCCAGAGACCGCCGAACTCGTCCACGTTCTGACACTTCACTTCGCCGGGCCCCTCGTGGGCGTAGTAGTAGAGCGGCCACCCGTTGTAGGTGTATTGCCGGCGTCCGTCGCGCCTTCTGATCGTTCCGATCATCGATTTCTTGACTCCGGCTCCCGCGCGTACCCCCGTGCGCTTCGAGAAGTAGACCGGCCAGGCCGCCGCGCAGGCGCCGTAGCAGCGGCTCGGGCCGCCGCGGCGCTCGCGCGTGAAGGCGTAGAGGACGCGGCCGCGGCCGTCGAAAAGGATCCGACCGTAACGGCTTGATCGAACGGTCAGCGTCTGGACCGCGGAGGCGGAGTCCGAGCCGCCTATGCCTCCGGCGGCCGGCACAACGGCTAAGGCCGAGGCCGATACCGCCGCGGCGAGCAGAACAAGCAGTCCCTTCATGTGATTCTCCTCCGTTCAGATCGCACGCGGGAGGGTGAACGAGATTCGCGCGCCGCCTTCGGGCCTGTTCTCCGCCCAGATGCGTCCGCCCTGCGCCTCGACGAGGCCGCGCGCGATCGCCAGACCGAGGCCGGAGCCGCCGTTGCCCTTCGACCGCGCCGGGTCGTTGCGCCAGAAGCGCTCGAACACGCGGCGGGACGAGTCGTCCGACAGACCCTCCCCGGTGTCCTCCACCGAGAGGCGCACCTCACGGTCCATCGGCTCGACGACGACGGCGACGGTGCCGTCGGACGGTGTGTGCCGGAGCGCGTTCGTCAGCAGATTGAAGAGCACGCGCTCGACCTTCTCGGGCGCGCAGCGCACGCTCGCATCCTCGCCGTCCGCCTCGGCGGTGATGGTCACGCCGCGAGCCTGCGCCTCCGCCTCGAGCCCGCGGAGGCATGAACCGACGAGTGCCGCGACCGGCGCGTCTCGAAGCTCGAGGGTGAGGACGCCGGCGTCGATCCGCGCCAGCTCGAAGAGATCGTCGACGAGTTGGCTCAGCGTCCGTGTCTGCTCGCGGAGCGCCGGCAGGTACCGGTCGGCATCGCCGACGCCGTCCTCGAGCGCTTCGAGCATCGCCTGCATGTTCGCGAGCGGCGTCCTCAGGTCATGACTCGCCCAGGCGACGAGCTGGCGGCGGGCGTCGAACAGGCCTTCGAGGTGCGCCGCCATCTCGTTCAGGGAGGCTGCGAGCTCGGCGAGCTCCGCCGGGCCGGCCTCGGGCGCCCTTGCCGCCAGATCGCCGCTCGCGAGGGCGGCCGAGGCGGCCCGTACGCGTTCGATCGCCCGGTGGATCGAGCCGGCGAGCAACAATGCGGCGACGAGCGCGGCTGTCGCGGCACCGACCGCGACCGTCAGGACGGTGAGGTCGTGGCCGGACGTGAACATGACGACGCCGGACAGCAGCACGGCGGCCAAGGGCAGGGCGAGCGCAAGCACCGCGAGCGCCACGAGCTGCAGCCGCAGGCTGGGAAGGCGGCGAAGACCGACCGCGGCCACGAGACCCACGACCAGGGTCGCGCCGCCCGCGACGAGCGCGAAGAGGATCACGGGACGAACCGGTAGCCGACGCCCCACACGGTCTGGAGAAACCGGGGCTGCGACGGGTCGTCTTCGATCTTCTCCCGCAGCCGCCGGACGTGAACCGTGACCGTCCCGGTGTCGAGCGCGGCCGCGTAGCCCCAGACGCGCTCCATCAGCAGGTCGCGCGAGAACACCTGCCGCGGATGGCTCGCGAGGAACCAAAGCAGGTCGAACTCGCGCGCTGTCAGCGAGAGCAGGCTCCCGCGGCGGCGAACATCCCGCGTCTGCGCGTCGATCTCCAGGTCGTCGACGGCCAGGCGTTCGCTGGCCGGGACGCCAGGCGCCGCCCGTCGCAGTACGGATCGAACGCGCGCGGCCAGCTCGCGCGGCGAGAACGGCTTCGTCACGTAGTCGTCGGCGCCGAGCTCAAGGCCGACGATTCGGTCGGTCTCGTCGCCGCGCGCGGTGAGGAGGATCACCGGGAGGTCGGAGCGCGACCGAACCCAGCGGCACAGCTCGAACCCGTCCGTGCCCGGGAGCATGACGTCGAGGATCACGAGCGCGAGCGGCTCGCGCTCGATCAGCGCACGGGCCGCGTCGCCGTCACCCGCCTCCAACGTCCGATAGCCCTCCCGTTTGAGGTACGAGACGACGACCTCCCGGACGATCGGCTCGTCGTCGACGACGAGGACGGTGCTCACAGCCCGAATTGAAGCGCTTGCAGCAAGGACCGGGGCGGCGCCGGCCGCCCCGGTCTCGCGCTCGGGGAGAGCGCTTACGCCTTGATCAGGGGGCAAACGAACCGCGTGCCGGTGTCCGTGAGCGCCGAAGCGGCGGCGACCACGGCCTCGGCGTTTGTCAATTGCGTCGTGATCCCCGACGCCTCGACGACGCGCCAGCGGCCGCCGTTGTACCCCGGATGGCCGGGCGCGCCGTCCGAGACCGCTGCGCAGGACGGGCAGTCGGGGAACATGTAGAGGGTGTCTGTCGGCCCCTTCGCCGGCATCGAGGTGGGCGTGCCAATGGTG
>DATFQN010000045.1:0-11056 GCA_035264165.1 Gaiellaceae bacterium
GGCACCTCGACGCCGTGGTGGTGCTCCGGCGTGTAGTGGCCGCGGAACGCGCGCACCGTCGCCATCGTCAGCAGCGAGAGGCCGACGAAGACGTGCGCGCCGTGCAGGCCGGTCAGCCCGAAGAAGATCGTCGTGAAGGAGTTGTCGCCCCAGGCGAAGCCGATGCGCGAGTACTCGAGCAGCTGCGTCGCGAGGAAGGTCGCCCCCATCGCGAGCGTGAGCACGAGGCCCGCCTGCATCCCCGCGCGGCTCCCGCGCTTGATCGACTGCAGCGCCCAGTGCATCGTGAAGCTCGACGTCAACAGGATCGCCGTGTTGATGCCCGCGACGAAGACTGGGAGATGGAAGCCCTCCGGTGGCCACGTGGTGACCTCGGGGTTGACGACGCGGACGAAGAAGTACGCCGTGAAGAAGGCGCCGAAGAGCATCGTCTCCGACGCGATGAAGAGGAACATCCCGAGCACGGGGGCGCTGACGCGCGAGCTCTGGTTGGCGATGGGTGGGTGATCCGCGTGGACGTCGACGGTGTGGGAGGTCATCCGGGTAGCTCCTGCGGCGCCGGAGCGGGACCCATGCAGCTGTCACTCCGGCGAAACCGGACGCGTAGCGTGTGCGCGGTCATCGAGCCACCGCCTGCTCCGCCTCGACGACGACGTGCTCGACCGGCTTCCCCGTGTCGCGCCGGATACGCCGGACGACATCGCGGCGCAGCCACGTCGAGCCCTGCTGCTCGGGAAAGGTCGAGATCATGATCTCGTCGACGCGCTCATCGCGGACGGCGTGCATCGCGGCCGTGTGCGGATCGGGATGGGCGACCTGCCCGTGCGCCTCGATCCCTTCGGCACGCAGCGACGCGACGGCGCGCCGGAGGCGGCGCTCGGCCTCGGGGTGCGCCGAAAGGCCCGGGTCGCTCTGCGGCGACACGATCAGGAAGCTCGCCGGAGACTTGGCGGCGCGCTCGCGGATCCGGTCGAGCAGCGGCTTCCCCAGGACGGTCTCGTTCGCGATCACGAGGACGTTGGCCTCGCCGCCGTGCTCGGCCTGGAGGTCGACCACGACGTGCTCGACCGGTAGACCGCCCGCGACCCCTTGGATCCGCTCGACGACGTGCCGCCGCGCCCAGCTCGACCGCGACTGCGGATGGGTCGAGACGATGATGTCGGTCACGGGCGGCTCGAGGGTCACGAGCGCGTCACGGACGGCGTCGACCGGCTCGGCGTCCGCAACGAGCCCGTGCGCGGCGATCCCCGCCTCGCGAAGCGCAGCGAGCGTGCCCTCCATCCGTCGTCCCGCTGCGGCGCGGCGCGTGTCCTCGTAGACGACGTACCCCTCGCGGGGCCGGTTGATCGGGCACACGACCGTCACGAGGCCGCCGTCGTCCGAGGCGCCTCGCTTCAGCTCCGCCCGCCGCTGGATCGCGTCGATCAGAGCATTGCCGGCGACCGTCTCGTTCGCGACAACGAGCAGGTGATCCACTAGTGCGCGCGAACCTCCTCGAGCTCCTCGGTCCGCGCACCGCCGCCGTTCAAGACGGCGTGACGGGCGCCCGGAACCCCGTACTCGTACGGGTTTCCGACGACCTGTGGAATCTCGTCGAAGTTGAAGATCGGCGGCGGCGACGAGACCTGCCACTCGAGGGTCAGCGCGCGCCAGGGATTCGCTTCGGCGATCGGGCCGCGCGCCCAGCTGACGACCATGTTGTAGATGAAGATCACGAAGGATGCGCCGAGTGCGAACGACGCGATCGAGATGAAGAAGTTCCAGTTGGCGAACTCGGGCACGTAGTCGGACACGCGACGCGGCATTCCCTGCACGCCGATCCAGTGCATCGGGAAGAAGGTGAGGTTGAACGTGATGAACGTGGTCCAGAAGTGCAGCTTCCCGAGCCGCTCGTCGTACATCCGCCCGGTCATCTTCGGGAACCAGTAGTAGATCCCGGCCATGATCGTGAAGAGGGAGCCGCCCACGAGCACGTAGTGGATGTGCGCGACGACGAAGTACGTGTCCGACACGTGGATGTCGATCGGCACGGCGCCCAGGTAGATCCCGGACAGCCCGCCGATGACGAACATCGAGACGAAGCCGAGCGCCCACAGCATCGGCGTCGTGAAGTGCAGCCGCCCCTCCCAGAGGGTCGCGCACCAGCTGAACACCTTGATCCCGGTCGGAACCGCGATCAGCAGCGTCGTGATCATCATCGGCACGCGCAGCCAGGTCGCCATGCCTGAAACGAACATGTGGTGCGCCCACACCGAGAAGCCGAGGACGAGGATCGCCATCAGCGAGAGCGCCATCAGCCGGTAGCCGAAGATCGGCTTGCGCGACATCACTGCGATCACCTCGGAGACGATCCCGAAGCCGGGCAGCATCATGATGTACACGGCTGGGTGCGAGTAGAACCAGAAGATGTGCTGGTAGCCCAGCACGTAGCCGCCGCCGTCCGGGCGGAAGAAGTCGGTGCCGGCGACGCGGTCGAAGAGCAGGAAGAACTGCGAGCCCGCGATGAACGGCGTCGCTACGACCACCAGGAGCGACGTCGTGAAGTTCGCCCAGACGAGCAGCGGCATGCGCCAGAAGGTCATCCCGGGCGCGCGCATGGTGATGATCGTGACCAGGAAGTTCAGCGCGGTGGCGATCGACGACGCCCCGGCCCACTGCACGGCCATCTGGAAGAAGATGTTGCCGTCCGGATTGACGTCGGCGAGCGGTGCGTAGTTCGTCCAGCCCGCCGCGAACGCCCCGCCCGGCACGACGAAGCTCGACAGCATGATCACGCCGGCGACCGGGAGCATCCAGAACGACAGCGCGTTCAGCCGCGGGAACGCCATGTCAGGCGCGCCGATCATGAGCGGCAGCACGTAGTTCGCGAGGCCGGCGAACGCCGGGATGATGAAGAGGAAGATCATCAGCGAGGCGTGCACCGAGACGAGCCCGTTGTAGGTCTGCGGGTCGATGAACTGCATCCCCGGCCGCGCCAGCTCGGCGCGGAAGAACATCGCGAGCAGGCCGCCCGCGAGCATGAAGATGATCGTCGTCGTGACGTACTGGACGCCGATGACCTTGTGGTCTGTGTTGACCCGGAAGTAGTCGCGCCAGCTGTGGGCGCCGTGACTGGAGTGGTCCTCCGCGCGCGTCGGCCTGCCCGAGATGTAGTACAGCCAGTAGTCGAAGCAGCCGATTCCGACGAGGTAGCCGATCGGCGCGGCGGTGAGGAACGCGACGGTCATGATCGGCTGCCAGTCCCAGACAGGCTCCCAGCCGGCGAGCGCACGGATGCCCGTGACGATCCCGATCCCGATTCCGGCAAAGAGCGCCGACATCCACGCTGCGCGAATCCAGCCCGCGCCGAAGATCAGCCTGCGGGCTCCGGCCGGCGGGACAGCCGGCGGTGCTTGCGTGTGGTGGGCCTGCTCGGTCGTCGTCACTAGTCCCCGGACCTCGACCGGGGATTCTGCCCGAGGGCCATCGGGACGCTCATCGGTTGGCGCGGGCTCGGGCCAGCCAGCGGCGGAAGGCCGCCGGACGCATGACGATCGCCCGCGACCGCATCACCGCGTGGCCCAGGCCACAGAGCTCCGTACAGATGACCGGGAACCTGCCCAGCTTCTTGGGCGTCACGACGAGCCGCGTCTCGATGCCCGGGACCGCATCCTGCTTCTGACCGAACTGCGGCACCCAGAAGCTGTGGAGCACGTCCCGGGCGTGCAGCCGGAGCTCCGTCGACCGGCCGAGCGGCATCCGCAGGACCGGCGACTCCCGTCCGTTGGGATAGCGGAAGCTCCATGCGAACTGCTGAGCCGTCACGCGGACGCGCAGCGGGTTGTTCCCCGCGTCCTGGTTGCGTGCGAGGACCACGCCGCTCGCGACTGAGATCACGGTCACCAGGATGAAGGGCACCGCCGTCCACACGACCTCGAGCCCTGTGTGGCCGTGGATCGGCAGCCCGTCCGCATCGTCGTCCGGAGAGGTTCGGAACTTCATCACCGAGTAGATGATCAGCGACGCGACGACGGTGAAGATGCCGACGCAGATCCAGGTCGTCAGCCAGAAGACGAAGTCGATTCCCTCCCGCTCCTCCGACGCCTGCTCGGGCAGCCAGTCGACGAAGACGGCGATGCACGCGACCACGGCACCGACGATCGCGCCGATCACGACCATCGTCACGATGGCTCCCTTGCGCACCGCGCACGAGCGTAACCAAAACCCTGGGTCGGAACCCCTGGTTGCCGACGCCTCGATGCGCGAGCTCTAAGGAGCGGGCAGCTCGACAAAGAACGTCGAGCCGCGGCCCGGCGTCGAGTCGACCCAAATGCGCCCGTCCATGCGCCGGACGAACTCGCGGCAGATGTAGAGGCCGAGGCCGGTCCCGCCGATGCCGCGGGTGAGGTCCGGGTCGAGCCGGTAGAACTTCTCGAAGACGCGCTCGTGGTCGCTCGCGGGGATGCCGAGGCCCTCGTCCTCGACGCGGAAGCGCACCAACCGGCCGTTGGTCCCTACGCGCACGGTCACCTGACCGCCGCCGGGCGAATACTTGACCGCGTTCTCGACGAGGTTGCCGAGCACCTGGCGGACCTTGTCAGCATCGGCTGCGACCCGCGCCTCGGGCACCGCGTCGAGCGCGAGCGTGATCGTGTCCGGCGCGTGCACCCGCGCCGCGTCGAGCACGCCTTCGGCGATCGCCACTGCGTCGCAGGTCTCGATCGTCAGATGAAGACCCTCGGACTCGATCCGGCTCGTCCAGAGGATGTCGTTGACGATGCGGGCGAGCCGCTCTGCCTCGTCCGCGATCACGCCGAGGAGGTTCTCGCGCAGGCCGAACTCGAGCGGCAGGTCGTCGCGCCGGAGCGTGAGGGCCGCGCCGTAGATGGCCGCCAGCGGCGTCCGCAGCTCATGCGACACGGTCGAGACGAAGTCGCTCTTGAGCTTCTCGACGCCGCGTTCCTCAGTCACGTCGCGAAACGCGTAGACCGTGCCGGCCTCGAACTCGACCGCCGTCACGGAGAGCCACAGCTCCCGTCCCTCGACCTCGACCGGCACGGTCTCGGGCCGCGGGCTCCCTCCGTCACGCGGGGCGCGAGCGACGGGCACGCGAGTGCTCACGTCCGACCAGCCGCCGATGGCCTCGTCGGGACGGCGCCCTACGACATCGGCGGCAGCCAGACCGGTGATCGCCTGCGCAGCCGGGTTCCAGAGTCGGACGATCCCGGCCGCGTCGACGAGGAAAACGCCGTCGGCGACGAACTCGAGCGCCTGGGCCGACTCGGCGCGGGCCTCCGCGGCCCCGTACAGCCGGGCGTTCTCGACAGCGAGGCCGACGCGGCGGCCGAGCTCTTCCGCAAGCGCGAGGTCGTCGTCGTCGTAGCGGCGACCGCCCTCGGCCAGCGCGAACGAGAGCGAGCCGATCGTCCGGCCGCCGGCCGTGACGGGCACGACGACGGCCGACGACAACCCCAACGCGTCGATCAGCCGAAGGTGCTCGTCGTCCTGCGCAGCCTCCTCGAGCATCGGGCGGGGGATCTCCTCGAAGAGGAACGACCGGCCCTCCGCGAGCACCTGGGCCTGCGGCGAGCCCGGCTCGATCTGAGGCGGGTAGCGCTCCGCGAGCTCCTCCACGAGGGCGCGCTTCGCCGGGTCGCGGTGGGTGTTCTGAATCCGCGTGGCAGAGCCCTCCTCGTCCACGAGGTAGACGCTCATCCAGTCCGCGAACTTCGTGGCCGCGAGTTCGGCCACGTTCGCGAGCGTGGTCTCGTAGTCGAGCGACGCGGAGAGGATGCGGCTGGCCTCCGCCAGGAACGCGAGCCGCCTTCCGGCAGCCTCCGCAGCAGCACGCGCGCTTCGCTCCGAGTCGAACAGCCGGGCCTGCTCGAGCGTGAGTGCGATCCGATCGCCCGCCAGCTGGAGGAGCGTTCGGTCATCGCTCGTGAACCGTCGTTGTGTGAGCGAGCCGACGTGCAGAACGCCGATCACGCGCTCGCCGAGGCGGAGCGGCACGCCGAGCAGCGACTTGATCCCCTTCTGACGCAGCAGCGGGTTGTAGACGTCGGCCCGGTCGATGTCCTCGATCGTGAGCGGGCGGCGCTCGGCCGCGATGCGGCCCGCGAAACCGCGGCCGAGGGGAATCCGGACGCCCTGCTCCACCTCCTCCTCGATCCCGCGCGCGTGCGTCGCCACGAGCTCATCACGCTCCTCCTCGAGCAGGAGCACCGCCGCGGTATCCGCCTCGAGCAGCTCGGCGATCCTTTCGAGCAGGTCGTCGAGCAGCTTCTTCAGCTCGACGTTGGCGAGCGCACCCTGGGTCGCGGCGTGGAGCCGCCGGAGCATGTCCGCCGACCGTTCGGCGTCACGCCGCGCCGCCTGCTCGGCCTCGAGCAACCGGGCGCGCTCCGCTTCGGCGCGCCGGCGCTCGGTGATCTCGGTGATCACCGCCCCGACGCCGATCGTCTCACCCGAGGGCGTCTTGACGGGGTAGTAGCTCGAGAGCCAGTGGCGGTCCTCGCCCGGCTGCGTCGGATCGACCTGCGTCGACTCCTGGTGCTCCCGCGGCTCGCCCGTCTCCAGCACGCGCCGGTAGATCGGCTCGAGCGCCGCCGCGTGCTGCGGAACCACGTCGGCGAGCGAGCGCCCCACGTGCTCCTCCGGTGGGGTCCCGTTGAGCTCCGCCAGCTTTTCGTTGACGCGTACGTAACGGAGCTCCCGGTCCCAGAAGCCGACACCGACCGGTGCTGAGCCGAGCAGCGCGTCGAGCAGCGCGAGCGACTCCTCCAGCCGGCGGGCGCCTTCCTGCGCCTCCCGGTACAGGATCGCGTGGTCGACTGCGAGCGCGGCGCGCTTCCCGAGCTCCTCGGCGAGCGCGAGCTCCTCGGCGCCATAGGGACGGCTCTCGCTCGTCGACGCAAGCGTGATCGCACCGAGCGATCGGCCGCGCGCGACGAGCGGGATGCAGATCAGCGCGGCCGACCCGACCTGCCGGAGCTGCTCGAGGTGCGCCTCGTCACGCGCGGCCTCGCGGAGCCGCTCCTCGTCGATGTCTCCGAGAAGCAGCGGCTCGCCTTCGGCGATGACCCGTCGATAGCCGCGCGGCTGGGCGATCTCGAGGAGCGTCTCGACCATCGCCGGATCGACGTGGGTGGCACCGACGCGCCGGAGCTTTCCGTCGGACTCGAGCATGTCGACGACGCACCAATCTGCCAACGAAGGGACCGCGAGCTTCGGGATCCGCCCGAGCGTCGTCTCGTAGTCGAGCGACGACGAGAGCAGGTTGCTCGCCCCGGCGAGGAATGCGAGCCGCTCTTCGGCGCGCTTGCGCTCGGTGACGTCGTGGAAGACATTGATCGCGAGCTGGACGTGGCCATCCGCGGCGAGGATCGGCCGCGCCCGAACGAGCGACCAGCGCTCCTCCCGCGTCTCGACCACGCGGTAGCAGATCGTGCGCTCGAGCGTCTCGCCGCGGAGCGCCGCGCGGCCCGGCAGCTGGTCGAGCGGCAGCGGTCGACGCTCCTCGTCGAACACCTCGAAACGGCCCATGATCTCGGCGACCGGTGCGTTGAGGAGCTCGTCGGCCGAGGCGTACCCGACCTGCTGGGCCGCCGCCTCGTTCGCGAAGACCATCCGGCCGGACTCGTCCTGAACGGTGATGCCGTCGGCGACTTCGCGGAGAATCGCGGCGAGCTGGTCATGCGACTCGCGCAGCTCCGCTTCGCTGCGCTCGCGTGCAACGGCCCCACCCAGGGCGTCGCCGGGCCGGTGCTCGTTACTCGTATCCCTGACCGCCTCGCTCGTGGGAATCGCCTCGCCTCAGCCCCTGATCGCCGCGGGGTCGCGGCCGGTCATAGCTAAGCGGGATTGTGGCGTTCTGGCAACCGCGCGGCGCGCCGGGACGCCTAAGCCGACGAAGATCCGCCGCCTGCGGCGGCATGACCATCTTCGCCGGAGTGGGGTCGAGAGATCGGCGCTAGACTGACCCGCCCCGGGCCGTTAGCTCAGCTGGCAGAGCAGGGGACTCTTAATCCCAAGGTCGAAGGTTCGAATCCTTCACGGCCCATGAGCCGCCGGAAGTCCGCTCGCGCTCCGCGCGAGCATGACGACTTCCGGCGGAACGTCCTTGCTCTCCGGTCGGGCCTATAGCGGACGCGCGCGAATTCCCGATCGCCCTCTCCAGCCGCGATGATTTGCCGTCTCGCGAACCGCTGCGTTTCCGCTAGTCCTGGAAACCCCTGGAGGAAACGTCCCTTCCTCGAAGTTCGGGTTGTTCCTGAACCCACACGTCTCGAACTCTCCCGAATCCTGCTTGTTGAAGACGTTAGGCGGAAAAGCACCGATGTTCGGGTTTGAGGCGCCGCAGCTGTTGTCGCTTCCACCTTGCGCCGCCGCGCGCGGCGTGAAAGCGGCTGCCGCCATCAGTGCCACCACAGTCACAGCGACGAGAAGCGCCAAGAGAGGACGTGGGACTCCGCTCATTTCTTCCTCCATTCGGCGGTGGATCGAGTAGGGGGCCATACAGCGGCTCAGCAGCGCTGTTCCGAAGGTCCGAGCGCGAACCACTCGTGCAATGGCAGCTTCGCGTCGAGCGGCGAGAAGTCGCCACTCTCGCGGATCCCGACCGCCGCCTCCGCCATCGCCCTGACCGCGACCCAGGTCAAGCTGCCACCCACGCTGACGCGCTGAGCACCGGCCTCGACGATCTCGGCGAAGGAGAGGCCGGGCCTTGCCAGGACGTTGACCGGTCTGGACACCGCCTCGCACACGGTGCGGATCTCGTCGGCGCTTCGCAGGCCCGGTGCATAGAGAACGTCTGCGCCGGCCCGCTCGAACGCCTGGAGACGCACGATGGTGTCCTCGAGATCCGGGTTGCCGCGAATGTGGTTCTCCGCCCGTGCGGTCAACGTGAACGGGAACTCGAGGCTCCGTGACGCCTCCACCGCGGCGGCGATCCGCTCGACGGCGTGGTCGAGGCCGTAGATGGACCCGCCGGGGTCGTAGTCCTCGATCGAGCCGCCGACCGCGCCGGCCTGCGCTGCACGGGTGATCGCGAGCGCAGCGCTCTCCGGGTCGCTTCCATAGCCGTTCTCGAGATCGACGGAGAGCGGAAGGTCGGTGGCGCGGTCGACCATCGCCGTGTGGTCGATCACCTCGTCGAGCGTGACACTGCCGTCGGCGCGTCCGAGCGTGAACGCGAACCCCGAGCTCGTGCTCGCGAGCGCCTCGAAGCCGAGCGCCGCCAGGACTCGGGCCGATCCGGCGTCCCACGGATTGGGGATCACAAAGGGCTCGCCGGCGTGGAGCGCCTGGAACCTGCGTGCTTTCGCTTCTTGCGTATCCGGCATCGATCGCTTCTCCGCGACTATGCCTGCTGGCGTCCGATCTCTACCAGGACGAGCTCCGCGCGCGCGTGTTCGGAGCGGGCGCGAGCGGAGAGCCGGCCGGGCGATAGGCTCAGCCGCCGTGAAGGTCGTCTCCGTGATCGGCAACAGGCCGCAGTTCGTGAAGGCCGCGCCACTCTCGGTCGCGCTCCGCACGCGGGACGTGACCGAGGTCGTCATCCACACCGGACAGCACTACGACCGCGAGCTGTCACAGGTCTTCTTCGAGGACCTCGAGCTCGACGAGCCGGCGTACCGGCTCGACGTGCGCAGCCCGGATCCCGAGAAGATGCGGCCCGGGATCGCGGACGTGCTCGGGCGCGAGCGCCCGGACTGGGTGCTCGTCTACGGCGACACGAACTCGACGCTCGCGGGGGCGCGTACCGCGTCCGACCTCGCCGTTCCGGTCGCGCACGTCGAGGCGGGGCTCAGGAGCGGCGACTGGTCGATGCCCGAGGAGCACACCCGCGTGGAGGTCGACCGGATCTCGGCCCTGCTGTTCGCCCCCGACGAGCGCTCGCGCACGACGCTCGAGCAGGAGGGCGTCCGCGGTCGCGTCGAGGTGGTCGGCGACTTGATGGCCGACGCCTCCATGCGCCTGGCACCGCTCGCACGCGAGCGCTCCGACGTCCTCACGCGCCTCCACGTCGAACGGGGGCGCTACGTGGTCGCAACCATCCACCGCGAGGCGAACGTACGCGCGCCGCGGCTTCCGCGCATCATGGCCGGCCTCTCGGCGATCGACGGGCCAGTGGTCTTCCCGGCCCACCCACGGACACGCCGCGCGCTCGACACCTCACGGCTAGGGGTCAGCGCGAACGTCCGCGTGCTCGAGCCTCTCGGCTACCTCGACTTCGCCGCGCTCGCCTCGCAGGCACGCGTCATCGTGACCGACTCCGGCGGCCTCCAGAAGGAGGCGTACTGGTACGGCGTCCCATGCGTGACGCCGCGGCCGTCAACCGAGTGGGTGGACACCGTCACGGTCGGAGCGAACGTCCTCGTCGACGACGATCCCGACCGGCTCGCCGCCGCCGTCGCGACCGCGCACCTGCCGGACGAGCGGCCGACGCTCTACGGCGACGGCCACGCGGCGGAGCGCATCGCGGACGCACTGGCTACGCTTCCGCGCCGATGACGACGATCGGCGTCGTCGGCCTCGGCTACTGGGGCCCGAACCTCGCGCGCAACTTCGACGAGCTGGCCGAGCTCCGCTGGGTCTGCGACGTGTCGGACGAGCTGCGGGAGCGATTCGCGGCCCGCTATCCGCATGCGCGCGCGACGGCGAGCTTCGAGGAGCTGCTCGCCGACCCCGGGCTCGACGCCGTCGCGGTCGCGACGCCGGTGCCGACGCACTATCCGCTCGCCCGACAGGCGCTCCTCGCGGGCAAGCACGTGTTCGTGGAGAAGCCTCCGGCGCTTCGCGGCGAGGAGATGGAGGAGCTGACCGCACTGGCGGAGGAGCGAGACCTCACGCTGATGCCCGGCCACCTGCTGCTCTACCACCCCGGCGTGCGCAAGCTGAAGGCCCTCGTCGACGCAGGCGAGCTCGGCGAGGTCCTGTGCGTCTACGGCAACCGGCAGAACCTCGGCGTCTTCCGGACGAACGAGAACGCCCTGCTTTCGCTGGGCGTGCACGACCTCTCCGTGATCCTCTTCCTGCTCGACGAAGAGCCGGCGGAGGTGTCGGCGCACGGCAA
>DATFQN010000046.1:0-36198 GCA_035264165.1 Gaiellaceae bacterium
ACTACGCCCTGTCGGTCGTGATCGTGGGCGTCGTGATGCTGACGCTCCTGCTGCTCGGCGGGATGATCGCGACGACCTGGGTGCAGATCGTGAAGGCCGTGCTGCTGATCGGCGGCGCGACGGCGATGGCGCTGCTCGTGCTCGGCGAGTTCGGCATGAACCCGCTGCACCTGTTCGGCTCGGCGGCCGAGAAGAACGGGGCGAAGGTGCTCGCCCCCGGCGAGCTCGTCTCGGGGCATTGGGATGCGATCTCGCTCGGGCTCGCGCTGATGTTCGGCACCGCAGGGCTGCCGCACATCCTGATGCGCTTCTACACCGTCCCCAACCCGAAGGCCGCGCGGCAGTCCGTGAACTACGCGACGCTGCTGATCGGGTTCTTCTACCTGCTGACGTTCGTGCTCGGCTTCGGCGCGATGGCGCTCGTCGGCCCGCGCCCGATCGGCGACATCGACAAGGGCGGCAACGCGGCGGCGCTGCTGCTGGCCGAGAACGTGGCGGGGACGCCGTTCTTCGGCTTCATCGCGGCCGTCGCGTTCGCGACGATCCTCGCCGTCGTGGCGGGGCTCGTGCTGTCCGGCGCCGCGGCGCTGTCCCACGACGTGTGGGTCAACGTCATCCGCCACGGGCATGCGCCCGAGAAGGAGCAGCTGCGCGTCGCCAGGATCGCGACGTTCTTCATGGGCGCGGCCGCGATGGTCCTTGGGATCGTGCTCGAGGGTCAGAACATCGCGTTCATGGTCGGGCTCGCCTTCGCGATCGCGGCGAGCGCGAACTTTCCGGCGCTCCTGATGGCGATCTTCTGGCGGCGCTTCACGACGTGGGGCGCCGTGTCGAGCATCCTCGTCGGCGCGATCTCGGCGCTCGTGCTGATCTACATCTCGCCGACGATCCAGGTCGACGTCCTCGGCCACGAGGACGCACCGTTCCCGCTCACGAACCCGGCGCTGATCTCGATGCCGCTGGCGTTCGCCGTGGGGATCCTCGTCTCGCTGCTGCGGCCGGAGCCGGCTGCTGCGGCGAAGTTCATCGAGGCGGAGCGGCGCATCCACCTCGGCGCTCCGGCGGTCACGCAGCGGCCGGCGGGTGCGCCCGCACGCGCCCGCTGAAGCGATAGCGTTTGGAGCCCTCCGCCACGGGAGGGCTCCAACGTCCAAGGAGGGACAGTGGCTCAGGCCGAGACGCGCGGGCAGACGATCGAGACGATGTTCCTCGAGGAGCGGCGGTATCCGCCGGATCCCGAGTTCGCGGCACAGGCCAACGCGCAGCCGGAGCTCTATGAGCTCGACTTCGAGGAGCTCTGGGCGCGCGAGTCGCAGCGGCTCACGTGGTTCGAGCCCTGGACGACGCTGCTCGAGTGGGAGTCGCCCTACGCCAAGTGGTATGTCGGAGGCAAGCTGAACGTCTGTTTCAACTGCGTCGACCGGCACGTCGAGGCGGGACAGGGCGGCAAGGTCGCCTACTACTGGGAGGGCGAGCCCGAGGACGAGCGCCGGGAGATCACGTTCGCGGATCTCCAGGCAGAGGTCGTCCGCTTCGCGAACGCGCTGAAGGCGCTCGGCGTGAAGAAGGGCACGCCCGTCGGGATCTACATGGGCATGGTCCCGGAGCTGCCGATCGCGATGCTGGCGTGCGCGCGCCTCGGCGCGCCGCACACGGTCGTCTTCGGCGGGTTCTCGGCAGAGTCGCTCTCCGGCCGCTTGAACGACATGGAGTGCGAGCTCCTGATCACGCAGGACGAGGCGTGGCGCCGCGGGACCACAGTCCCGCTGAAGCGCAATGCCGACGACGCTCTCGCCTCCTCGCCCGGGGTCAGGTCTTGCATCGTGCTTCGCCGGACGCGCGGCGACGTCCCCATGGAGGACGGCCGCGACCTCTGGTGGCACGAGCTCGTCGAGGGGGAGTCGGACGATCCTGAGTCATGCCCGCCGGAGCACTTGGACTCCGAGGACCTGCTCTACCTCCTCTACACGAGTGGGACCACGGCCAAGCCGAAGGGGATCGCGCACACGACGGGCGGCTACCTCGTCGGCGTCGCATCGACGCACCACTACATCTTCGACGTGAAGCCCGAGTCGATCTACTGGTGCGCGGCCGACGTCGGCTGGGTCACGGGCCACAGCTACATCGTCTACGGGCCGCTCGCAAACGGCACGACGTCGGTGCTGTACGAGGGCACGCCCGACTACCCGGACAAGGATCGCTGGTGGGCGATCGTCGAGCGCTACAAGGTCGACATCCTCTACACGGCGCCGACGGCGATCCGCAGCCACATGAAGTGGGGGCCGGAGCACGCGGAGAAGCACGACCTTTCGTCATTGCGCCTACTGGGGACCGTCGGCGAGCCGATCAACCCCGAGGCGTGGGTCTGGTACCGCGAGCACATCGGCGGCGACCGCACACCGGTGGTCGACACCTGGTGGCAGACCGAGACGGGGATGATCATGATCACCCCGCTGCCGGGGCTCACGACTCTGAAGCCCGGCTCGGCGACGAAGCCCTTTCCCGGAGTGGACGCCGCGGTGTTCGACGAGCAGGGGAACGAGGTCGCGCCGGGCGGCGGCGGGTACCTCGTGCTCCGGCGGCCCTGGCCGGCGATGCTGCGCGGGATCTACAAGGATCACGACCGGTTCGTCGACACGTACTGGTCGAAGTACCCGGGCGTCTACTTCGCCGGTGACGGCGCGCGGATCGACGAGGACGGCGACTTCTGGCTCCTCGGGCGCGTGGATGACGTGATGAACGTCTCCGGCCACCGGATCTCGACGATCGAGGTCGAGAGCGCCTTGGTCGACCATCCGTCGGTGGCCGAGGCGGCAGTCTGCGGGCGGATGGACTCGCACACAGGCCAAGCGATCGTCGCGTTCGTGACATTGAAAGGTGTCGAGGAGGGCTCAGAGGAGCGGCTCGCCGAGCTCCGCGACCACGTCGGCAAGAAGATCGGCCCGATTGCGAGGCCTGCCAACATCGTCTTCACGCCCGAGCTGCCGAAGACCCGCAGCGGCAAGATCATGCGGCGGCTCCTGCGCGACGTCGCGGAGAACCGCCCGCTGGGCGACACGACGACGCTGGCCGATCCGGCCGTCGTCGAGGAGATCCGCGAGCGCGGCTCGGCCGGCGAAACGGCGGACGAGTAATGGGCGACTACACGCACATGAACGTCCTCGACGTCGAAGACGCAGCCGAGAAGTTCGGCTTCGACACACACGAGGCCCGGTTCGCGGCCGGACCTTTCGAGGCGGAGCAGACGGGCTTCAGCCTGCACCGGTACAAGCCGAACCGTCGCCAGCCGTTCGGCCACCGTCACGACGACGCAGAGGAGGTCTACTTCGTCGTGTCGGGCTCGGGCAGGGTCAAGCTCGACGAGGACGTGATCGAGCTGCGCGAGCGCGAGGCGGTGCGGGTCTCTCCGGGCGTGATGCGCTCGTTCGAGGCGGGGCCGCAGGGGATGGAGATCCTTGCCTTCGGTCCGCGGCGGAGCGACGATCGCGGCGAGCTCGTCCAGAACTGGTGGAGCGACTGAATCACCGACAGCTCGGCGTCGACCTCTTCAACGAGGTGTGGCGCCTGATGGAGACGAGGGAGGACGAGGAGCGGATGCTCCACGCGGCGCACGCGTCTGCATACCACTGGGCGGAGGCGCCGGAGTGCGAGCCGAAGAACCGAGCGCGCAGCGAGTGGCAGGTCTCGCGCGTCTACACGCTGCTCGGCCGCGCCGAGCCGGCGCTCCATCACGCGCAGCGCTGCCTGGAGATCTGCGAGGCGAACGCGGACAACCTGGAGGACTGGGACCTACCGTTCGCGCACGAAGCGCTGGCGCGGGCGAATGACGTCGCTGGCAACGCGTCGGAGTCGAGCGAGCACCTGGCGAGAGCGCGCGAACTGGGCACCTCTCTCGCCGACCCGGAAGACCGGGAGCACCTCGAGGAGGCTCTCGCCGACCTCGACCGCTAGGACCTGCCCCACCTGACGGGCCGGCAAAGCGCCGATCCCGGTCGTTCGGGCCCTCCCTCGGTGCCAGGCACGCGGCCACGGCTCGTGCGGCCGGTGTTCCCGCGCGAATGCGCCGGAACCGAGGTCGCTCGCGGGGCGTCCGGATCAGGCGGCCGGCCCGGCGGCCGGACCGTCTCGCCGGGCGAGGCCTTCGTGCCAGGCACGGGGCCATGGCCCCGGCAGGCAGGCGGGGGTGGCGACCCGCTACGGCGTCAGCAGCTTCTCGAAGCGCGCAGCGTCGTCGAACGGGCCGATCACTGCGAGGCTGAGGCCATTGCCGCCGATCACGTCTCGCGCGACGCGCTCGACATCCTCGGCCGTCACTGCGTCGATCCCCGCGAGAACCTCCTCTGGCTCCGGGGCTCGCCCCTCGAGAACCTCGCGCCGCAGCCCGAACATGATCATTCCATGGGGGCTCTCAGTCTGGAGGACGAAGCGGCCCTTCGCCACGTTCTTCGCCTTCTCGAGCTCGTCCGTGGGCACGGACTCCTCGGCGATTCGGCGCAGCTCGCGGGCGATCGTCTCGATCGCCTCGTCGATCCGATTGATGTCGACTCCGGCCTGCGAGTACAGGGTGCCGTTGTCGGTGTACGAGTGATTCGTGGCGAAGACGTAATACGCGAGTCCGCGCCGCTCGCGGACCTCGGTGAAGAGCCGCGAAGACATCCCCGTCCCGAGCACGGTCCCGACGATCTGCAGGGCGT
Organism: Gaiellaceae bacterium; assembly: GCA_035264165.1. Classification (GTDB taxonomy): domain Bacteria; phylum Actinomycetota; class Thermoleophilia; order Gaiellales; family Gaiellaceae; genus JACDAN01. Next base: position 4,695 of record DATFQN010000046.1, read on the forward strand.
AGCGATCGGGATGGTCGAGCGGGTAGCTCGGCACGCCCATGCAGATGTGCGCCTGGTCCGACTCCTTCGAATGCACCTTCACGTGCGCCCCGGAACCGTCGACCACCGGCTCGCTGGGCGGCGGCGCGCCCGGATCTCCACCCGGCACATCGCCCAGCAGGGCCTCGAGCTCGTCGCGGACGCCGTCGGGGAAGTTGCCCGCGATACCGACCACCATGCGCGGCCCGCGGTACCACCTCTCGATGTACTCGAGGAAGGTCTCGCGCGTCGCACCACGGACCGTCTCCTTCCGCCCGATGATGTCCCACCCGAGGGGCGTGTCCCCGTAGACGAGCTGGTGGAAGACGCCGGAGATATAGTCGCGCGGCGTATCGAAGTACATGTTCATCTCCTCGACGATCACGCCCTTCTCGCGCTCGATCTCGTCGGGGTCGAACTTCGAGTGCCGGAGCATGTCGACGAGCACGTCGAACGAATGCTCCCGATGCTCGGCGGAGCACTTGACGTAGTACCCCGTGTACTCCTTGCCGGTGAAGGCGTTGAACTCGGCGCCGATCCCGTCGAGCTCGAGCCCGATCTGCTGCGCTGTGGGACGCCGCTCCGTGCCCTTGAAGAACATGTGCTCGGCGAAGTGCGCGATGCCGCTCGTCTCGGGCGTCTCGTAGCGGGAGCCCGCGGCGAGCATGATGAAGCAGGCCACCGACTGCACCTGTGGCATCGGCGCAGCCAAGAGACGCACGCCGTTCCCGAGCGTCTCGCGCTCGAAGACGGTCATACCGTCACGCCTTCCAGCCGCTCGCGCCACTCCTCCGGGAGCTCGCGCGACTCGTTGAGCGAGTAGTCGTAGGCCACGAGGACGAACTTACCCTCCGCGGCGACGCGGCCATCCGCCCGAATCTCCTGCTCGAGGTCGAAGCTCTTCGTTCCGATCCGGCCGACGCGCACACCGACCTCGATCTCCTCGGGGAACTCGATCGGCGACCGGAAGTCGATCTCGGCGCGGGCGAGGATCAGGTCGCCGAGGGGGTTTCGGCCGAGCCCCAGCGACCTGAAGTAGTGAATCCGGGCCGACTCCATGTACGTCATGAACACGGCATTGTTGACGTGGTTCATGCCGTCGAGGTCGCGAAAGCGCACCGAGTCGCGGTACACGAAGTCGAAGCGTTCCACCGGCCGGATGCTATAGACGAGTCCATGCCCGGCGAGAAAACACGTGCAGCCGTGTTCGCGCAGCCCGACTGGCTTCGGCAGGTGCCGACCGACCGCCGCTTTCCGGACGGGAAACGCCTCCTCACCGGCTGCGGTACGTCGTTCCACGCGGCGCAGACGGGCGGTGACACCGTTCAGGCGCTCGAGCTCGTGATCCACCCGCGACACGACGCAGACCTCCTCGTCGCCGTCAGCCACGAGGGGACGACGCACATGACGACCAAAGCAGTCGAGGCTTGGCAGGGGTCGACGTGGCTGATCACCGCGGCGCCGGAGAGCCCGCTCGCTCGCGTCTGCGACGAGGTCGTAGTCGCCGCGCCGGAGATCGAGCAGAGCTGGTGCCACACGGCGAGCTACACGACGGCGATCGCCGCCATCGCCGCGCTGAACGGCGAGGACATCGCGCGGCTGCCGGATGCCGTCGAGCAGGCGCTCGGCCAGGACGTCGGCGAGCCGCCGTCGGGGCGTGTGCTCGTCGCTGGTGCAGGGCATGCCTGGCCGACCGCGCAGGAAGCCGCGCTCAAGCTACGTGAGGGCGCGCACCTTCCGGCGGAGGCGCACCACACCGAGCAGCTCCTGCACGGGCACCTCGCCGCGGTCGACGAGACCGTTCGAGCCTACGTGCTCGACGGCCAACGCGCCGAGGACGCCGCCCGTGCGCTCGAAGTGCTCGGCTGCGAGACCACCGTCGTGCCGAGCGTGCACCCGGTGGTCGACATCGTTTTCTTTCAGCTGCTCACGCTTGTCGCCGCCGAGGCCCGAGGCGTCGACCCCGACCCGATCCGCACCGACGACGAGCGCTGGAAGCGCGCCCGCGCCGCCTACCGCTAACGGTCCTCGACGCGGACCACGAACCGCACCGCCTGCCAGCTCTCGTCGATCGCGGCGCTTTTGTTGTCGACGAGCCCGGCGTCGAGGCCGATCTGCTGCACCGTCGCGAAGTCGAGGTCGCTCTCGATCTTCGCCGCTTTCTTCGGCCACGCGATCCAGAGACCGTCCGTCGGCCCCATCGTCCGCTTCAGCTTCCCGAACCGCCGCTGGAGCTCACGCCGGCTCGTGGTGAAGAAGACGATGACGTCGGAACCCGGCTTGGCTCCGAGCTTCTGGGACAGCGGCGTTGCGGAGTAGTCCTTAGCGGGCACGCCAGGCCTCGATCAGCTCGCGTTCGCGGTCGGGGGTGAGCCCGGCGGCGTCGCTCGTCTCCGCGTGCTCAAGCGTTGCGCGGACGGTGTCGTCGAGCGCTCTGAACGCCAGCCCCGCGCCGAGCGCCCGGGAGACGTCCGCGCGGTGGATCCCCTTCGCATCGGGATTGCCGACCCACATCGGCAGCTCCATCCACTCGCCGACGCCCCGCTCGAGGAGGAACTCCTCCGAGATCCACATCGGGTCGGCTTCGCCCAGCGGAAGGCAGGCCTCCACGAGCTCGCCCCACGACACTCCCGGATGCACCGCGTTGAACACGCCCGTCTCGCCGCGCTCGCAGACCTCCACCAGCCAGGCTGCGAGATCGCGTGCATCGACGAATTGGACGCGCTCCTGGACCGGCGCCGGCACCACGACCTCGCCGCCGCTGGCGAAGCGGTGGGGCCAGTACGTGAACCGGCCCGTCGGATCGTGTGGGCCGACGACGAGGCCCGGCCGGACGACGACCCCCCGCTCGCCGTAGACATCGAGGACGACATCCTCCGAGAGCGCCTTCAGCGCGCCGTAGTTCGAGTAGTCCTCGAGCAGTCGGTCATCGGGCAGGTCTCCGAGCTCCTCCCGCGGCGAATCCTCGGTCGGGCCCTCGGCGAAGTCGCGGTAGACGGAGATGCTCGAGACGAAGAGGTAGCGGCCGACCGAGTCGGCGAGCGCCTCCGCGGACCGGCGGACGACGCCGGGCACATAGCCCGAGGTGTCGACGACTGCATCCCACTCGCCCTGGGGAAGCGCATCGATCGCGCGATCGCCACGCACCCGCTCGAGCTCGGGGAAGAGCTCAGGGTTCGTCTCGCCGCGGGTGAAGAGCGTGACCCCGTGCCCGCGCGCAACGGCCTCCTCCACCGCCGCCCGGCCGAGGAACGAGGTGCCGCCGAGGAACAGGAATCTCAAGGGCTGGTGAACCCTCGTAAGGATTGTTTGAAAAGCCTGTCGGCGCCGCGCACCCCGTCGATAGCTTGCCTGTGGAGCCGATGCTGGACCCCCTCGTCATCATCCTGCTGTTCGCGGCCGCGTGGCTGCTCGCGCGCGCCGCGGCGGTCGTCGCGCTGCGCGTTCTGGTCTGGAACGACCGCCGCTCCGCCGACCTCGACCTCACCAAGGCCGGGAAGATGGCGCGGCTCAAGCGTCGCGAGACCCAGGTCGGGATCGTGCGCGCCGGGGTCGCCTACCTCGGCTTCGCGACGGCGGCCGTCTTCTCCGTGGGCCAACTGATCGGCGGCGTCGACCGCTTGACAGCGCTGGCCGGCGCCTCGTTCCTGCTGATCCTCGTCGGCTTCGCGATCCAGCGCGTGCTGATGGACATCATCGCGGGCCTCGCGATGTTCCTCGAGCGCTGGTACTCGGTCGGCGACACGATCCAGATCCCGATGCACGAGCTCCAGGGCGTGGTCGAGGACGTCTCGCTGCGCCACACCCGGCTGCGGACGCTCGACGGCGAAGTCATCCACATCCACAACTCACAGATCCCGTCGGTGCGCGTGCTGCCGAGCGGCGCCAAGGAGCTTGCGCTCGAGGTCTTCGTCACCGACCGGGAGCAGGGCGTCGAGATGGTGGACTCCGTCGCGTCCATCCTCCCCGAGGGGCCCACCACCTTCTTTCGCCGGCCGCACATCGACCGGGTCGACGAGCTCTCGGACTCGCTCTACCGCATCAGTACGCGCGCATCGGTCGCCCCCGGACGGGAGTGGCTCGTGGACGGCTTCTTCGCCGACCTGCTCCGCGAGCGCGCCGAACCGGGTCTGATCGCGCACGGGCCTGTCACCCTGGCCGTGGACGAGTCCGCTGCGCGGAGCTACGCGCGAGCCTCGGCAATCACCCGCCGCGAGGGCGGCTGGCACCCGTCGCTCAGGCGAGCCTCGTAAGCTCGTCCAGCAGCCGGTCGACCTCGTCGGCCGTGTTGTAGTGGACGATCCCGACCCGCACGGCGCCGTCGGGAAGGCCGAGTCGCCGCATCACCTCGACGGCGTAATAGTCGCCGTGCCACACGAAGATGCCGCGCTCGCCGAGCGCGGCGGCGATCACTTCCGGTCTGCGGGCAAAGGTGAGCGCGAAGGTCGGGACGCGGCCGTCCATCGTCGGCGTGCCATGTAGCTGCGCGCCCTCCGGAAGGCCGTCGAGGAAGCGCGCGCCGAGCTCGTGCTCGTGGCCGGTGATCGCGTCCCAGCCGAGCGACTCGAGGTAGTCGACTGCCGCGACGAAGCCCGCGAGCAGCTCGTGCTGCGCCGTGCCCGTCTCGCAGTCGGGCGCAGGTCGGACCTTGTACGGCCGCCAGCCCTCGAGCAGCTCGTGGCGGACGAACGCGAGGCCGAGGTGCGGCCCGTAGAACTTGTAGGGCGAGCAAAGCAGGACGTCGGCGTCGATCGCGGCAACGTCGATCGGCCCATGCGGCGCATAGTGCACGGCGTCGACCCAGGCCAGGGCGCCGGCCTCGTGCGCCAGCGCGCAGATGCGCTCCGCGTCGACGAGCGTGCCGAGCGCGTTCGACGCCCATGGGAACGCGACGACGCGAGTCCGGTCCGTGACCTGCTTTTCGAGGTCGGAGAGGTCGTAGTCGGCGAAGCGCACGACCAGGCCCAGGTCTCGCGCGAGCTCGAGCCAGGGCGAGACATTGGCGTCGTGGTCGAGCCGCGTGCAGACGATCTCGTCGCCCGCTTGGAGCTCCCGGCCGACGGTGCGGGTGAGCGTGAAGTTGAGGTTGGTCATGCTGGGCCCGAAGATCACCTCGCCCGCATTGCAGCCGAGGAACCGCGCGGCCGCCTCGTGCGCCGTCTCGACCAGCTCGCCGGTGCGGCGGCTCGTCTCGAAGGCGCCGCCGACGTTGGCGTTCGACTCGCGCAGGTAGCCCGCGATCGCGTCGATCACCTCGTCCGGCACCTGCGTCCCGGCCGGCCCGTCGAAGAAGGCGTACGGCCGCTGCAGCGCGGAGAAGCGGGCGCGCACGGCCTCGACGTCGAGCTTCACGTGCATCGCTTCAGCGCCTCCACGTAGAACCGAAGGTACTCGTCGACATGCTCACGCCAGTAGCTCGGACCGTGCTCCCCGCTCCAGACGGGTGGCGCTCGAAGTGCTCGGCGTCGTCAAGTTGGAGGAGCTGTGCATCGCCGGGCGCCTCGTCGCGATGTTGGAACCAGACGTAGCCCGCGGGGGCGAGGGCCGCGGCGACTGCCACGGCGACGAGCTTCCTCAAAGGTCGCGGCCGTTCACGCGCCACTTGTAGCCCGGTGTGGGGCGCAGCGACGCGCCGATGAAGCAGCCCCATTCCGCGCTGCGCAGGAGCGGCTCGAGCTCTCCGTCCTTCGGCTCGGGATCGAACCGGACGTCGAGCTTGCACTCGATGTTGACAAAGCCGTAGCGATCGTCTTCCGCGCGGCGCGTCACCGTGCCCGACGCATACGCCGAGGCGCTCGTCTCGATGCTGCGCTGCCTCGCGAAGTGCTCGAGGCTTGCGATCGAGCACCGGGCGAGGGCGGCCAGTAGCAGGTGCTCGGCGCTCGCGTCGGCGAGCTGGATCGGCTCCCCGTCAGCCGTCAGCCCGCCCTCGTCGAGCGTGATCCAGTACTCGAAATGTTTGGCGCGAACGGTCACCGTCCGGTGCGCAATTTACGGTCAGGTGAATGCGGTTGCGAGTGCTCAACGAAGCCGAGTGCTACGCGCGCTGCTACGGCGACCACGAGGACGCGGTCCAGGTGATCCAGTTCGAGCGGCCGCGTCCGAGCTTTGCCGACACGTTGACCGGCGAAGACATCCGGCGCCTGTTTGAGTTGCGTCTCGATGCGCGCGACCCCGAAGTCGAGCTCGAAGCGGCCTAGCAGCGCTCTCCCCGATGTCCTCGCGCCGGGCCTGCAGGTGGTCTTCTGCGGGATCAACCCCGGTGTGTGGTCGGCGCGGGCGGGCGCTCACTTTGCGAACCCGCGGAACGACTTCTGGCGGCTGCTTCACGACGCGGGCTTCACGCCGAGGGTGCTCGCGCCGGAGGAGCAGCAGCGGCTGCCTGCCTTCGGCCTCGGGGTGACGAACGCGGCGATGCGGACGACGCGCGGGTCCGGTGATCTCCGCCGCGGCGATTTCGCGGGCTCCGCGGAGCGGCTCGCGGCGATCGCGGAGGACCTGCGGCCGCAGTGGTTCGGGTTCGTCGGCAAGGAGGCCTACCGCGGGACGTTCGGCCAGCGGCCCGAACTCGGTGAGCAGGAGCGGCGGCTGGGGGAGACGCGGCTCTTCGTCCTCCCCTCGACGTCGCCGGCGAACGCCGCGGTTCCGTACGCGGAGCGGCTGCGCTGGTTCCGGGAGCTACGGGATGCAGCCGAGCGTCGCTGAGCTTCGCGAGACGGTCGAGCGCATGGAGGAGCGGCTGCGCGGCAATGCCCTGTTCGGCGACTACGAGCGCCTGGGCCAGCGCTTCGCGGCCGATCTCGAGGACGAGCGCGACGTGCTCCTTTCGCGTGCCGCGGTCCTGATGCTGCTTCAGGAAGCTGCTAGCGACGCTGGGCGATCGCCCGGCGGATAGCCCGTCCGACGTAGATCGCCGACTTCACGAAGAAGAGGGCGCCGAGGATCGCGCGGAGCTGCCGGGCGTTCAACGGCGTGCGGTTGGTGACGGGCTTCTCGATCTTCTTGGCGACCCGCTCCCGCCAGCCGACAAGTCCGGCTTCGAGTGTCTGTGTCTTGGCCATCGCCACGCTCTCTACCCGCGCGGTAGTCAGGGCCAAACGGGGCGCTTCGGCCCGGGGTCAGACCCCGTGACCAGTCGGTAACGATCTATCCCCAGAACCGACCTGGCCGCTGGCGTGTTCATGCGATTCCGTGGACGACTCGTCACACATCCGCCGGACCATCGTTGCTGCTTCGTCACGGGGTCTGACCCCGTGACGCCGGCGTGCCGCACTAGCCGCGCCAGCGATTGGTGATCGGAGTCCGGCGGTCGCGGCCGAAGGCCTTCGGTCGGAGCTTGACGCCCGGCGGCGCCTGGCGGCGCTTGTACTCCGCGCGGTCGATCAGCGCGATCGCGCGGTCGACAACCTCCGCGTCGAAGCCGTCGGTGCGCAGCTCCTCCTGCGAGCGGTCCTCCTCGACGTAGGCCTCGAGAACCCGGTCGAGCTCGGGGTAGGGCGGAAGCGAGTCCTGGTCGAGCTGGTTCTCCCGGAGCTCGGCGCTCGGCGCGCGATCGATGATCGTCTGCGGGATCAGCTCGCGCTCGCGGCCGGCGCGCTCGTTCACGTGCCGCGCCAGTCGGAACACGTCCGTCTTAAATACGTCCTTGAGGAGCGCGAACCCGCCGGCCATGTCACCGTAGAGGGTGGCGTAGCCCACCGAGAGCTCCGACTTGTTCCCCGTCGCCACGACCAGCCAGCCGAACTTGTTCGAGAGCGCCATGAGGAGCACCCCGCGAATGCGCGCCTGCAGGTTCTCCTCGGTGATGTCGGGCTCGTGCCCTGAGAAGACGTCCGCGAGTGTCTTCGAGAACCCGTCGAAGATGGCATCGATCGGCAGCTCGAGGAAGCTCGTGCCGAGGTTCTCGGCGAGCGCTTGTGCGTCCCGCCGTGTCTCCTCGGAGGAATACCGTGAGGGCATGGAGACCGCGTGGACGCGCTCGGCGCCCAGCGCCTCCACCGCGAGAGCGAGCGTCAGCGCCGAATCGATGCCACCGGAGACGCCGACGACGATCTCCTGGAACCCGTTCTTCTCGACGTAGTCGCGGAGGCCCAGCTCCAGCGCGAGCCGCATCTGCTCGAGGTCGTGGAGGGGCTTTGCCACGAACGGCGTGACATGCAAGCGGTGCTCGCGCGCCTCGCCCAGATCGATCACCGGCGGATCCGGAACCTCTTGCTCCCGCGCGAGCGCCCGCCGGCGGGCGTCGACGAGGCGGCGCGCGATCGCCGTCGACGCGTCGATGTCCACGACGAGCAGCGCCTCCTCGAACGACGGTGCTCGGGCCACGACATCGCCCTCCTCGTCGATCACGACGCTGTGGCCGTCGAAGATCAGTTCGTCCTGGCCGCCGACGGCGTTGACGAGGACGACCCATGCGGCGTTGTCGCGCGCGCGCGTGATCAGCATCTCCTCGCGCTCGAGGCCCTTGCCGACGTGGAACGGCGACGCCGAGATGTTCGCGATCACGTGGGCGCCGGCCAGCGCGAGGTCGGTCGCGGGCGGGCCCGGCTGCCAGATGTCCTCGCAGACCGTCGGCCCAATCAGCGCCTCGCCGATCTTCAGCAGCAGCAGGTCGCGGCCGGGCTGGAAGTACCGGACCTCGTCGAAGACGCCGTAGTTGGGGAGGTAGCGCTTCGGGTAGATCGCCCTGACTTCGCCGCCGGCGCAGACCGCGCAGGCGTTGAAGAGGTCCCGCTCGAGCCACGGAAAGCCGACGAGCGCCGCGATGTCGTTCGCCTCCGCTGCGATCTGGTCCAGGCTGCGCCGCGCCTGGCGCAGGAACTCCGGGCGGAAGAGGAGATCCTCGGGCGGGTAGCCGGTGACGGCAAGCTCGGGGAAGAACACGAGGTCGGCGCCGGCCTCCCGTGCTTCATGGAGCCGACCGACGATTCGCTCGCGGTTCCCGGCGAGATCGCCGACCACGGTGTTGATCTGGGCGAGCGCGAGCCTCATAGTTTTCGCCTCACAGTCGAAAACATAGTGTACCGGCGGTGGAAGTCGTCATCGAGCGGAAGTTTTGCGGTCCCAGCGCGTCGGCGAACGGCGGATACACGTGTGGCGTCCTCGCGGCCTTCTTGCACGGGCCGGCGGAGGTCACTTTGCGGCTGCCGCCGCCGCTCGAGCGCCCACTCGAGCTGGAGACCGACGGCGGCATTCGTCTCCTCGATGGCGACGCCGTCGTCGCCGAAGCCGCGCCCGCGGAGCTCGAGCTCGACGTGCCGGAACCCATCGCCTGGGATGAGGCCGCTGCGGCCGAGCTGCCCGAAGGCGATCGCGAGAGCATCTTCCCCGAGTGCTTCGTCTGCGGCTGGAAGCGGGAGGACGGCATGCGGATCTACGCGGGACCCGTGGACGGCCGCGAGCTCGTTGCGGCGACGTGGACTCCGAGCGGCGACGTCATCTCGTCGGAGTTCGTCTGGGCGGCGCTGGACTGTCCCGGCGCCTACGCGGTCGAGTTCGGGCAGCGTGGCAACCCTGTGCTCGGGCGGCTGACGGCGAGGGTCGAGCACTTGCCGCATCCAGGAGAGCGCTGCGTCGTGATGGGCTGGCCACTCGGCGAGGACGGCCGGAAGCTCTACGCCGGCACGGCGGTCATCGGCGAGGACGGCCGCCTCCTCGGCTCGGCCCGGGCGACCTGGATCCTCCCGCGCTAGCGCTGCAGCCGAATCGCGTTGAGGTCGTTCTCGACGATCTCGTCGGCGCGGCTGATCAGGTCCTCGATGTCGTCGTGCTCCGCGTGGAGGTAGCGCCCGCTCAGCTTGTCGGCGCGGCCTGACGCAAGCACCCGCACGAGCTGCGGCGCGAGCTGCGGCGGCGTCCAGGGCGCGTCGTCCGAGAAGACGTCCTTCGTCATCTCGGACCTGACGAGCCCGGGGCTGAACGGGAAGACAGGGATCCCGTGTGGTCGGAGCTCGTTTGCGAGCGTCTCCCCGAACCTGTTCACGGCCGCTTTGCTGGAGCTGTAGGCGGTCCCGGAGGAGCCGGGGAGGTAGGCCGCCCCGCTCGCCGTGATCACGATGCGTCCGGCGCTTCGTTCGATCATGCGGGGGATCACCGCCCGGCAGCAGAGGAAGACTCCGAGGACGTTCACCTCGTGCGTCTGCCACCACCGGGCGGGGTCGACCTCCCAGGTCTTGCCGCGAGGACCGCTGATCCCTGCGTTCGCGACGAGCAGGTCGATCCCGCCGAGCTCCGTCTCGACCTGATCGATCATCTCCGCGACCGATTCCCGCGACGAGACGTCCACGACGACAGGCAGCCCGCCGATCTCCTCCGCCATAGCTCGGACCTGGTCGGCAGACCGCGCGGCGACGGCGACCTTCATGCCCGCGGCGGCGAGCTCCCGTGCGACTGCGGCGCCGATGCCGCGACCGCCGCCGGTGACGAGCGCGATTCCGCTCAGCTCGTCAGCCAACGGCGCGACCGATCTCCTCGAGCGCCTCCGGGTTCTCGAGCGACGACAGATCGCCCGGATCCGATCCGAGCGCCTTCGCCCGCACGGCGCGCCGCATGATCTTCGCGCTCCGCGTCTTCGGCAGCGCGGTCACGAAGACGACCCTATCCGGCCGGAACGCCTTCCCGAGCTCGGCCGCGACCAGCTCCCCGATCTCGGCGGCCAGCCCGTCGCCGGTCGCCACTCCCGGACTCGGGATGCAGAAGAGCCAGGCGACCTCGCCCTTGACTTCGTGCGGGATCCCCACCGCCGCCGCCTCCAGAACCCCCGGATGCTCGACCGCCGCCGACTCGAGCTCCGCCGGCCCGATCCGCTTGCCGGCGATGTTGAGCGTGTCGTCGGAGCGCCCGTGCAGGAACCAGTAGCCGTCCTCGTCGACGGACGCCCAGTCGCCGTGCGTCCAGATCCCGGGGAACCGGCTCCAGTACGTCTCGAGATAGCGCTCCGGGTCGCGCCAGAACCCGCGCGTCATCCCGGGAAACGGCTTCCGGCACACGAGCTCGCCGACCTCCCCTGACTCGACCAGGGACCGGCCATCGCCGTCCACCACATCCATGGCCATCCCGAGCGCCGGACCGCCCAGCGAGCAGGGCTTGATCGGGATCGCCGGAGTGGGTGAGAGGAAGCAGGCGCCGACTTCGGTGCCGCCCGAGCAGTTGATGATCGGACAACGGCCGCCCCCGACCTGCTCGAAGAGCCACCGGTACGGGTCGGGGTTCCACGGCTCGCCGGTGGTCACGATGACCCGCAGCGAGGAGAGGTCGGCCTCCGGATCACCGTGCGAGACCAGCGCGCGGACGAGCGTTGGCGACAAGCCCAGGATCGACACTCGCTCGCTCTGCACCAGCCGCCAGAGGCGATCGGGCGGCCAGTCCGGCGCGCCTTCCGCGAAGACCAGCGTCGACCCCATCGCGCCGCCGCCGACGACCGTCCAGGGACCCATGATCCAACCCATGTCCGTGGAGAAGTGGATGACGTCCTCGGCTCCCGCATCGGCCTGGTAGCAGACCTCGCGCGCGATCGAGACGAGGAAGCCGCCCTGGACGTGGACGACCCCCTTCGGGTGCCCCGTCGTCCCCGACGTGTAGGTCAGCAAGTACGGCGTCTCGGATTCGAGCGCCGCCGGCGGGAGCTCACCCGGGCAATCCGCCACGAGCTCGTCCCACGGCGCGAGCACCACGTGCTCGACCGAGGGCGCATCGGCCCGCGCCTGCTCGAGGATCACCCGCATCGGCACCTCGCGGCCACGACGCGTGGAGACCTCGGTCGTGATCACGACCTTCGCCTCCGAGGCCTGCAGCCGCTGCGCAACCGCCGGCGCCGCAAATCCCGAGAAGATCGGGACTTGGATCGCGCCGATGTGCGCGCAGGCATGCGAGGCGATCGCGACCTCCTGCGACATCGGGAGGAAGATCGCGACGCGATCGCCGCGCTCGACGCCCAGCCGCACCAGCGCCTCGGCCAGCCGCGTGACCTCCCGCGAGAGTTCCGCGAAGCTGAGCTCCCGCCGGTCGCCGTCCTCCGCCAGCGAGACCGCGGCGACACCCTCCGGCCGTCGCTCTGCCCAGCGATGCACGCAGTTCCACGCGATGTTCAGCTTCCCGCCGACGAACCAAGTCGCCCATTCGGGGCCGCGCGAAAGATCGACGACCCGCTCCCACGGCGTCGAGAACTCGACCCCGACGTCCTCGATCGCGGCCGGCCAGAACCATTCCGGGTCCTGCTGCGAGCGCCGCACGAGCTCCCAGTAGTCGTCGAAGCCGTGCCGGCGCATCAGCCGGACGACGTTCGCCCGCTCGAGGACGTCCTCGGTCGGCCGCCAGATCACTTGCCGCCCTCGACGTGGAAGTCCGGCAACCACCGGAGCCAGCTCGGCAGGTACCAGTTCCAGTCGCCGAGCAGCTTCATCGCCGCCGGGAGCAGGACGGACCGGATGATGGTCGCGTCGAGCAGCAGCGAGACGGCGACGCCGAAGCCCATCTGTTGGAACGCGACCAGGTCGCCGACGGCGAAGCCGCCGAAGACCGCGATGATGATCAGCGCCGCGCCGGTGATCAGCCTCGCCGTCGAGCCGATGCCGTGCGAGACGGCGATGTCGTTGTCGCCCGTCTGCAGGTAGCGCTCCCGGATCCTGCTCAGCAGGAACACGTGGTAGTCCATCGAGAGCCCGAAGAGCACGGCGAAGAGGAAGAGGGGCACCCACGCCTCGATGAAGTCGACCTGCTGAAACCCGAAGAGGTCGTTGCCGATGCCCTTCTCGAAGACCAGGATCAGGACGCCGTAGGCCGCGCCGACCGAGAGCAGGTTGAGCAGGATCGCGGTGACGGCCACGACGATCGAACGGAAGGCGATCGTCAGCAAGATGAACGAGAGCCCGAGGACGAACGCGATCAGGATCGGGAGCCACTGGTCGGTGAGCGCGAAGTAGTCGACGCTCTCGGCGGTCTCGCCGGTGACGAGCACCCTGCTGCCGTCGATCTCCTCCTTCCTGAGCTCGCGCACCGCTTGGAGTGCGGCCTCGTCGCGGCTGTCGCCCCGCGGCAGTGCTTCGATCACGACGAAGTCGTCTCCGTAGCGCCGGACGTCGACGTTTCGCAGGGCAGGGTTCGTTCGCATTCGCTGAGCGATGCCTAGGACTTCCGGCTGCGGCGCCGACCCATCGATCACGACCTGGATGCTGTCGGTCGTTCCAGCACCGAACTCCTTCTCCAGGGCGGTGAAGCCCTGCTTCGAGGGGAACCGGTCGGGCATCGTCCGGATCCCCGCCTCGCCGGTCTGGAAGTCCAGGACCGGGATCGCGAGAGCGAGCATCACCCCGACGCTCACGACGAGGCTCACGACTGGTCGCCGCATCACGGCGCGGACGATGGAGCCCCAGAAGCGGCCCTCGGAGCCCGTGCCGCGCTCGGCGCCGCGGCCGACCAGCGGGATCCTCAACGAGTTGACGCGGTCGCCGAGCAGGCTGAGCACGGCCGGCAGCAAGGTGAGCGCGCCGAGCACGGCAGTGATCCCGACGAGAATTGCGCCCACGGCGAGGCTCCGGAAGATCGTGTTCGGGATCAGCAGCAGGCCGAGCATCGCGACGACGAACGCGAGCCCGCTGAAGAGCACCGCGCGGCTGGCGGTCGATCCCGTCGCCGCGATCGCGTCCAGCTTCTCGCGGCCGTTGGAGCGCTCCTCGCGGAAGCGGGAGACGACGAACAGCGAGTAGTCGATCCCGAGTGCGAGGCCCATGCCCGTGAGCATGTTGACCGTGAAGATCGAGAGGTCGAACTGGAGCCCGACGAGCGCGGTCAGCCCGAGCGCGGTGATGATCGCGATCAACGCAAGGATCAGCGGGATCAGGCCGGCGACGACCGCGCCGAAGACGAGCAGCAGGATGATCAGCGCCGCCGGCAGTCCAAATTGCAGCTCGCCTTTTTGGAGGTCCTCCTCCGAGAGCTTCTGGAAGTCGTGCTCCACCGTCCATTCGCCGGTCACGTAGAGGTCGAAGCTCTCGTCGTCCTGTCCGGAGAGGACGTCGACGACGTTCGCCGCCGCCTCCTCGTCGGCGAGCCCCACCTCGATCACAGCGGCGCGCCGGCTGTACGCCGCCGGCCTGTCGATCACGTTGACGACGCCGGACGTCGCACGCAGCGTGCTGACGACGTCCCGCACCTTGCTCTGGAAGCTCGGGTCCCGGGGGGCAACCGAGTCCGAGCGGATGACGACGACGTCGCTGGTGTATTCGCTTGTCGCCGGCGGTACCCGTTCTCCGATCAAGGCGTACGCCTGCTCGGATTCGGGGTTGTTCAGCTGCTCCGCCTCCCCGGTGAGTGCGTCCCCGAGGAAGAAAGCGATCAGGCCGAAGGAGACGACGACGGCGGCGATCCAGGCGCCGACCGTCCGCCAGGGATGCCGTGCTGCGGCGGCTGCGAGACGCTGCGTCATTGACGACAGAGATTAGTGACCGCTAACGTAGTGGTCACTAACCGATGAAGTTGCACTGGATCTCTGAAGAAGCGCGCAAGTGGTGGACCCTGGCGGCCGTCGCTTTGGGGCTCTTCATGATCATGCTCGACAACACGGTGGTCAATGTCGCACTGCCGTCGATCGCGGCGGATCTGCAGGCCGACCTCTCGGAGCTCGAGTGGATCGTCACCGGTTACGCACTGACCTTCGCGTCCCTGATGCTGACAGGCGGGAAACTCGCGGACCTGCTCGGCCGTCGCGCGATCTTCATCACCGGCCTTGCGCTCTTCACGCTTTCCTCGCTCGCCTGCGGCCTCGCGGGCAGCGAGGAGATGTTGATCGGCGCACGGGTTGTCCAGGGCGCCGGCGCCGCGCTGATGAACCCCGCGACGCTGTCGATCATCGCGGCGACGTTCCCGCCGCGGCAGCGCGGGACCGCGATCGGGATCTGGGCCGGAACCGCCGCGCTCGCGTTGGCGCTCGGGCCGCTCGTCGGCGGCCTGCTCACCGAGCACATCAGCTGGAGCTGGATCTTCTTCGTCAACGTCCCGATCGGCCTGGTCGCAATCGTCGCCAGCGTCATCCTGATCCCGGAGTCGAAGGATGAGTCCGCCGAGCAGCGACTTGATCTCCCCGGGCTGCTCACCTCGGGGATCGGTCTCTTCGCGCTGAGCTACGGACTGATCGAGGCGAACACCTATGGCTGGACGTCGGCCCGCATCCTCGGGGCGTTCATCGTCGCGGTAGCCATGCTTGTCGCCTTCGTCCTGCTCGAACGGCACCAGCGGATCCCTATGCTGGACCTCAAGCTCTTCAAGAACAGCACGTTCACCGGGGCGAATCTCTCAGTGCTCCTCGTCGCCCTCGCGATGTTCGGCGTCTTCTTCTTCCTCTCGCTGTACATGCAGGGCGTCCTGGGGTACTCCGCCGTCCAGGCCGGCGCGGCGTTCCTGCCGATGACGATCCTGATCATGTTGGTCGCCCCGATCGCCGGTCGCAGCACCGATCGGTTCGGCTCCCGGGGGCTGATCACGGTCGGGATGATCCTGCTGGCCGGCCAGCTCCTCTACTTCTCGCGCCTCGGCGTGCACGAGAGCTACTGGAGGATCTTCCCGGGGATGATCATCGGCGGCTTTGGGATGGCAACGGTGATGACGCCGAGCGCCGCCGCGGCGGTGCGGGCGCTCCCGGTCGACAAGTCGGGCGTGGGCTCGGCCGTGCTGAATGCGTCCCGGCAGGTCGGCGGATCGACAGGGATTGCCCTGATGGGCGCGATCATGGCCCATCGGATCGGCGAGCTGCAGGGGCCGGCCGTGTTCCAGGCGAAAGAGGTCTTCGTGGACGCCTTGTCGACGACGCTGACCGTCGCCGCGCTGATCGCGCTGGTCGGCGCCGTCGTTTCGTTCGCGTTGATCAGGGCGCACGACCGCGAGCCTGAGCCCGGCGGCATCCCAGAGATCGCGAGATGACGGTCACGAGGGGCCGGATGAGCGCCGAGGAGCGGCGCGCCGCGCTCCTCGAGACCGCGTGCCACGTCTTCTCCAAGTGCAGTTACCACCGCGCGACGACAGCGGACATCGCGCGCGGCGCCCACGTGACCGAGCCGATCCTCTACCGGCACTTCGCGTCGAAGCGCGACCTGTACCTCGCCTGCCTCGAAGCCGCCTGGGGCGAATGCCGCGCGATGTGGGAGTCGGCGGTGGCGGCGGAGTCGGATCCTGCCTTCTGGGTCGGCGCGATGGGCCGGAGCTACCTGGCGGCGAAGGACAAGAAGGGCCTCGTCGCCAACCTCTGGATCCAGGCGCTCACCGAGGGCAACGACGACCCGGAGATTCGTCGCTACGTCCGAAAGCACATGCGCGAGGTGCACCAGTTCGTCGCGAGCGTCATCCGGCGAGGGCAGGAGAGCGGCGGGATCATCAAGGAGCGAGACGCGGACGCAGAGGCGTGGCTCTTCATCTCCATCGGTCTCCTGGCAACGGTCGACCGCCGCGTAGGCGGTCTCGTCGAGCAGGATCTACCGAAGATCTTCGCCTCCCGTCGGCAGTGGCTCACAGGCCGAACGGACGCTTGACACGATTCGGTGTCGGACCCCCGATCGTGTCAAGGGAGCTCTGTGCCAGCCTTGAAACGATTCGTCCCCACCTAGATCGGCCGCAGGAAACAGCCGGTTGCCGAGGAGCGGGCTTTGCCCCGCTCCTATCACTCAACCGGGTGAAGCAAGTGAAGTAGAGCTCGGGGTCGTGCTCGGGCGAAGGCCGAGCCCGTGCTTCATACGGCGGCTCGAACTCGTGAGACTCCTAGCCAGAAACCATTCAGGGCCCCGAGAGGGGCCCTGAATAGGTTGAACCCCCGGGCTGCGGCCCCCGGGGGTTCGCATTGCATTCCTTGCGGCGAACCCACCTCTCACGGTGACTGCCCGGAGGCCTTGACTCTGCGGCCCAGCCAATACCTCCGGGGCGTCACCTAAGTGGCGCGCCGTTCCTTACAGCTCAATCCTTTTGGGGTGGATCTTGCTGCTCGGTGGACGGACTATAGGGCGAGATCCCGACGAAGTCAAGTACCTCAGTCAAGTGATTCTGCGCTAGGCTTGGTTGACCCATTTCCCCAGGAGCAGTGACCCTTTTGGGGGATTTCGCGCACAGCGGAGGAGAAGTATGGTCAAGTTGACTCGTCACGCCGCCCAAGGCTTCCCCTTTTGACCCGCGCAACCCACACCGCAAAGACACCGCGCCTCGGCCGACTCCCCAACGGAGGTCTCGGCGAGCGGCTGCGGACGTTGCGAGTTAACGCCGGCCTCACCCAGACCGACTTGGCGGGCGAGCGGTTCTCCAAGGAGTACGTCAGCCAGATCGAGCGTGGCAAGACGCGCCCGACACAGGAGACGATCGAGTGGCTCGCGCAGCGGCTCGGCGTCGACCCGGGCTTCCTCGCCAGCGGCGTCTCCGCTGACGAGCGCGGGCGGATCGAGACCGCTCTCGCGCGCGCGGAGGCTCTGAGCGAGAACCACGAGTACGAGGATTCGCTCGAGGAGCTCCAGAAGATTCGGCCCGCCGTCCTCGGGATCGCGTCGCCCGAGCTCGAGGTTCGCGCGCTGGCCGGTGAAGCGTGGGGGCTCATGCGAACGGGCGAGGTGAAGCAGGCGATCGAGCTGCTGAACCGCGCCAGGGCGCTGACCGAGGACGCGATGTTCTCGGACGTCGACCGCGCGGACATCCTCTTTCGGCTCGGCGCGTGCCGCGTCGAGCTCTCGAGCATCCAAACGGCGATCAGCCTCTTCGACGAGGCCCTGACGCTCGCCGAGCGCTCGGAGCTCCCGTGCGACCGCCTCAAGGCCGAGATCCTGCACCGGCGCGCACGCTGCTACCGGCGCCAACGCGACTACGAAGCCGCGCGCGAGGATCTGGAGCGCGCGCTCGAGCTTTCCGAGGGCCTAAGCGACGCCCGCACGCTCGCGCACGTCTACTTTCAGGCTTCGGTCACCGCCGAGCGCCAGGGCCAGTGGGTGCTCGCGCGCAAGTACGCGGAGCAGGCCAAGTCGCAGTTCGAGGAACTCGCCGAGCGCTCGACCGTCGGCAAGATCCTGAACAACATCGGCGGCCTCACGTTCCTCCTCGGCAAGCCCGAGGACGCGATTGCCCAGCTGACGGAGTCGTTCAAGATGCTGCTCGACCACGGCAGCGAGGTCGACGCCGCCCGCGCCGTGTCCTCCTTGGCGCAGGTGCACCTGCGGACGGGCCAGATCGAGCCCGCAGAGTCGCAGGCGCGCCAGGCGCTGAAGCTGCTTGGCGACCGCGTCGACGTCGTCGACGAGATCGGGAACGCCCAGCTCGTCCTCGGCCGCTCCCTGCTCGAGCAGGGCCGGCTCGATGAGGCCGCAGAGGCCTTCGGCGCCGCCGAGCACAGCTTCGACCAATTCTCCTCCATCAGCCATCGCGCGTCTGTCTGGGTCGCCAAGGGCGACCTCGCGGCGCGGCGCGGACAAGACCAGGTGGCCGCGCAGTTCTACCGGCGCGCTGCAGAAGCGCTTCAGGACTTCAGGTTCTAACGGAAGGGGGTGATCAATCTGTTCGCCACTCGCATCAAGTTGCTCGTTCTCGTCGCCCTCGCTACTACAGCTGCTGTGAGCGGTGGTGGCTTCTTCGACGGTCTTTGGTGGCTTCACTAAGGACCTCGCGAAACAGGAAGCTGCCGACGGCGCGGCAGCTCCAGGGAGATCGTAGAGGCGGACCGCGGGGCCCCAATCCGCGGAAAACGCCAGAACGACCCAGGAGAGACGCGCGAAAGAGGGAATCTGGTTCCGGGGGGAGCCGGCGTGTCTCCGAGCAAATCTGACGATTTGCTTGGAGGGAAGACAGGAAGAATCCCCGCGTGGGGAGACGACGTGAATGGTTGAGCCGCGCTTTTGAGGTGCTCGGCGCCGCGCGGCGCAAGCGGTTGCTGCGCGTGCTGCGGGAGATCGGCCTCGCCGGACAGCGGCCGCCGACCGCCGAAGGTGCGCGCGAGTTTCGACTCGCGCTCGAGGAGCTCGGGACGACGTACATCAAGCTCGGGCAGCTCCTCTCCTCGCGCCCCGACCTGATGCCCGACGTGTACATCGAGGAGCTCTCGCGGCTCGTCGACGAGGTGCCGCCGATTTCGTTCTCCGAGATCGAGCCGGTGATCCGGCGAAACGTGGATCCCGACGTCTTCGTCCAAATCGATCCCGAGCCGCTCGCAGCCGCCTCGATCGCGCAGATCCACAAGGCCCTCCTCCACGACGGCCGCGAGATTGTCGTCAAGGTGCGGCGCCCCGGAGTTTTGGAGCAGGCGAAGGTCGATCTCGAGCTCCTTCGCTCGACCACCGCCTTCGTCGAGCGGCGCTCCCAGCGCGCGCAACTGCTCCAGCTCTCCGCCCTGGCGGACGACGTCGAGCAGCACCTCCTGGCCGAGCTCGACTTCAACGAGGAGGCGAACAACACCGAGCTGATCGGGCAAATCGTCGGTGACAACGCGGACCTGGTCGTCCCGAACGTGATCAGGCCGTATGTGACCGAGGAGGTCCTCGTGCTGGAGCACATCGAGGGCCGCAAGGTCTCCTCCGACCACGGGCTCGAGCGCGACCAGGCGAGCCGCCTCGCGCGCGAGTTCTTCCGGGCCTACGTCCGGCAGGTGGCGGCGGAGGGCGTCTACCACGCCGACCCCCACCGCGGGAACGTCCTGCTCACCGACGACGGACGACTCGCCCTGCTCGACTTCGGGTTGCTCGGACGCCTCGACGACGACACGCGCAGCGGCATCGCCCAGCTCCTGCTCGCGCTGTCGCACAACCGCGGCGACGACGTGGCGGCGCTGATCATCAGCCTCTCGATGACGACGCTCGAATCCGACGAACCGGGGTTCGTCGCCGACCTGCACCGCAAGCTGCCGCGCTACCACTGGCGTCCGCTCTCGGGGATTCGCGCCGGCGATGCGCTCGCCGACCTCCAGCGCATGGCGGTGACCTACGGCATCCGTCTGCCGACGAGCTTCGCGCTGGTGGGAAAGACCCTGGCGCAGGCGGACTCGATCGCGCGCGCACTCGACCCCGGGCTGGACCCGATCGAGCTTTTACGCGGCGACGCGCTCGAGCTGATGCTTCGCGAGGCCGAACGACGGCTCGAGCCGACCGAGCTCTCTGGCTACGCCTTCACTCAGCTGGGGCCGCTGATGCGCCTGCCGCGCCGGGTGGGGCAGATCGCCGACCGCCTGGAAACGGGCACGCTGCGGATCGGGATCACCCCAACGCACCTTGAGGAAATCGAGGCCGTGGTGCGCTCCGGGGCGAACCGCATCGGCGCCTCGGTCATCATCGCCGGCCTGCTCTTGGCGTCGGCGTTGATGGCGCGCGTCAACGACGCCATAGCCGTTGTCGGCTTCGGGATCGCGGCCGTCCTCGGCCTATACATGCTCTGGAAGATTTTCCGCACTCCGGGGTCTTTGTAGGAGAGGAGGCGTGCGTGCCGAAGTGCGGCTAGGCACTAAAAGCTCCTCCTCTCCCCTGAAGACGGCGGCTTCGGCCGCCGTCTTTATTTCCCGGGAATGCGCTTGTCCCAGTGGGCGTTGGCTGCTACACAGCACCGACACGGGAGGGTCTGACCTATCGACGCCGCCACGCCGACGATCAAGCTGACCGACCTTGCGTCCTGCGGGGGGTGCGCCGCGAAGTACTCGGCGGCACGCCTCGAGGAGCTCCTGAGTGGGTTCGTTCCGGTGGACGCGGAGGACCTGCTGGTGGGGCTCGAGCCGGCCGACGACGCCGCCGTCTACCGGCTCGACGACGAGCGTGCGCTCATCTTCACGCTCGACTTCTTCCCGCCCGTCGTCGACGACGCCGGCGACTACGGTGCGATCGCGGCGACGAATGCGCTCAACGACGTCTTCGCGATGGGCGGATCGCCGCTGCTCGCACTCTCCATCGCTGCCTTCCCGGAGTCGCTGCCGACGGAGACCGTCGGCGCGATCTTCGCCGCCGCCGACGCGCAGGTGCGCGCGGCGGGCGGGCTACTCGCAGGCGGCCACACCATCCGCGACGAGGAGCCGAAGTACGGCCTTGCGGTGATCGGCACCGTGCGGCCCGACGGCATCTGGCCGAAGAACGGCGCGCAGCCGGGCGACGTGCTCTTCGTGACGAAGCCGCTCGGGACTGGCCTGATCATGACGGGGTACAAGCAAGGCGCCGCGGGCACGCAGCAGCTCGAGCGCGCGGTGCGCTGGATGAAGACGCTGAACAAGGAGACCGCCGAGGTCCTGCGTCCGGTAGAGCCGAACGCCGTCACCGACGTCACGGGCTTCGGGCTTCTCGGCCATGCGTACGAGGTCGCCGACCGCAGTGGCGTTCGCATCCGCCTTGAATCGGAACGGTTTCCGGCCATCGACGGCGCGTTGGACCTCGCCCGCTCCGGGGTGCGGACGAGCGGCGATCCGCGCAACCGCGAGTTCGCAGGGCCGCACGTGCACGTCGAGGAGATCTCGGAGGCGCTCGAGGCGCTCGCGTTCGACCCGCAGACCGCCGGCGGCCTCTTGGTCTCCGTCCCGGCCGACCGCGGTGCGACGCTCGAGGCGGAGTTCGCTGCACGGCGGCTGTTCCTGCGCCGGATCGGGTTCGTGGAGGAGGGCTCCGGGGTCGTCGTGCAATGACCCGTGGCATGGTGCACGGGAGGTTTCAGCCTTTCCACAATGGCCATCTCGAGTACCTGCGGGGTGCCAGCGAGCGCAGCGACGAGGTCTTCGTCGGGATCACGAACCCCGATCCCACGCGCATCCGCCCCGAGCCGAGCGACCCGCTGCGGCACCTGCCCAGGTCCAATCCATGGTCGTACGCCGAGCGGCTGCTGATGGTCAAGGCCGCGGCGGCCGATCTCGGGCTCGACCTCGCACGCGTCCACGTGATCCCGTTCCCCGTCAACGAGCCCGAGCTCTGGGCGGCGTACGTCCCCGACGGCGTCACGCAGTACCTGCGGCTCTTCAGTGAGTGGGGCGGGACGAAGCTCGACCGGCTCCGCGACGCCGGCTACGAGGTCGTGATCCTGGACGAAGGCGCCACGAAGCAGACCTCCGGCGCGGAGGTGCGGCAGGCGCTGCGCGACGGCGGCGACTGGGAGTCGCTAGTGCCGCGAGGCGTCGCGCGGGTGATCCGCAGCCTCGAACGCGTTCCCGTCTAAGTGCCCGTCCAGGCAATGCCCGCTGGCCCTGGCCCGCGATCACGCTGCGCCATAGCGCACCCTCCTCCTCACCAGGGCTGCCCAGCCTTGGCTCGTCGGAGTGCGCACTCTGGCTTGGTGCTCGCGAACGAGAACCGCAGCAGCATCACCTGAACGGGCACTAGTTTCCGCACGTGCATCCGATCGTCGTCGTCCTGCTCGACGGGCTGGGAGACCGAGCTCATGCGAGTCTCGGCGGGCGCACCGCGAACGAGGCCGCGGCGACGCCGAACCTCGACACGCTGGCGGCAAGCGGCTCGACGGGCGTGCTCTACACGGTGGGGCCGGGCCGCGCGCCGTCGAGTGAGGTCGCGCACTGGTCGATGCTGGGCTACCTGCCCGAGGAGTTTCCCGGCAGAGCGGTGCTGGAGGCTCTCGGCGCCGGGCAAGAGGTCGGCGCCGACGACGTCTTCGCGTTTGCCGCGCTCCGACCCGCGGAAAAGCGCGACGGCGAACTGTGGCTGACGGGCCGCCCGCGCTACGACGAGGACGAGGAGGAGGCCGCGGCCCTCATCGCGCGTTGCGCTGAGCTGGAGATCGACGGGCTGCACTTTGTGCTCACACACCTCCGCCGCGGTGAAGCCGTGTTGCGCGTGTCCGGCGGCGCCGACGACCGCGTCACGGACTCCGACGCGTTTTTTCGCGACCGCCATCCGGTCCTTCGCCCGCAGGCGGCGCACCCGGACGCCGCGACAACCGCGCGAGCGGCGGAGCGGTGGACGCGGCTCGTCATCGACCGCCTCGGAGGCGAGCGCTTCAATGTGATCACACTCAAGTGGTGGGGCCGTGCACGCCCGGCGCCGACATTCCTCGAGCGCCACGGCGTCACCGGAACCTTTGTCGCGGACTCCCGCTTCATGCACGGGCTCGCCCGAGCCGTGGGGCTCGAGCCGGCGCAGGCGCCGGAGAGCGACGATCCCGGCGCCGATCTCGCGCGCCGTATCGACCTGATCCGCGAGCGGCTCGATGAGGGCGAGACGTTCGTCTTCACGCACCTGAAGGCGACGGACAAGGCCGGTCACACCAAGGATCCGGCTGTGAAGCAGCGGACGATCGAGCGCCTCGACGCGCAGCTCGGGGAGCTGCCGGCGGATCGCGCCGTCGTCTGCGTCACCGGCGACCACGCGACGCCGGCCTATCCCGACGTGATCCATTCCGGAGACCCGGTGCCGCTGATCGTGGCGGGGCCGGGAGTTCGCGCCGACGCCGTCGACTCGTTCGGCGAGCTCGACTGCTCGCGCGGGATCCTCGGCCACCTCCGTGGCCCGGACCTGATGCCCGTGCTCCTCAACGCGGCGGATCGGCCGCTCTTCCTCGGCTCGCGGCCGACGCCGTTTCCGGGCGCCGACGGCTATCCCGCGGTGCTGGAGCCGCTCGTCTTGTGAGGGCGGTCGAGGGGCGCATCCCGTTCCACGGCTACGAGACGTGGTACCGCGACGTCGGTCCGGAGGACGGTGTGCCGCTCCTCTGTCTCCACGGCGGACCGGGGTCGACGCACAACTATTTCGAACCGCTCGAGCAGCTCGACCGACGGGTCGTTCTCTACGACCAGCTCGGCTGCGGCAACTCGTCGCGCCCGGACGACCCGAGCCTGTGGACGCTGGAGCTCTTTCTCGACGAAGTGCAGACGGTTCGCGATGCGCTCGGCGTCGAGCGGATCCATCTGCTCGGGACGTCGTGGGGCTCGATGCTCGCACTCGAGTACGCGCTGCGGAAGCCGGATGGTCTCGCGAGCCTCACCCTCAACGCACCGCCGACGGCGGCGAAGACGTGGGCGGCGGAAGCGGCGCGGCTGCGGGCACCGCTCGGCGAGGACGAAGCACTCGCCGAGCAGCGGTTCTACCGGCGGCACGTGTGTCGACTCGACCCGCTCCCCGAGTGCGTCGAGCGCGGCCTCGCCGGCAAGACGAAGCAGGTGTACGAGACGATCTGGGGCAAGCAGGAGTGGGCGCCGACGGGACTCCTCCGGGACTGGGACATTCGACCGCGCCTCTCCGAGATCGACGTCCCGACGCTGATCACGTCGGGCCGCTACGACATGTGCACGCCAGAGCTCGCCGAGGAGGCGCAACGACTGATCCCGGGCTCCGAGCGCGCCCTGTTCGTGGAGAGCTCGCACACTGCGTTCGTCGAGGAGCCGGAACGCTATAGAGCTGTCCTCGCCGACTTCCTCGCTCGCGTCGAGGCCGCATGACGCCGATCCGCTTCCGGCGCCTTGCCGTGGCGACGGCCATTGCGCTCTACATCATCGTCGTGACCGGCTCGCTCGTCCGTCTGACGGGCTCTGGCCTCGGCTGCGAGGGTTGGCCGGGCTGCGAGGAGGGGGCGTTCTTCCCGGCGGAGGACTACCACGCCTTCGTCGAGTTCGGGAACCGTGTCTTCGGGATCTTCCCGATCACGCTCTCCGTCCTGACCGCGTGGTTCGCGCGCCGCCGCCCGACGCGGCTCTTCCGACTCGCGCTCCTGGTCGCGCTGCTGACGATCGTCGAGGCCCCGCTCGGGCTGGCAACGATCCGCTATGACCTCCCGCCGGAGATCGTCATCGTCCACTTCCTGCTCGCGCTGCTGGCGCTCGGCGGCGCGATTGTCGTCGCGCTGGAGGCGGCGAGGGAGGAGCGGGGCGGAGGCGGGATCTCGTTTCCGGCTGAGCTGCGTTGGGCGGGGGTTGCGCTCGTCGCCGCGTGCCTGACGCTCGTCGTCAGTGGGACGTTTTCGACGGCGGCGGGGCCGCACTCGGGCGACCCAGACGTCGTCGAGCGGCTCTGGCACCTGGATGACGCGGTCTACCTCCACGTGCGCGTGACCGCGGTCTTTGGCGCGCTCTTCCTGTTTGTGCTCGGCCTGCTCGCCGCACGGCGCGCGAGCGCGCCGCGGCTCTTTCGCTTCGCGCTGCTCACGCTCGGCGTCCTGCTCTGCCAGATGGCCGTGGGCGAGCTCCAGTGGCGGCTGGAGCTGCCGTGGGGGATCGTCGCCGTGCACGTCGCGCTCGCCGCGGCGGTTTGGTCGCTGACGGTTGCGCTCGCGACGATGCTCTGGCGCCCGCCCGTCTGGCTGAAGCCCATAAACCCCTAAGCTGAGCGCCGTCAATGGCCGACGAGCTTCGCATCCATGGGCGTCCCGAGCTGGAGCACCCGCTGCTGATCTCCGCGTTCCGGGGCTGGAACGACGGCGGTCAGGGCGCCTCGCTCGCCGCGGGCTACCTCGCGCGGCTCTGGGATGCGGAGCTGATCGCAGACGTCGATCCCGAGGAGTTCTTCGACTTTCAGGCGACGAGGCCGCACGTCCGGCTCGTCGAGGGGATCACGAGGGAGATCGACTGGCCGGAAACCTCCTTCTATCGGGCGAGGCCCGAGGGCTTGGACCGCGACGTGGTGCTGCTCCTCGGGATCGAGCCGAACCTCCGCTGGCGAGCGTTCAGCAGCCTCGTCGTCGACTACGCCGCCGAGCTCGGCATCGAGCTCTTCGTCAGTCTCGGCTCTTTACTGGCCGACGTCCCACACACGCGGCCGTGCCCGGTGACCGGAAGCGCCAGCGATTCGGAGCTGGTCGAGCGGCTGGGCCTCCAGGCTTCGCGCTACCAGGGGCCCACCGGCATCGTCGGCGTCCTCCACGACGCCTGTCGCCGCCAGGGCGTCCCGTCGGTGAGCTTCTGGGCGGCCGTGCCGCACTACGTCTCCCTGACCCCGAGCCCGCGTGCGGCGTTAGCGCTTTGCGAGCGGCTCGGGTCGCTGCTCAACGTCGACATCGACGTCGCCGAGCTGCAGGAAGCGGCCGAGGGCTACGTCGAGCAGGTCAGCCGCGCGGTCGCCACGGACGCGGACACGCAGGCATACGTGGAGGACCTGGAGTCGCGGGCGGACGAGCTGGAGGAATCAGATCTGCCGTCCGGAGACGCGCTGGCCGCCGAGCTCACCCGCTTCCTGCGTGAGCGCGACAGGGAGAACGGTCCGCCGGACGCGGCTACCGAGCAGTAGCAGCTTCGGACTTTTCTTCCGTCGCCGGCTGCTCCGCCGGCTGGTCTCCGTTCTGGGCGGCGACCTGCTCTTGCTGCTGTTTCTTGCCTTTCTTCTTGCGGCGGCGGCGTCGCCTCGAGCGCGACTGCAGCTTCGGCTGCGGCAGGTTCTCGGCGAGCGCCGCAGCGACCTCCTCGACCGACCCGAGCTCCTCGCGCGCGGCATCGATCAGCCTCGTCGCCTTCGGCGTATAGCCCTCGGCTGAGGCGAGCAGCGCGACGCCGACCTCGAGCGGGAGCTCCTTCGCGGTCCGCACGAGCTTCTGCGCGTTCTCCTCGTGGCGGTGGCCGCGCGAGTTGGCGAGTGCGCCGAGCAGCCGCTTCGCCTCGGGGTATTCCGCACTCGCCCGCCGGTCCTGGATCTTCCGCGTCGCCCGCGCGAGCCGCCACGTCCAGCGCCAAAGGATCTGCTCAGGCGCGTCCACCTTGCCGTCGGCGATCCCGCGGAGGAGGATGCGGATGCCCTGGGCTCGGTCCTTCTCCCAGGTCGGCGCCTGCGTCACGAGCGTGACGAGATCGTCGAAGCTGGCGCGGTCGACGCTCATGGAGACGCGATCGGCGAGCGCCGTCATGCGCAGCCGGCGATTCGGGTTCTCGGCGGCGCAGGTGAAGAGGAACTGCTCCAGTGCGCTGCGCGTCGTCCCGCTCTCCGTCAGCTTCTTCGCGAAGTCGACGCGCTCCTCGAACCGAACCTGACGCCCGGCGATCGTTGCCCAGAACCGCTGCTCCTCCTCGTCGAGGTAGCGGGGATCGATCCGCTGCCACTCGCGCGCGATCACCGCGAGGCGCCGTCGCACGTCGGGCGTCACCGGCACGAGCCACGACGCCGGCGAGAGCTTGCGACGAGCGCGCCGCTGCGCACGTCGTCGCGGAGCCGGCGTCACGCGTGCCCCCTCGCGGTAGAAGTCGGCGTCGAGCAAGCTGTGGAGCGAGATCACCCGCTCGTTGTGGGTCGCCCCCTTGGGGACGAAGTCGACGACGACGCCCGCTTCTTTCCGGGGGTGCAGCCGCATGATCCGGCCGATGCGCTGCTGGTAGACCCGGCGGCTCGCCGTCGGCGCGAGGTGCATGCAGACCGTCGCTCGCGGCGAGTTCCAGCCCTCGGCGAGCAGCATCGCGTTGATCAGGATGTCGATCTCCGCGCGCTCGTACGCCGCGAGGATCTCTGCGAGCTTGACCGGCGGCGTCCGCCCGCTGACGGCCTCGGCCCGCAAGCCCGCTGCGCGGAACTCGCGCGCGAGGTTGTAGGCGTGGTCGACCCCGGCGGCGTAGACGATGCCGGGCGTCGAGCCGAAGCGGTCGCGGTAGAGGCTCGCCGCCGCCTGGTTCAGCGCCTGGTGGTCGAGGACTTCGGCGAGGGCGCGTTCCTCGAAGTCGCCGCCGACGATCGGCACGGAGTTGATGGCGGCCGCGGGCGGGACGCGTAGACAGCGCAGCGGCGCGATCAGGCCGCGCCGCGCCGCATCCTGCAGCGGCAGATCGTCGACTGAGGCGGGGAAGACGTCGGAAACCTGCTTCGCGATCAGCTGCTCCGTGGCCGTCATGCCGATGTAGACCGGCTCGGTCAGCGTGCGAATCGCTGTGCTCGTCTTCTCGCCGAGCGCCGTGTGCGCCTCGTCGCAGATCACCAGCTGGTAGACGCCGCGCTCGATGTCCTTCACGTGCCGCGCGAACCACGCGTAGGTCTGGACGGTGATCAGGTTGCTGTGCGGCGCGCTCTCGCCGCGGGTGACGGCAGGAGCGAGGCGCTCGCCGTACCCCTCCTCGGTCAGCTCACGGTTGAACTGAGAGACGAGCAGGCGACGGTGGGTGAGGATGAGGACGCCCATCGTGCGGGCGGCCTCCACGAACCCTGCGGCGGCGATCGTCTTCCCCGAGGCCGTCGGATGCCGGAACCGGTAGCGCCGCTCGGCTCCGGGGTCGTGATGCGCCGGCTCGACCTCGACGTCCTCACCGTTCTCCTCCTCTTCGTCCTCGGCCTCGAGCTCCTCGACCTCCTCGGCGGTCAGTGTCCCGTTGCCGTTCGTCTCCTCGGACCGCTGGTTCGCGGCGATCAGCTCCGTCAGCATCCCGGCCAGCGCGTCGACCTGGTGGCGGCGCAGCTCGGTGCCGGATTTCAGCTTCGGCGGGCGGTCGCTGAGGACGCGCTCGAGTCCGAGCATGAGCGCGTAGCGGATCTTCCAGTGGGATGACGGTTCCTTCAGGTCCTGCTCGATCTCGGCCAGCGCGTCGTCGAGCGCACGGCGCCGCGCAGTCCCGGGCGCGAGCACGATGTCGGGCTCTTCGTCCGGGTGCAGGAACGGCTCACCCGCCCAGGCTGAAGCCCGCTTGGTCTCCTCGACCAGCGTATGAGTCGCTTGAGTAGGAACCGGAGTTGGCTCGATAGCTTCGTGCAACACGGGCGGCACGTCCGAGTGCCGCAACCTCCGAAGAAAGATCGCGCCCGCTCAGTCCCCGCGCGAGCGCTGTGGGTCGCAGTGTAGCTCGAAACAGCCGCCGCCGTCGCCTGCGAGGAACATGACGACCGCGTAGAAGCTCAGTTCGGGTGCCAGAAGTGCGCCGACTTGCGTAGCGCCACTTCATGCGGCCTCTATCGCCCGTCAAGCGGGTGCTGCAGCCCTCGAATCGGCGAATTGGCGACCCGCGACGCGTTCCGAGATCCCGCTCTGGTCGAGGTACTTCGTGATGCCGCCCAGGAAAAACGGCCAGCCCGCGCCGAGGAGCAGCGCGGTGTCGACGTCCTTCGGGCTCTCGACGACGCCCTCGTCGAGCATGTGACGGATCTCGTCGGCGATCGCCTCGAGCGCCGCCTCCTGGATCTCCTCGCGGCTGCGGCGCTGGTCACCGCGGACGACGATCTCTTCTGTGCCCTCGGCGTAATTGGCCAGCGTCTCCGAGAGTGGGAAGCGGTCCGGGTAGGCCTCGTGGAGCGTCTCGAGCACGTGGTAGGCGACCTTCGGGCCGACCATCTGGAGCAGGACGGATGGCGCCATCGGCATCCCCAGCCGCAAGATCGCCTCGTCAGTCTCCTCGACGGTGTTCCCCTGCTCGAGCGCGTCCATCAGCACGACGGTCATCCGCGTGAGGACGCGGTTGACGATGAACGCGGGCGCGTCTTTGGACAGGACCGGCCGCTTGCGGAGTTGGGTCGCGACGTCCCAGATCGTCGCGAGGGTCGCGTCGTCGGTCTCGGGCGTGCTGATGATCTCGACCAGCGGCAGGACCGCGACCGGGTTGAAGAAGTGGAGGCCGCCGAGCCGCTCGCGGTGCTGGAGGTTCGCGCCCATCTCGGTGACGGAGAGCGACGAGGTGTTGGTGGCGAGGACGCACTCGGGCGAGACGACTGCCTCCAGATCGGTGAAGACCTGCTGCTTGGCGCCCATCTCCTCGAACACGGCCTCGAGCACGAAGTCGCAGTCGGCGAAGTGGTCGTAGCCGGTGCCGCCCTCGACGAGCGAGGCGAGGAAGCGCGCCTTGCCCTCGTCGTATCGCCCCTTCTGGACCTGGCTTTCAAGCTCCGCCTCGATCCCGGCCATCGCGCGGTCGACGATCTCCTGGTCGAGGTCGCGGATCGCGATCGGGATCTCGAGACGGCGGAGGAACAGCGTCGCGAGCTGCGTGGCCATGAGGCCGGCGCCGACGATCCCGACCTTCTTGACCTCGCGCGCCTCGGCCGCGGGCCGTCCGGGGTTCTGCTTCGCGCGCCGCTCGACGAGGTCGAAGGCGTAGATCGAGGCCTGCGCCTGACGGCTGGGCAGGAGCTCGGCAATCGCCTCCTCCTCGGCGGCGTAGCCCTCTTCGATGCTCCAACCGGACACGGCCCCTTCCATCAGGTCGAGGGCCGTGTACGGAGCAGGCGTGGCCCCGTGGAGCGAGTCGTCGAGCTGCCGCCTCGCCTTTTCGAACAGCTGTGGATCGAACGTTACGCTTTGTTCACGGGGTCTGACCCCGTCGCCGAGCAGGAACGCGAGCGACTCGTCGAGGAACTCGGCCGGTTGGAAGAGGGCGTCGGCGAAGCCCCACTCCAAGGCCTCCGCGCCGGTGAGCATCTTGTTCTGCCGCAGCGGGTTCGAGACGTTGAACTTGATCGCCGCTTCCAGCCCGACGAGCCGCGGGACGAGCTGCGTCCCGCCCCAAGCGGGGAAGAGGCCGAGGAAGACCTCCGGCGCGGCGAAGTGCCGCACGCCGGTCGAGATCGTCCGGTGGTCGCAATGGAGCGCCAGCTCGACTCCGCCGCCGAGACACGCGCCGTTGATCGCCGCCAGCGTCGGGTAGGGCAGTGCGGCGATCCGCGCGAAGAGCTCATGGCCGCTCCGCGACCCGAGGCGCGCCGTCTCCGGATCGATCCCGTGGAACTCCTTGATGTCGGCCCCGGCACAGAAGACGAACGGCTTGCCGGTGATCACCAACCCGCTCCAGTCCCCGCCCTCCAGCTCCTCGAGCACCCGCGCAAGCGACTCCAGCGCCGACCGCCCGAGCGACGTCGGCTTCGTGTAGTCCTCGCCGTTGTCGATCGTGAGCAGCGCGATCGGCCCGCGCTCGGAGTCGACCCGCACGAGCTTGAACTCAGTCTCCAACCAGGCTCTCCCAGAGGACGGCCGCGCCCATCCCCATCCCGATGCACAACGCCGTGAGGCCGTACCGCGCCTTCGGCCGCTCGCCGAAGCCGTATGCGAGCTCGGCCATCAGCCGCACGCCGGTCGCCGCCAGCGGATGGCCGCAGGCGATGGCCCCGCCGTATGGGTTCAGCCGCTCGTCGTCCGACGAGACGTCCATCCCGTCACACCAGGTGAGCACCTGCACCGCGAAGGGCTCGTTCAGCTCGAAGAGGTCGACGTCGTCGATGCCGATCCCGGCCTGCTCGAGCACGCGCTTCGTCGCCGGGATCGGACCGATGCCCATCAGCTCCGGTTCGACGCCCGCAAAGGCGAACCCCACCAACCGCATCTTCGGCCTCAGTCCCAGCTCGTCCGCGGCCTCCTCGGAAGCGAGCAGCGCGGCCGTCGCGCCGTCCGTCAGCCCCGCCGAGTTCCCGGCGGTGACGCGTCCGCCGGCGCGAAACGGCGTCGGCAGCTCCGCGAGCCCCTCCATCGACGTGTCGGGGCGCAGGAACTGATCGCGGTCGGCCATCGTCCAGCCGTCGTCGGTGAAGACGCTCATCGGGACGATCGTCTCGCGCATCACGCCGTTCTGCCACGCCGCGGCCGCTCGCCTCTGCGACTCCACCGCGAAGCGATCGGCGTCCTCCTTCGTCAGCTGCGGAAACCGGTCGTGGAGGTTCTCCGCCGTCGCCCCCATGGTCACCGCGGA
>DATFQN010000047.1:0-5721 GCA_035264165.1 Gaiellaceae bacterium
GCACCTGCGTCGACCGCCGCGATCGCGAGGCCGGCGGCGAGCGTCGCCGCCTCCCACGTCGTGGCGGAGGCAATCGTGTCGATATCGAGCCAGGTCGGCTCCCCGATCGCCTGCACGGAGTCGATGTACTCGCTCGTGTGGCAGCGCTCGAGCTCCTCGCGCATGGCGACGCGGTCGACGTGCGTCCAGCCCGGGAGAGCGTCCAGCAACACGCGGAGCCGCTCCGGCCGATCGGCGTGGTGGCCCGTCGGATGGAGCTGCGTGAACGCCTCGTTGGCGAGGAGCTCCACGTCAGGGCCGGATCTGAAGAAGTGACGCCCCCGCCCGCACCGGGGTCTGATCGTCTCGAGAGGGGAGAGGAGCGGAGGCGTCTGACCACAGGAGTTCCCCCTGAACCGACGGAGTCCTTCCGCGGCTCACGCCTGCTCCTCGAGCGCCCGGATGGCGCTCATGAGCCGGTCGGTGGCGAGCTCGGCCGCCGTGTGCGCATCGCCGTCTCGGAGATCGTCGAGCGGGATCGGGGAACCGAAGACGACACGCACCGGCCCGAGTCGCGCCAGTCGGTCGGTGCCGGATATGCCGACCGGCACGAGCGGGACGACCGCGGTCAGCGCGATCCGCGCGGCGCC
The DNA here is from genome assembly GCA_035264165.1 of Gaiellaceae bacterium. GTDB lineage: Bacteria > Actinomycetota > Thermoleophilia > Gaiellales > Gaiellaceae > JACDAN01. Next base: position 630 of record DATFQN010000047.1, read on the forward strand.
GGTATGCGGTCGCGCGGTCCGGCGCTTGACGATGCCCTTCCGGCGGCGCGTACCCTCCGGGAAGACCACGACCGCATGGCCCTCGCGGCAGAGCCCCACCGCCGTCTCGATCGCCTCGACGTCGCCCGCGCCGCGCCGGACGCGGAAGGCGCCGCCCTGGCGAAGGATCCAGCCCAGCAGCGGGCGGTAGAGCTCGGCCTTCGCCATGAAGCGGAGATGCCGCCGTGGGAAAAGCGGCAAGCCGACCGCCCAGGGGTCGAGGTTCGAGATATGGGTCGGCGCGAGCACGCAGCCGCCTGCGGGAACGTGCTCCATCCCGCGCCAGCGCATGCGGAAGAGGAGGCGGGCGGGGACGTAGGTCAGGTAGCCGATCAGGCGGTAGACGAGCGCCGGTCCGGCGGGCGCGACGGGCGTCTCGGTGTCCGGCCGCACGGCTGGCGCGGGAGGATACCGGGGACGGATCGTCACGCTTTCGACGCGCGCGCGTGACTGTTTCGTCCGAAGCCCACGCCTACGCTGTCGGTGGGCGGGCGTGGTGGGAACCCGCGTGACGCGCGACAAACCAGGAGGCGAAAGTCCCTTCGCTATGGTGGATCGAATGGCCAAGACGCTCGTCATCGCTGAGAAACCGTCGGTCGGCCGCGACATCGCGGCGGCCCTCCCGGGCAGCTTTGCCCGCGAGGAGGGCTACCTCGAGTCGGACGACACGGTCGTCAGCTGGGCCGTCGGTCACCTCGTCCAGCTCAAGGAGCCCGAGGAGTACGACGAGCGCTTCAAGAAATGGCGGCTCGCCGACCTCCCGATCGTCCCGCCCGACGGCTTCCAGCTCAAGCCGCGCGACGCCAAGGCGCGCAAGCAGCTGAAGCTCGTCGAGAAGCTCCTCCGGCGTGCCGACGTCGAGCGGGTCGTCAACGCATGTGATGCCGGTCGCGAGGGCGAGCTCATCTTCGCCTACATCTACGAGAGCGTCTTCGGCGTGCCGCCGACCTCGCCTGAGGCGCCCAAGCCCGTCGAGCGGCTGTGGATCTCGTCGATGACCAAGCAGGCGATTCGCGAGGGATTCGAGCGGCTCAGGCCCGGCGAGCAGATGCAGCCGCTCGAGGCGGCGGCGCGCTCCCGCTCCGAGGCCGATTGGCTGGTCGGCATGAACGCGACCCGTGCGGCCACGATCCGCGGCCGTGCCTGGGTCGGCGGCGTCGTGTCGCTCGGACGCGTCCAGACGCCCACGCTCGCGCTGATGGTGAAGCGGGAGCGCGAGATCCAGGCGTTCGTGCCCGTGCCGTACTGGCTCGTGCACGCGCGGTTCGACCCGGCGTACTCCGGCCTTTGGTTCCACGGCGACGAGACACGGATTGGCGAGGGCGGCCGAGCCGACGAGATCGTCGCGAAGGTCTCAGGGAAGCGCGGACGCGTCGAGTCGGTCGAGCGCAAGGAGCAGAGCGAGAGCGCGCCGCTGCTCTACGACCTGACGTCGCTCCAGCGCGACGCGAACCGCCGCTTCGGCTTCTCTGCTCAGCGGACCCTTCGTGCCGCGCAGTCGCTGTACGAGGACAAGAAGGCCATCACCTATCCGCGCACGTCGTCGCGCTACCTCTCCGGCGACCTCGTTCCGCAGCTGAAGCCGACGGCGTCGACGCTCGCGCCCATCCCGGAGTACGCGGGCGGTGCGCGGTTCGTGCTCGGCCTCGACCGGCTTCCGCTCGGGCGCGTCGTCAACGACGAGCGTGTGAGCGACCACCACGCGATCATCCCCACGGACGTCCAGCACGACGTCTCGGTGATGACGCCGGACGAGCGGCGCGTGTTCGATCTGGTCGCACGCCGGTTCCTCGCGGTCTTTCACCCGCCGGCCCGCTTCGCGCGCACGACCGTCGTCACCGAGGTCGAGGGCGAGCGGTTTCGCACGCGGGGCAAGGTCACCCTCGATCCCGGCTGGCGGGCGCTGTATGGCCTCGAGGCGGACGACCGCCGAGACGACGGCGCGAAGAACGGGAACACGGGCGCGCAAGAGGACGAGGGCGAGGGCGGCGAGCTGCCCGAGCTGCGCGAGGGCCAGACGGTGACGTGCGCCGCTGCCGAGGCCGAGGCGAAAGAGACCAAGCCGCCGCCGCGCTACACCGACGCCACGCTGCTCTCGGCGATGGAGACCGCGGGGAAGCTCGTGGAGGACGAGGCGCTCCGCGAGGCGCTCAAGGAGCGCGGCCTCGGCACGCCGGCGACGCGCGCCGAGACGATCGAGACGCTGATCCGCCGCGAGTACGTCGAACGCGTCGGCAAGGATCTCCAGCCCACGCCCAAGGGGCTGCAAGTCGTCACCATGCTCGAGGCGCACCCGCTGACATCGCCCGAGCTCACCGGCGGCTGGGAGAAGCGGCTGGCGGACATCGAGCAGGGGAAGGACGACCGGCAGCGCTTCATGGAGGAGATCGAGGGCTTCGCGCGGCAGACGGTCGACCAGATTGCTGCGCTGGACCGCGAGAAGCTACGGCCGGAGCGCGTCGAGCTCGGCCTCTGCCCCCGCTGCGGGGCCGAGACCGGCGAGGTGATCCGGGAGAATTCGCGCGCCTACGGCTGCACGAGCTGGAAGAGCCGGGAGGACGCCGGATGCGGCTTCGTGATCTGGAAGCGCGTCGCGGGTCGGACGATTACGCCCGAGATCGCGCGGCAGCTGCTCGAGGAAGGTCGCACCCGCGAGGTCCTGAGTGGATTTCGCTCGCGCGGAGGCAAACCTTTTCGTGCCCGTCTCGTCTTGAACGACGAGGGCAAGGTCGAGTTCGAGTTCCCGGCGCGCGCGCAAACCGCTGAGCCGGCGGCTGCGGAATAAGGATCGACGGGCCCTCGTTCGTGGGTTCGCCCAGTGGAACGAGGAGGAGATCCGGCTTACAGTACGTAGGTTTGGTGTTATCCCTGATGCAGCACGAAAGGACGTAGAGACGGTTGACGCAGAACCAGTTGCACGAGTTGCTTGATACCGAACACGCCCGCTCGCTCCTGGAGGCGGCGGACGAGCGCGGCTTCCTCGAGGCCCCTGAGGTCGAGGCGTTCGCGCTCGAGCACGAGCTCAACGAGACCGAGCACGAAGACTTCCTGCGCGAGCTCGAGCGCATCGGGATCGAGATCCGCGACCCCGAGGCGCCGCCCGAGGGTGCGAAGGCGGCCGAGCCCGTCGCGGCTGTCGAGGTCGCCGAGCTCACGGGCGCCGCCGACAGCCTGCAGCTGTTCCTCGCCGACGTCGGACGCCACAAGCTGCTCACCGCGGCCGAGGAGGTCTTCCTCGCGAAGGCGATCGAGCGCGGCGACCTGACGGCCAAGCGCCGCATGATCGAGTCCAACCTGCGCCTCGTCGTCTCGATCGCGAAGGGCTACCGCGGCCTCGGCGTGCCGTTCCTCGACCTGATCCAGGAAGGGACGCTCGGGCTCAACCGCGCCGTCGAGAAGTTCGACTGGCGCCGCGGCTTCAAGTTCTCGACCTACGCCACGTGGTGGATCCGCCAGTCGGTGCAGCGCGCTGTCGCGAACCACGCGCGCACGATCCGCGTGCCCGTCCACGTCGTCGAGCGCCAGCAGAAGCTGTCGCGCGCGGCGCGCCGGCTCGAGGTCGAGCTCGGCCGTGAGGCGACGAAGGACGAGCTCGCCGAGGCGACCGGGCTGCCGATCCAACACGTCGACGAGGCGCTCGGCGCCGCCCAGGCCTCCGTCTCGCTGAACCAGACCGTCGGCGCAGACGACGAAGGCGAGCTCGGCGATCTCTTCGCCGATCGCGAGGCTGCCGATCCGTTCGACGAGGCGGAGGAGTCGCTGCGCAAGCAGGGCGTGCGCAAGGCATTGGACGCGCTGCCGGAGCGCGAGCGCCGGATCCTCGAGCTGCGCTTCGGATTCGAAGGCGAGCCGTGGACGCTCGAGGCGATCGGCAAGGAGCTCGATCTCACGCGTGAGCGCGTGCGGCAGCTCGAGAGCCAGGCACTGGCCCGCCTCGCGGCGCTGCGCGATCTGCAGGCCGTCTCCGCGGTCTAGCAAGCAGTCGCGGACGCCTCGATCGGGTAGCGGCGGCTGTGCGCCGCCCTGCCGTCCCTAACTATCCCGGTTGCCCGAGCGTCGGACCTGCTGGATACTGCATCTCTGCGGCAAACCGGGCACGAGGGAAAGGAGAACCACGTTGGGGCGGAGAGTGAAGAGAACCCTGATACCGATTCTGCTACTCGCGGGCATCTCGCTTGCGGTGGCGGGAGCGACGCCGGCGCGATCGGTCGCGTCGCAAACGACGCTGATCTTCGGCACAGAGGGCGATCCGGTGGCGCTCGACGGCGCGCTCGTCTCGGACGGGACGTCGCTGCGAGTGCTCGACCAGATCGCAGAGGGCCTCGTCGATCAGAAACCGGGCACGACGGTCACCGTCCCCTCGCTCGCCCGTAGGTGGAAGGCGACGAAGGGTGGCCGCGTCTGGACGTTCCAGCTCCGCCGCGGCGTCCGGTTCCACGACAACACCCCGTTCAATGCGCGTGCCGTTTGTTACAACTTCAACCGCTGGTACAACTTCAAGGGATCGTTCCAGACCATCGACGCGACCTACTACTGGCAGCAGGTCTTCGGCGGTTTCAAGAACACCGTCGGCAAGCGGAGCGCGCCGGAGGAGCTGCGATCGAGCCTCTACAAGAGCTGCTCCGCGCGTGGCGCCTACACGGCTCGCATCACGCTGACCAAGCCGTCGGCGTCCTTCCTCGCCGGTCTCGCGCTCCGGAACTTCGCGATCATGAGCCCGGCCGCGCTGAAGAAGTACGGCGCGAACAAGGGTGTCGTCGACTCGAACGGCGTCTTTCGGCCGGCGGGTAGCTTCGCCACCAAGCATCCGATCGGAACCGGTCCGTACAAGTTCCAGTCGTGGACGCTCGGCGAGCGGCTCGTGATCGTCAAGAACCCCCGGTACTGGGGGCCGAAGGCGAGGATCAGTCGGATCATCTTCCGGCCGATCGCCGACAACGCGGCGCGGCTCCAGGCGCTTCAGACGGGCGAGGTGAACCTCTACGACCTCGTCGATCCGCAGGACTTCCGGACGATTCGGCGCAACAACCGGCTGAAGCTCCAGTTCCGCGGC